>NZ_JBPWAP010000001.1:0-341766 GCF_051776705.1 Bacillus cereus group sp. BceL291 | reverse complement strand
TGAGACGAAAACTACAATTTAGGTAGACCGCCGTATGCCATGAAAGTGGCACGTACGGTGCGGATCGGGGGAAAAGTTGGAGATAAACTCAAAGACTTACCTATCGACAATAAAATAAAACAGTGCCTGATAAGGGCACTGTTTACTCTTTTTCATCTCAAGGAATCGACTTTTTTAGTTATTCTTAATGAACTGACGCATGCGTTAGTTGCATAAGTAAGAGGTTTGAAAAAATAGCCTGTATATATTTGAATGATGAATAACTTACCTATTTTCTTGTGTTTGTTTGCGTTACATACAGAAAAAATTCGGAAAATAAAACATATTATTTATCTGTTTGTTTTTGCTTCTTTTTCAAATACTCCGTACGCAATTTTTCAAGTTGCTGCTTTTTATCAAATTTGGCAGGCTTCTGTTTTTCATGGAACTTTGCCACAGCTACCTGACTTTTGGAATCCAATTGATATTTTCCCACTTTGTTCACCTACTTTTCTTGTCTCTAAAGAGAATCTACTCAACAAATATAATATACCTTATTTTCCTGAAGTAAACCTTATTACTTTATTTTAACTGCTTTTTCTCGTTTGTAGACGTAAATTAAAACACCCTTTCATTGCATTACTGCAAGCAAGGGTGTTTTAATTTTATTATTTTATTAGTTGATGGCCATTCCCACATAAGGGCACAGTTTACTCTTTCCCATCTAATAAACGACCAAGGCCACCTAATACACTACCTTCGCCAGTACTTTGCGCTGCTGGGCTTGTAAGGCGTGCTGCTAATCGGCTAAGTGTTAAGGACTGAATCCAAACTGTTCCAGGTCCTTCTAACGTTGCGAAGAATAAACCTTCGCCGCCAAATAGAGCTGTTTTTACTTTTCCAACGAACTCGACATCATAGTTAATGTCTTTTGTCATAGCAACGAGACAACCTGTATCAATGCGAAGTTTCTCACCAGGTTTTAATTCACGTTTATATACAGTTCCACCTGCGTGCATGAAAGCAAGACCGTCACCTTCAAGTTTCTGCATGATAAAACCTTCACCACCGAAGAAACCAGTTCCTATTTTTTTCGTAAATTCAATTCCGATAGAAACACCTTTTGCGGCACAAAGAAAGGCATCTTTTTGACAAACTACTTTTCCTTAATATTCTGTTAAATCTACAGGAATAATTTTACCAGGATAAGGAGCAGCAAATGAGACGTGGCGTTTGCCGTGACCTGTATTTGTAAATACAGTCATAAACATACTTTCGCCTGTAACGAGACGCTTACCAGCGCCCATTAATTTTCCGAATAAACCTCCAGATGGGCCAGAACCATCACCGAAGATTGTTTCCATTTCTATGTAATCTTCCATCATCATCATTGCGCCAGCTTCTGCGATCACGCTTTCTTCTGGATCTAACTCAATTTCAACAAACTGCATATCATCGCCGTATAATTTATACTCGATTTCATGTGCTTGCATTTTTCTCACCTCATAAATATGTAGTAATTATATTGTACAGAAATTATTAGAATTAGCACACTATAGTTTTGTTAATTTTCCAATAAAATATGAATATGGAAATTCAACATTATATTAAAATTATAAAAAAATGGTGGAATGAAAGTGTTCTCATTTGACGTTTTTGATATAGCGTGATATAGTGAAGTCACTATTGAGCTACATAATGTGGTACGGAAATAAAGCACGTTGAATTAAAGGCTGTAAGCTTGTTATACATTCATGTCCTTTATATCCACCTTTTCATGTGGATTCATAGTTTCATTTTTATTTAGGAGGTACATGACATGCAAACAGGTAAAGTTAAATGGTTCAACAGCGAAAAAGGTTTCGGTTTCATCGAAGTTGAAGGTGGAGACGATGTATTCGTTCACTTCTCAGCTATCCAAGGTGACGGATTCAAAACTTTAGAAGAAGGTCAAGAAGTTTCTTTCGAAATCGTTGAAGGTAACCGTGGACCACAAGCTGCTAACGTTACAAAAAACTAATTAGCTAGCGATAAAAAGCATTCCGATTTTCGGAATGCTTTTTTTTATTCTTTGGAACTCGACTCATTTGAAGATAATTCGCCCTTAAAGGTACGCTCTTCAAAGTCATCAAGCATTTGTTCATATTCTTCATGTTCTTCCGTAGCGAAAACTTGCGGATTTTTTCCATACATATCTGTACCAATAAAGTTTTCGAAATCTTCTACGTATCCTACATTTTCCTCACTGTTTACGTACATGCCATTATAGTTTTTCGAATCTCGTCTTTCTAAATCAGACGGTGTTTCAGACGTTCCATAATTGGCAACATCTTGCCACGCATCTTCTGCATCGTACTCAACAGAGCGATCCTCATCGTGTTTATGGAAAGAGGGAGACAATACTTCTTCTTCAACTGGTCGTGTATTCATATTTAGCTTATTTGTCGCGTGCTGGATGCATGTTGTAGCAGTCGGCATTGCTTCTAATCTTTCAAATGGAATTTCTTCGCCAGACACTTCGCAAATGCCGTACGTACCCGCTTCTATTTTTTGCAAGGCATGTTTCGTATCCTCTAGCTGTTTATGCCAAAGTTCAATAAGCCCGAAGTCTTTTTCACGTTCATATAGCTCTGTTGCCATATCAGCTGGATGATTATCATAGCTAGATAATTCTCCAACAGACTCACGTTCAGATGCACGATCTTCATTTTCGTGTGTTTGTATCGTTTGCTCTAGTTCGTGTTTTTGTTTTTCTAAAACGGATTTAAATTGATTTATTTGTTGTGGAGTTAACATAGTCGTCCACCTTCCTACAATTCAGTTTCTTTACATAGTATGAGCGTTGCGAGTAGGAATTATGAGATGAATTTCAGATATGAAAAAGGAGCCGCATAAGCAGCTCCTTTTATAGAAAGTATCCAAGTAATAATCCGATTCCCATGAGGAGACCGAAGATCGTATTTGTTTTTGCTGTTGCAATCATCGCAGGTACCATTTCCACTGGAATGCTTTTGCCGATAAAGCCTTTCGTCGCTTTAAATGCTTTCGGTGCACTTAAAAATACGATAAGCATCCATGGTGATACGATGCTCACGATAATTAAAGCAATTGTCCAAATGTAGGAAACGATGAACATAGAAGCAAGTACACCAACCGCTCTTTCACGTCCAACGAGAATTGCTAACGTTTTACGACCGTTTTCTTTATCGCCATCTAAGTCACGAATATTATTAGCTAGTAAAATGGCACCAATTAAAATGGAGCTTGGAATAGATAGTAAAATGACTTCTGATGTTACAGTTGCAGTTTGAATAAAGAATGAAATTCCAATAATGATAACACCCATAAATAATCCGGCTGTTAACTCTCCAAATGGTGTATAGGCAATGGGAAGTGGGCCACCCGTGTAAAGGTAAGCAACGGCCATACAAACAAGACCGATTGCAGCAAGCCACCAGCTAGAATTCATACAAATATAAACACCTAATAGTATTGCGATGCCGAAAAATCCAAATGCTAAGTTAAGCACTGTTTTTGGCTGAATGCCATCGCGAACGATAGCGCCGCCGATACCAACTGAACCTTCGTGATCGAGTCCTCTTTTATAATCAAAGTATTCATTAAACATGTTTGTTGCTGCCTGAATGAGAAGACAAGCAAGAAGCATTATAAGGAAAAGAGGGAGATGGATTTGATTTATACCTCCGACCTGCATTGCATAGGCTGTTCCGATGAAAACAGGAACGAAAGCTGCTGTTAATGTATGGGGACGTAGTAAACTCCACCAAATGCGCCAGCCTGTTTGCTTGCTTGGTTTTGGCGCCATAGGAGAGGAATTCGTTTCGACGTTCATTTCCATGTTGAATCCTCCTTTGGTCACATATTGTACACAACTAAGTGTAGAAAAAGCATCATTTAGTGTCAACGTTTATTTTCTAGGAAGAGAAGGTGAATTTCTCAGAAATGCTAAACGTTGACAGGCCTTTCGTTTGAGGTGTATCTTAAAATCAAGCGTAATTATGACTATTTTTCGCCCATAGGGGGGAGACAATTGTGATTCAAACAAAACAAAAAGGCTTGCAAGAAGTTCTTAGTGCAGCCATTAAGCATGCAACTGATGAAAAAATATTGGTTAGTTTTGTAAAACAAATAGACTGGATGGATCCGCTTCTGTTTTATGCAGCAGGAAAAAGGATTGCATTGGAAAATAGATGTTATTTTGCAGATCCAGCTCAGCATGTAATATTTGCTGGAATTGGCTCTGTTTTCACTATAGCAAATTCTTCTCACAAACGCTTTCAAGCGGCTCGTGACGAGTGGGATAAAGTAAAAGAGAAAGCATTTGTACAAAGAGAAAAATATGAATTTGGAACAGGTCCTCTTTTATTTGGTGGATTTTCATTTGACCAAGAAAAAGAGAAAACGGACTTATGGAAAGAATTCGATGATACGACATTTTCACTACCAGCATTTTTATTAACTGTAAAAAATGAAAAAGCATGGTTAACGATGAATACATTCGTTTCAGCAACAGATTGTGCAGAAACTCTTTATAACGAAATTGTTTCTTTAGAAGAGAAAATTTTTGGGGAGAGTAAATGTGCATTAGAAGGATCGAAATTAACAGTTACTTCTAAAGTGGAAGTGGATCCGAAAGGCTGGATGAAAGCCATTGAGAAAGTGCAAGATGAGATGAAGCAGGGTAACGTGCAGAAGGTTGTATTAGCGAGGGAGCTAAAAGTAGAAATGGATCATCATATTGATTCTGCTCTTGTTTTAGAAGCACTTCGCATTGGGCAACCGGATTGTTACGTATTTTCTTTTGATTATAAAGGAGCATGCTTCTTAGGAGCGACGCCAGAGAGGTTAATTCGCAAAGAAGATGAGAAGTTTACTTCGATGTGTCTTGCTGGTTCAACTGGTCATGGTCAATCTATAGAAGAAAGTAAGCGAAATAGTAATGCGCTTCTTCATGATGAAAAGAATTTAGCTGAACACGGTTATGTTGTGAACATGATCAGGTCGGTATTAAATGAGCACTGCGAATACGTTAATATTCCGGAGAGTCCAGGTCTATTAACAACGAAAAACTTAATTCATTTATATACGCCTGTAGAGGCAAAAGGCACTGCGAGTCTTTTAACGATGGTAGAAGAATTACATCCAACACCAGCTCTTGGCGGGACACCTCGTTTGGAAGCGATGAAACTGATTCGTGATGTTGAATTGTTAGACAGAGGATTATATGGTGCACCGATTGGCTGGATAGATGATGAAGGAAATGGTGAATTTGCGGTTGCACTTCGCTGCGGATTATTAAATGGCGAGAAAGCATCCTTATTTGCCGGTTGCGGGATTGTAATTGATTCAGTACCGCAACTTGAATATGAAGAGACAAGTTTGAAGTTTAGACCGATGCTTGGTGCTTTGGAGGAATTAATGAAATGAACAATCATATAGAAGCATTATCATATTATTTAGGCGCGTTCGTGGATGAACTGACGCGTCTAAATGTATGTGATGTTGTCATTAGTCCAGGCTCACGGTCAACGCCGATTGCTCTACTAATGGAACAACACGAAGGAATGAACACATATTTACATGTAGATGAAAGATCTGCAGGATTTTTTGCGCTCGGTATCGCAAAAGCGAAAAAACGTCCGGTTGCATTATTATGTACGTCAGGAACGGCAGCAGCGAACTACTATCCAGCTGTATGTGAAGCTTTCCATTCACGAGTGCCGCTTATCGTCTTAACAGCAGATAGACCGCATGAATTAAGAGATGTCGGTGCACCACAAGCGATGAATCAATTTAATTTATACGGTACGTTTGTGAAGCAATTTACAGAGATGGCACTTCCAGAAGCGAGTGAAGCGATGTACCACTACGCTCGCATGACAACGCAGCGCATGATAGCAAGTGCTTGTTTAGCGCCGCAAGGACCTGTTCATCTTAATTTTCCAGTTCGTGAACCGCTTATCCCGGACTTTTCATTAGAAAGTTTATGGGATAAAGGACGCGGGGAATATACAGGAGTAGTTCAGCAAGGGAACGTGGTGATGCCGAGTGAATATGTAGATTCTCTTGTAGGGCGCCTTTCACATATGGAAAAGGGGCTTATTATTTGTGGAGATGATAGTCATTCAGAAATCGCAACGTTTGCAACGCAACTAGCTGAAAAAACGGGATACCCAATATTAGCAGACCCACTTTCTAATATTCGTAGCGGACACCACGATAAAACGATGGTAATCGACTGTTATGATACATTTTTACGAAATGAATTGTTAAAAGAGACGTGGAAGCCGGACGTTTTAATTCGTTTTGGTGGTATGCCTGTTTCGAAAGCATTAACGCAGTTCATTAAAAAACAAACGAAAGCTGTTCATATCGTTGTTGACGAATCTGGACAATGGAGAGATCCAGCTCTCGTTGCGACAGAAGTTGTCCAAGCAAATGATATTGCATTTTGCAGTGCATTAATAGAAAAAATGCCAGTTATGAAAAAGAATGATTGGTCCCAAATGTGGCAACATATAAACGAAAAAACGAAGGAAACGCTTCGTGAAATGGAAACATATGAAACTGCATTTGAAGGAAAAGTCATTACAGATATTGTACGCGTATTACCAGAAGGAGCAACGTTATTTGCGAGTAATAGTATGCCAATTCGTGATACAGATTCATTCTTCTTCACATCAGATAAAAATATTCAAGTGATGGCAAACCGCGGTGTAAATGGGATTGATGGCATCATTTCGACAGCTTTAGGAGCGAGCATGATTTGCGATCCGCTCGTATTAGTCATCGGTGACTTATCATTCTATCACGATTTAAATGGACTATTAGCTGCAAAATTACATGAATTAAATATAACGATTGTCGTTGTAAATAATGATGGTGGGGGTATTTTCTCATTCTTACCACAATATGAGAAAAAGGAACACTTCGAATCGTTATTTGGAACGCCGATTGGGCTTGACTATGAGCATGTTGTTAAAATGTACGGTGGTTCATTTAGCCGTGTAAATGGTTGGGAGCAATTCCGGGAGGAAGTACAAAAGGGAGCAACGACAGAAGGTTTACACGTTGTAGAAATTTGTACGAACCGTGATGAAAACTTAACGTTGCACCGTACGTTATGGGCAAAAACACAGGACGTAATTACTACATCATTGCAAGGTGAATCAAAATGAAAGTAACGCTGCAAGGTGTATCGTATGAATATGAAGTAGTCGGAAGCGGGGAACCACTTCTACTTCTTCATGGTTTTACGGGAAGCATGGAAACGTGGCGTTCTTTTATCTCTTCATGGAGTGGGCAGTTTCAAGTTATTGTAGTGGATCTTGTTGGACACGGAAAGACCGAGAGTCCTGAAGATGTTGCGCATTATGACATTCGAAATGTGGCATTGCAAATGAAAGAACTATTAGATTACCTTCATATTGAAAAAGCACATATACTTGGCTATTCAATGGGCGGTAGACTGGCGATTACGATGGCGTGTCTATATCCAGAATATGTACGTTCTCTTTTATTAGAAAATTGTACAGCTGGACTCAAAAGTGAAGATGAGCGAAAAGAACGCTGTGAAAAAGATGAGCGACTTGCCGATAAAATTGAGCGAGAAGGCATAGAAAGTTTTGTATCGATGTGGGAAAATATTCCGCTGTTTGAAACGCAAAAACGTTTAGCAAAAAACGTACAAGAAGCGGTGCGAAAAGAACGACTTGCTAACAATCCAAAAGGACTTGCAAATAGCTTGCGCGGCATGGGAACAGGGGCTCAGCCTTCATGGTGGGATGAGCTACACAACTTGAAAATGCCTGTTCTTTTAATGAACGGAGAGCATGATGAAAAGTTCTTTCGCATATTAAAAAACATCGAAAAATGCGTCTCTGACGCGAAATTTGTCAAAATTGATGGTGCTGGCCATGCAATTCATGTGGAACAACCGGAAAAGTTTGATACAATAGTAAAGGGATTTCTAAAAACTATGCAGTGATGCTTTTTTCAGTTAAGAATGAAGTTACACTTATAGATGAGATCAGAAATATACAAGGAGGTAGTTGTAATGGCTATTGAATGGGTAAAAGAAGGCAATTACGAAGATATTATTTATTCAACATACAATGGTATCGCAAAAATTTCGATTAACCGTCCTGAAGTACATAACGCATTCCGTCCAAAAACGGTAATGGAGTTAATCGACGCTTTTGCACAAGCTCGTGATGATGCAAATGTTGGCGTTATCATTTTAACAGGTGAAGGTGGACGTGCATTCTGTTCTGGCGGCGACCAAAAAGTTCGTGGTCATGGTGGATATGTAGGTGACGACCAAATCCCACGTCTAAACGTATTAGACTTACAACGTCTAATTCGTGCAATTCCTAAACCAGTTATCGCAATGGTAGCAGGTTATGCAATCGGTGGAGGACACGTACTTCATATCGTATGTGACTTAACAATCGCTGCAGACAACGCTGTATTCGGACAAACAGGTCCTAAAGTAGGAAGCTTTGACGGTGGATACGGAGCTGGTTACTTAGCTCGTATGGTAGGCCACAAGAAAGCTCGCGAAATTTGGTACCTATGCCGTCAATACAGTGCTGGGGAAGCGCTTGATATGGGCTTAGTAAATACAGTAGTACCATTAGAACAACTTGAAGCAGAAACAGTACAATGGGCACAAGAGATCTTAGCAAACAGCCCAATGGCACTTCGTTTCCTAAAAGCTGCATTCAACGCAGACACAGACGGTCTAGCTGGTATTCAACAACTAGCTGGAGATGCAACGTTATTGTACTACACAACTGACGAAGCAAAAGAAGGTCGCGACGCATTCAAAGAAAAACGCAGTCCGGACTTCGGTCAATTCCCTCGTTTCCCTTGATCAAATCAAAAGCGGAGCCGACTGTTTAGCCCCGTTGACTAAGGTTCTTAGACGTAAGCGGCTCGCCCACAAAGTGAGTCGCAACCAAATGATCAAACCGGAAACAAAACAACTAAGAGACTTGATGTCACATCAAGTCTCTTTCTTTCATGAAAGGAGAATGTATGATGGAGACGATGCCAAATTGGTTAAAGCAACGTGCATTTTTAACACCAGATCGTACTGCAATTGAAATAGAGGAAGAGAAAGTTACTTTTATGCAGCTGCATGAAAAGGTAGTATCTGTTTGTGAACACCTCACGCATGTAGGAGTGAAGCGAGGGGAAAAGGTGGCTGTTCTGATGAAAAATGGTATGGAGATGATTACAGTTATTCACGCCCTATCGTACGTAGGGGCAGTAGCTGTGCTTTTAAATACGCGTCTTTCAAGAGAAGAGCTACTTTGGCAAATGGATGATGCTGAAGTTATTTGTTTAGTGACCGATCAAGAATTTGATGCTAAAGATGTTCCTGTCTATTCATTCGCCGAAGTGATGAATGGACCAAAAGAGGAAGCCTCTATACAAGAAGAATTCTCTTTAGAAGAAGCGATGACGATTATTTATACGTCAGGGACGACAGGGAAACCGAAAGGCGTTATTTTAACATATGGAAATCACTGGGCCAGCGCGGTTGGCTCTTCGCTTAATTTAGGACTTCGTGATGATGATTGCTGGTTAGCGTGTATGCCGCTGTTCCATGTTGGCGGGTTATCTCTTCTAATGAAAAATATTATGTACGGCATGCGCATTTTACTCGTTCCGAAATATGATGCTGATTTTATTCATACAGCACTTCAAACGAGAGGCGTAACGATTATTTCAGTCGTATCAAAAATGTTAACTGATTTATTAGAGAGACTGGGAGAAGAAACATATCCTTCTTCTTTACGATGTATGTTACTTGGCGGAGGACCAGCGCCAAAACCGTTACTCGAAACATGTGTAGATAAAGGAATTCCTGTGTATCAAACGTACGGTATGACAGAAACGTCTTCGCAAATTTGTACGTTGTCCGCAGATTACATGTTAACGAAAGTAGGATCAGCTGGAAAGCCACTATTTCAGTGCCAACTTCGTATTGAAAAAGACGGCGTAGTAGTGCCGCCACATGCGGAAGGTGAAATCGTAGTAAAAGGACCGAACGTAACAAGTGGTTACTTTAACCGTGAAGATGCGACGCGTGAGACTATTCAAAACGGATGGCTTCATACTGGCGACCTCGGTTATTTAGATGAAGAAGGATTTTTATACGTATTAGATCGCCGCAGTGATTTAATTATTTCTGGCGGAGAGAATATATATCCGGCTCAAATTGAAGAAGTGTTGCTGTCCCATCCAGCGATAGCGGAAGCTGGTGTTGTAGGTATGACTGATGATAAATGGGGACAAGTACCCGCTGCTTTTGTTGTGAAAAGCGGGGCGGTAACAGAAGAAGAAATTCTTCACTTTTGCGAGGAGAAATTAGCGAAATATAAAGTGCCGAAGAAAGCATGTTTCTTAGAGGAATTACCACGTAACGCTTCGAAAAAATTGTTAAGACGAGAGTTAAGAGAATTAGTGGAGGAGAGGTAAGTGGAAATAAAAAAAGCGACACTTCATATAACGGAAATGCCACTTGTCATTCCGTTTGCTGCAAGCTACGGAACGTATGAGAAGCGTGAGAGCATCGTCATTGAATTAGAAGATACGGACGGATACATTGGATTTGGAGAAGTCGTTGCGTTCTCTGAACCTTGGTATACGGAAGAAACAGTGAAGACAGCATTGCATGTACTACAAGATTTTTTATTACCTGATTTATTAAAGGCGGAGATTTCTCATCCGAATGAAGTGCCAGGTTTGTTTCAGCATATAAAAAGAAACCGAATGGCAAAGGCCGGAATTGAAGGCGCTGTTTGGGATTTATATGCGAAGCGAGAACAGGAATCGCTAGCGACGTTACTTGGCGGAACTAGGACTGAAATTGAAGTTGGTGTTGTGATTGGTATCAATACAATACCGGTTATGCTAAAACAAATCGAGAAGTATGCAGAAGAAGGATACGAGCGTTTTAAAGTGAAAATAAAACCAGAGCATGACTACGAGTTATTGAAAGAAATTCGTAAAGAGTTTCCGCATATCCCGTTAATGGCTGATGCAAATTCAGCCTATACATTAGCGGATACAGAGAAATTGAAACGATTAGATGAATTTCAATTAATGATGATTGAACAACCACTAGCGGACTACGATTTTCTCGATCATGCACAGTTGCAAAAGGAAATTGCAACGCCCATTTGTTTAGACGAAAGCATCCATAGTTTAGAAGACGCACGCGTTGCGATTACGCTTGGCAGCTGCCGCATCGTTAACATTAAACCAGGGCGAGTGGGCGGATTAACAGAATCGATTCAAATCCATAATTATTGCATGGAGCATAACATACCCGTTTGGTGCGGTGGTATGGTAGAGATGGGGATTTCACGAGCACAAAATGTTGCGCTTGCTTCATTGCCGAACTTTACGATTCCAGGAGATATATCTGCCTCTAGTCGACATTGGGAGAAAGATATTATTTCGCCGGAAGTGATGCTTGAAGGCGGAAAGGTTATTGTACCGCAAAGCGTTGCCGCTGAGTATGAAGTAGACCGCGGAAGGTTGGCGGAGATTACGAAACAGCGGATTGTTTTGGAGCGGTAGGTTGAGTCTTTCAAATAGCGGGCGAATTTCGTCGTTAATTGTCGGTAAGTCGATATTCCTTGTCGAAACGTCGATATATTAAAAAAATCGCTGATATAATTCAAGTTGTGGTCGATATATTTCGAAAATCGCCGATATAAATTTCATTTACTAAGGTTACTCCCGCGAGTAACCTTTTCTTATTGTACAAATTGGATAGACTAGTTTACAATCGAGCGTATATAAGGGGGAGTAATATGAAGCGCATTTCAATTTTAATAGCGGATGATGAGGCAGAAATTGCTGATTTAATTGAGATACATTTAGAAAAAGAAGGCTACTACGTCGTGAAAGCAGCGGATGGAGAAGAGGCAATTCATATTATTGAAACGCAGCCAATCGACTTAGTGGTTTTAGATATTATGATGCCGAAAATGGATGGATATGAAGTGACGCGCCAAATTCGCGCGAAGCACCATATGCCAATCATTTTCTTAAGTGCGAAAACGTCTGATTTTGATAAGGTGACAGGTTTAGTATTGGGTGCAGATGATTATATGACGAAACCTTTTACACCGATTGAATTAGTTGCACGTGTAAATGCACAATTACGCCGATTTCTTACGTTAAATCAGCCGAAAGTAGCGGACAATAAATCAGCTTTAGAGGTAGGCGGAGTTATTATTGATCCTGAGCGAAGAACAGTGAACGTCTATGGAGAGCAAATTGAATTAACACCGAAAGAGTTTGATATTTTATATTTATTAGCGAGCCATCCGAAGAAAGTGTACAATGTAGAAAATATTTTTCAGCAAGTATGGGCAGATGATTATTTTGAAGGTGGAAATACAGTTATGGTACATATTCGTACATTGCGGAAAAAACTTGGGGAAGATAAAAGAAAGAACAAGTTAATCAAAACAGTGTGGGGAGTAGGTTATACTTTCAATGGCTAAAAAGATGAGAAGCTTTCGCTCGAAGATGGTTATGCTATTTGCGTTAAGTATGATATTTGCTGGTGGCGTAACGTATATCATTTATGAAGGATTACGAATTTATTATAAATTGGTCGTTCGTTTTGAGGACCCGTTAGCTCAATTTCGTTCCATGGTAAGACAAATTGGGGATGTTAATTTCTTTTTAATTATTTTCATTCCTCTATCCATTATGTTTTTCTTCTTCCTTACTAGACCGTATGTAAAATATTTTGATGAGATTTCAAATGGGATTCACCATTTGGCAAACGGAGAATTTACAAATGAAGTTCGCGTGTCATCAAATGATGAGTTTGGATATATTGCACGTGAAATTAATGTAGCGAGTGAAAAATTAAAGGAAGCAGTGGAACGAGGCGACTTTGCAGAAAGTAGTAAAGACCAGCTTATTGTTAACTTAGCTCACGATTTAAGAACGCCGTTAACGTCTGTTTTAGGTTACTTAGATTTAATTCTTAAAGATGAGAATTTGACGAAAGAACAAATTAAACATTTTTCCACAATTGCTTTTACGAAATCCGAAAGGCTGGAAAGTTTAATTGATGAATTATTTGAAATCACAAGAATGAATTATGGGATGCTGAAGCTGGAAAAAAGACCAATTGATATAGGTGAATTGCTTATTCAGTTAGATGAAGAATTATATCCGTTATTAGAAAAGAAGGAATTAGAAGCGAGATTGAATATCACGCCGCAATTACCTATTAACGGTGACGGGAAATTATTAGCGAGAGTATTTGAAAATCTGTTAACGAATGCGATTCGCTACGGGTATGATGGAAAGTTTGTTGATGTGAACGGGTACATTGAAGGTGAAGAGGTAGTCGTACAAATTATTAATTACGGAGATAGCATTCCGGAAGAAGATTTACCGTATCTTTTTGATATGTTTTATACAGGTGATAAGGCAAGATCAGAGCAGCAAGGTGGTACAGGCCTTGGGCTATTTATTGCGAAAAATATTGTTGAGCAGCATGATGGAAAGATTTCTGCTGAAAGTAATGTAATTAGAACGATATTTGAAGTGAGATTGCCAAAAGAAGAGAGCGAAGTAATTTAATAAAAATTTAAACTTTACCCCACTTTTTATTTTAATAGTTTTTTCTATTCTATACGTAAGTTACGTGAAGGAGGAACTAGAAATGAAAAAGTGGGTATTTATTTCTTTTTTTATAGCATGCACAATCTGTGTAGGCGTTTATATATCACCATTATTTCAAAAAGAGATCGATGTTAAAGTTGCAGACAAAGATAATACGGTAAGAGCTGCGAATACGGAAAATATAGAGGTTACAAAAGAAGACATTTATAAAGGGGATCTATTATTAGTTAATAAAGATTACCCAGTTAAAAAAGATAGTATTAGGTCTGACATTATAAATGTAAATCATAATAGTGAATTAGTAAGAGGCTACGTCATATTTGATAGAAATCTTCGCTTATCAAAGGATGTTGTGGAAAATTTTTTGAACGTTGTCGATGCAGCTGGAAAAGATGGAGTACAGCATTTCTTAATGAGTAGCGGATATCGAGATTTTAAAGAACAAAGTAAGTTATATAAAGAAATGGGATCTGACTATGCACTTCCAGCAGGATACAGTGAACATAATTTAGGATTATCACTCGACGTTGGATCTACGCAAAAGAAGATGGAGAAAGCGCCTGAAGGAAAATGGATTGCGAATAATGTATGGAAACACGGATTTGTTTTACGTTATCCGAAAAATAAAAGTCATATTACAGGCATTCAATATGAGCCGTGGCATATACGTTATGTAGGATTACCGCATAGTGCTATTATGCAAAAGGAGAAAATTACACTAGAGGAATATTTGGACTTCTTAAAAGAGAAAAAAGAAATCACAACCGATGTGGAAGGTAAGAAATATACGGTTTCTTATTATAAAGTTTCCGGGAACAGGAAAGTGAATGTTCCAGCGAATAAGCAGTATGAAATTTCTGGGAATAATATGGATGGGGTTATTGTGACGGTTCAGGAATAGATAATCTTGATTCTCCCATAAAAGTCCGATTGGTGAGGGCTAATAATCAGTGGGGGATGAAGAAAACCCCCACTGATTAAAGTTTCACTTTATATGACGAGGGTTGTAATGAACACATCTTCAATGACGTTCATTCCTAGTAAAAAAGATTGGAGCCTCATCAACATTCTTCAGCCACATATACTCCTGACTATGTAAGCTATCCTTCACCCAGACATCGCCTTTATATATATTTGCTTTCTTGCGAAGCCAAGTAAGATAAGGTCCAATAACTTGAGGGTCTTCATCACGTTCATTCTGTTTTGGGAACGAGATTTGTTTCTGTTCTTCTGTTTTTATATTAATCGTATAAAGTGTTGTAAACATCTTCGGAACAGGGCCTTCTTTCCATACCTTATTGTCTTTTGCACGAGCTACAACCACTTTGTTTGGTGAAAGCCATTCTAAATCAAGGTCTACATAACCGATAGGTGTGTAGACCTTTTGTTGTTTTGCTGTTACCATGTCTGCAACTGTAAATTTTTTATTTTCTACAAAAAACCTTCCTTCGCCTGAAATATAGGCCAGTTGATTAGTTGATGGAGCCCACTTCATCCAATCTTTGAACCATAGCATGTTACCAATCGTTCGAAAGTGTTTCCCTTTTGATGAGATAACACATAATGTATTGCTATCCATTGCCAAAGAAGCAGTAGGATTTGCCAAAAGGCTAATCCACTTTCCATCAGAACTCCACTTGAAATAGTTAGCGTTAATCGCAAATAAATCAGTTTCATTTGTTTGAATCGTATAAAAAGGCTTTATTTTATCTTTAGCAAGATTTGCATCAACTGGTATTTTATAAAGTGGAATTGTGCCCCACCCGGTCGGACGCAAGCAGGATTGTGAGGAGACGATAAATTCCTTTCCGTTCGGGAACCATTCGAAATCACTAACCCCAAGTGATACATTTTCAAAACCTTGTGGGCGACCATTTTTAATTTTTGTAACGTTTAATAAACCTTGATCAGTGTAAGCCAATTGATTTTTATTTGGTGACCACTTAAAGTCAGATGTTACGACTCTTACATAAGGCTGGTAGTTTATTTTCTCTTCCGTATCATAAATGAATAAGTTAGATTTTTTACCCGTTTCATCACTATCAATATAACCAATAAACCTACCGTCATAAGACCATTTCGGAGAATACACATATCGGTTTTTTGTGATTTGGATTTCTTGATTTCCTGTCTTTATCCATAGCTGATGGTCTCGGATAAATGCAGCCGTGAGTGATGGAGGGGCTGCGCTAACCGTTGTTGGTACATATAAAATGATTAAAATTATAAATAATAAAATTCGAAGTCTCAAGAATATCCCTCCTGCTTATAGGTTGTCCGAATATGTAATGGAAACTCACATTTTAATATAAAATTAAACATTATAACGTTATATTTACTTCTCCCTTTTTTTATGTTACGCTAAACGTGTGAAAGACATATAAAATGAAACTTTAATGTAAGCGTATTCTCATGGCTTCTTATAGAAAAGGGTGGAAGTACAATGACAGAACGATTCGTACTACGTAATGTAAAACGTGTGAACGGGGAAGAGATTGACATTGTAATTGAACATAATAAAATCGCACAGGTGACGAAAGCTGGTGCTGGCGAAGGTGGAAAGGTTCTTGATTACTCAGGTACTTACGTATCGAGTGGCTGGATTGATTTGCACGTTCATGCTTTTCCGGAGTTTGATCCGTATGGCGATGAGGTGGATGAAATTGGCGTTAAGCAAGGGGTAACGACAATTGTTGATGCGGGTAGCTGCGGAGCTGATCGTATTGCAGATTTAGTAAAAAGTAGAGAACAGGCAAAAACGAATTTATTTGCCTTTTTAAACATTTCTCGCATCGGTTTGAAACGAATTGATGAATTGTCCAATATGGAATGGATAGATAAAGAGAAAGTAATAGAAGCAGTAGAAAAGTATAAAGATGTAATCGTTGGGTTAAAGGCGAGAATGAGTAAAAGTGTCGTTTGTGATAGTGGAATTGAACCGCTTCATGTAGCGCGCTCGTTATCTCGTGAAACATCATTACCGATTATGGTACATATCGGTTCAGCCCCTCCTCGCATAGAGGAAGTTGTACCTCTTTTAGAAAAAGATGATGTGATTACACATTACTTAAACGGGAAAGAAAATAATTTATTTGATGAAGAAGGAAAACCGCTACCTGTATTACTAGATGCAGTGAAGCGCGGTGTTCATTTAGATGTTGGTCATGGCAATGCTAGTTTTTCTTTTAAAGTAGCAGAGGCGGCGAAGCGTCACGATATTGCTTTTAATACAATTAGTACAGATATTTACCGAAAGAATCGTATACACGGTCCAGTATATAGTATGGCTCACGTTCTTTCGAAATTCCTTTACTTAGGTTATCCGCTAGAAGAAGTAATTGACGCGGTTACGAAAAATGCAGCAGAGTGGCTGAAAAAACCAGAGCTTGGCCGCATTCAAGAAGGCGATATTGCAAACTTAACTTTATTTACGGTGAAAGATGAGAAGGTTACGTTAATTGATTCAGAAGGGGATCAGCGCGTTGCTGAAAGAAGAATTGATACGAAAGGGGTTGTAATCAATGGGTCATTCATTGAATGCTAAGTATGGATTAAAAAGAGTAATTAATGCGAGCGGTAGAATGAGTATTTTAGGTGTATCTGCTCCTACAGATACGGTAATGGATGCGATGAAACATGGTGGACAAAATTATGTGGAAATTGCTGATTTAGTAGATAAAGCAGGAGACCATATTGCGAGAATTCTAGATTCAGAGGCAGCGGTCGTTGTAAATTCAGCATCGAGCGGAATTGCGCTTTCTATCGCTGGTATCGTTACAGAAGGAAATCGCCGTAAAAGTGAAAGAATTCATCAAGAAGTAATCGCGAAAAACGAAGTGATTATGTTAAAAGGTCATAACGTTCAATACGGTGCTCCTGTTGAAACGATGATTTATTTAGGCGGCGGTAAACTTGTAGAAGTTGGCTATGCAAATGAAGGGAAAGCAGAGCATATTGAAGAGGCAATTGGTGAAAATACAGCAGCAATTCTTTATGTGAAATCACATCATGCAGTGCAAAAAAATATGATTTCTGTTGAAGAAGCATGGGAAGTTGCGCAGCGAAATAATGTACCGCTTATCGTTGATGCAGCAGCTGAAGAAGACATTCAAAAGTATGTGAAGTATTCAGACCTTGCCATTTATAGTGGTTCAAAGGCAATTGAAGGACCTACTTCTGGTATTGTTGGAGGTAAACGAAAATATATCGAATGGCTGAAAGTGCAATTACATTGCATCGGAAGAAGTATGAAAGTCGGGAAAGAGACAACTTTTGGCTTACTTCAAGCGCTTGATGAGTACGGAGTAAAAGAAGATAAGAGCGAGCAAGAAAAAGAATTGCTACAAATACTTATGCCGCTAAAAGAATTAAATGGTGTAAATGTAACGATCGTTCAAGATGAAGCTGGAAGAGCAATCTTTAGAGCTCGTATTCATATTAACGAGAAAGAGTTAAACAAATCAGCAAGAGATGTTGTGACTGCATTACGCGAAGGGGAAATCGCCATTTATACACGTGATTACGGAGTAAGACAAGGATTCTTTGATATTGATCCACGTCCACTTCAAGGTGATGACATACATGTAATTGAAGAAAAATTGAGAGAAATCGTAGGGGGAAACTAAAATGCCAAACATTCAAAAACGTTTTTATAAAGGCCGCGTAGCATTAAATGTATTAGCAAACAATATAGAAAATGCAAAAGATATTTTTGAAGCAGCAGAAGGTTATGTAGTAGTGGGAGTGTTATCAAAAGACTACCCAACAGTAGAAGAAGCAGTTACAGCTATGAAAGCATACGGAAAAGAAATTGATGACGCTGTATCAATCGGACTAGGCGCAGGAGATAATCGCCAAGCGGCAGTTGTAGCTGAAATTTCGAAGCATTATCCTGGTAGCCATATTAACCAAGTGTTCCCTTCAGTTGGAGCAACGCGTGCAAATCTTGGCGAAAAGGATAGCTGGATTAATAGTTTAGTATCACCAACAGGAAAAGTAGGTTACGTAAATATTTCTACTGGCCCAATTAGTGCGGCTGGAGAAGAAAAAGCAATCGTTCCAATTAAAACAGCGATCGCACTTGTACGTGATATGGGCGGAAATTCATTGAAGTACTTCCCGATGAAAGGGCTAGCTCATGAAGAAGAATATCGCGCAGTTGCGAAAGCTTGTGCAGAAGAAGGATTTGCATTAGAGCCAACAGGCGGAATTGATAAAGAAAACTTCGAAACAATTGTACGTATTGCGCTTGAAGCAAATGTAGAGCAAGTTATCCCGCACGTGTACTCTTCTATTATTGATAAAGAAACTGGTAACACGAAAGTAGAAGATGTGCGTGAATTATTAGCAGTCGTGAAGAAGTTAGTTGATCAATATGCGTAAGAAAATTGCAGCATTCGGCGAAGTAATGATGCGCCTGCAAGTACCTGGATATGAGTTATTGTCGCAAGCTAACACATTAAATTACTCTTTTTCTGGTACAGGTGTGAACGTGGTAGCGGCACTTTCTCATCTCGGGCATGAAGGCTTTCTTATTTCAACTTTACCAGAAAATTCGGTTGGAGATGCTGCATTATCTTACATTCAAAAGTTAGGTGTGCAAACCTCACTTGTTTCAAGAGGTGGCAAATATGTCGGCATGTACTTTTTAGAAAATGGATTTGGTGCACGTGCAAGCCGCGTTACGTATTCGAATCGACTAGAAAGTAGCTTCAATATGGCATGTGAAGAAATGTATCAATTTGAAGAAATCGCAAAGGAAATTGATATCGTTCATTTTTGTGGTATTACACTTGCGATGAATGATACTGTGCGCCATCATATGAAATCTTTAGCGAAAGCAGTGAAAGAAAACGGAGGAACCGTCGTTTTTGATTGCAATTATCGTCCATCACTTTGGGGAGAAGACGGATATGAACAGGCAAAGCCGCATTATGAAGAAATGTTGGCTCTTGCTGATATCGTTATGATGAACGAAAAAGATGCAATGTTCGTTCTTGGAATGAAAACAGAGGAGACGGAGCGAGAAGCACAACTTATTGATCTTATTCCAAAGGTGGCTGAAACATATCATATCGCTACAATCGCTGGTACACATCGCTCTATTAATAGTGATAATACACAATCGCTTCGCGGATTTATATGTAAAGATGGTGCGTTCACTTTTGCAAAAACACTTACGTTTTCTGTATATGATAGAATAGGTGCTGGAGATGCTTATACGAGCGGGATTATTCATGGCGAGATAAAAGAGTTTGCACCAGAGAAAGCTGTTTCATTTGCGTCAGCAGCTGGAATGCTTGCACATACAATCGTCGGTGATACGCCCATGTCATCAGAGAAGGATATACTTCGGGCAATGACGGCATCAGTAGGTGATGTAGAAAGGTAGTGGGTGTAACGGTGAACGTAACGAGGAAAAAAGGACCATTATATTTACAAATAAAAAATATTATTCGTGATCGAATATTGCATGGTGTATATGCGATTCATACGAATATTCCTTCTGAACCGCAGTTAGAAGAAGAGTTCAAAGTGAGCAAAATTACAGTGCGTAATGCAATTAAAGAACTCGCTCAAGAAGGATATTTAGAAAAGAAAAGCGGTAAAGGAACGAAAGTTATCCGTAATACTTCTGCGACAAAGTTGTCAAAAGGTAAGAAATTTACAGAAGTGTTAGTGGAAGAAGGATATAAAGTACAAAAGAAATTGCTAAAAGCAGAAATCGTTCATAATGAAGAAGGAACGGTGCCATTTCGATTATTCGGCAAGGAGAGTTTTCGTATTGAACGTTTATATACGTTAAATGATGCACCTTACATTCATTATACGCACTATTTCTCAGCAGGAATGGCAAGTACAGATTTATCGGACTTTGACTTGCAATCGCTTTATGATTTAGTTGAAGACCGAGGCATTCACTTAGAAAACTTCAGAGATGAATTCGCTGTTGGACTCGCGCCTAGTTTCGTTGCAGAAGCGCTAGGTGAAAAAGAGGGGACAGCGCTATTAAAACGTATGCGCTATTCTTATGATGAAGTTGGCGAAGTAATTGAATATAGCGAAGGCTACTACAATACAGAGATGCAGCATTATGTAGTGAATTATGACGTATAAAAAAGAGGGGATGTTCCCTCTTTTTTTATAAAGTAAAACTTTAATTAGTGGAGGAGGGCATCATCCACTAATTATTAGCTCACACCAATCGGGATAAAAGTAAGGGGAATGGGAGATGGATATATACTTATTAATCGTCACGTTACTTGCGATCACAATTGTTATTTTAGGGGTATCATGGTGGAAATGGCATGCATTTATTAGTTTAACAGTTGCGAGTTTATTTTTAGCCATTATGTCTGGACTGAATGTAACGAAAATAGTGACTGCCTATGAAACTGGTGTTGGTAGTGTACTAGGGCATTTAGTTGGTATTTTAGCTCTCGGAACAATTTTAGGGAAAATGATGTCCGATTCAGGGGCCGGCATGCAAGTGGCAGATTTCTTTATTCGATTTTTCGGTGTAAAGAAACTACCTTGGGCTATGTTATTTGCAGGGTTTGTTATAGGGATTCCCGTATTTTTTGAAGTGGGGATTGTCATTTTATTACCACTCGTTATTTCAATTCGAAAAACGACGAAGCAAAATATATTATTAATTGCGTTACCTGTCATTGCAGGATTATCTATTGTTCACGGGCTCGTACCACCACATCCAGGGGCGATGACAGCAATCGGTATTTATAACGCGAACTTAGGAAAGGTACTTTTATATTCATTAATTATCGCGTTACCAACAGCCATTATCGCAGGCCCAATATTTGCAAAGTGGGTACATAAGAGGGTTATACCTGAAAATGAACCGGAGCTTGTTCGAGTTACGACAGTATCAACTGATTTGCCAAGTCGTAAAGTTTCATTCTTTATTATTTTATTACCAGTTGTATTGATGATTTTATCAGTAGTTGCACCATATATTTCATTACCGAAAAAATTGACTGAATTTTTTGTGTTTATAGGGAGTCCAGTAATCGCCTTACTTATTTCATGTTTCGCAGCATTTTATTTACTTGGTATCAAACAAGGTATTAATAAAAAGATGATTAAAAAATTAACAGATGAAAGTTTATTGCCTGTCGGTTCTATTATTTTAATAATTGGTGCAGGCGGTGGATTTAAACAAATATTAATTGAAAGTGGCGTTGGAACGGCGATTGCGCAAATGGCAGAACATATTTCGTTATCACCAATTGTATTAGCTTTCATGGTAGCTGGATTAATTCGAATTGCAACAGGTTCAGCTACAGTAGCATTAACGACAGCAGCAGGGATTGTTTCACCAGTTATTCAGCACATGTCTGGTGTGAATTTAGAGTTGCTAGTTATTGCAACCGGTGCAGGATCATTAATGTTTTCTCACGTAAATGATGCAGGGTTCTGGCTTGTAAAAGAGTATTTAGGTTTGACGGTGAAGGAAACATTTAAAACGTGGACGGTACTCGAGACATTGTTATCATTTATTGCATTTGGTTTTGCTCTTTTGTTGAATATGTTTCTTTAGGGAGAAAAGCCCATTTTAATTAATAAAACCCACAGGAGAAATTCAAATTCTCTGTGGGTTTTGCTATTTTTTAATCGTAGTTACTTACAAATATACAGGGCAAGGTGCTTTTTATATCTTTTTTCTATTGTCCTATTATTTAATAGAACGGACATACTGATTTTCTCCATCGTCTTTGACAAAGACTCCTAGCTCATTCAAATCTTTGCGTAAATGCTTCTTTTTTTTCGAGTTTCCTTCTCGAAGGGCATTTCGTCTTTCATACAAAATAGTATTTATGCTTTTATTAAATCGCGCATCCTCTAATTTCCATAAGCTATACTCATGTTTATAAGGATCTTGTTCCACCCAGGGGAAGTCGTGCATTAAGAAAGTATCTTTAATTTTGCTTGGGGTAATGTCAGATGTTTCACGTAACCATTCTCGGTCTTCTTGATCAATGATAACCACTTGACGCTTATCTACAAAAACGGCTTTTACATTTGATCTGGTGATTTGTTTCTTTTGATCGTCCTTATTCACGTGAATGCTTTCCGAAGTAATGTTCATTTTTAAAGCTTCACTATAAATAATTAAAGAAAATAAAATTCCTGCAATAACACCAATTAGCATGAGGATAATAGGAAGCCAGAAGGGATTAATAAAATTTAAAAGTTCTATAATTTTTGAATCAGAAAAGAGAGGAATCTTTTTTATAATCTCTATTAATTTAGGTGAAAAATATCCAATAACGCCTAAAAGGATTGGACTTACTATAGCAAGTAACTTTTCTAAAAAACCTAATCCAATGACAGATGCCTTTTTCATGTGTAGTTCATCCTTTCTTATATATATTTTTTAACCAGGGCATGTTTTAAATAGTGAGTTTTTTCACCATTTTTATGAGCTCATCTGAGTAATTTTCTATGGATATAGATGAATTTGCCTTCAACATTCTTTCTTCGATTGCTCCTAAAATAAATGAAGCTAATGTGTCGGTTTGAAAAGAGTTAGAAAACACGCCATTTTGTTGTCCAGTCTTCAAAATATCTAATAACATCGTTCTAAGAGCATCCTCTTCGTCGTCTTCGATTCTGTAATAAGGAATGTTCTCTTCATTTCTTGCATTAAAGACAATCTCAATTAAGGCAATATTATTTTTGTAATGAGTTTCTTGATAAGCCAAGTGTGCTTCAATAAAAGCCTCTAGTTTATTTATTTCAGATTGAGCTAATAGTACTCGATTACTAATAAATTCATGTTGTTTGGCAACTAAAAATTGTAATGTACGGTTCATAAGGTAAAGCTTATCATTAAAATGATAAGAAATAAGTCCGGTACTAATCTTAGCCTTTTTTGCCACCTTCGTTAAGCTCAAGTTGTTATATCCAACCTCTTCTAATGTATCAATACATGCAAGAATAATTTGTTCACGCCTAGCCTCTGCAATAAAAGAATCAGTCACGCTATTCAACTCCTGATTTATATAATTTGAATGTATAATCAAAAAATTGATTGATCGTTCAATTAAATATTAGTAAGAAATTATTAGTATGTCAAATGTTTTATACCTACATCTTGATAAGGCTCATTTTCTGAAACAAGCCCGTTTTTAAGAAAGCCAAGCTTCCTATTCGCCCTGAAAACATACTATAAATGGAATCCCCTCATTTAGAACAAGAGGAACTTGTTATGAATGATACTAAAGGAGGAATAGGGTAATGAGCGAAAAGTGTGAACACAGACATGATGATTGTAACCGCAGACATGGTTGCGGAGGCGGTTTTGCGCTTCTAATCGTATTGTTTATTTTATTAATTATCATCGGTGCTAGCTGCTTCGGCGGAGGCGGCGGTTGTGGTTATGGCGGTTACGGCGGCTACGGATATGGTGGCTACGGCGGATATTGCTGCTAATTATTAAAAACTATTGAAAATGGCCTTGTGCAATACGCACAAGGCCATTTTATTCATATTTTTATATGCTGTGATAATTTATTAATGTACAGAGAACGGATTAAGAAGAAGAAAATGATCTCGATAATCCCGAAAAAGGTGAGTACGATACATGTCTCTTTTAGTAAGGAGAAAGAAAACATGCTTTGTAAAAACTTAACCGCAAATAATGTGTGAACACCAGCAACGATGTAAGGAACGAAAAATAAAATTCCTAATTGAATCGTTGCAGAGCGAAACATTTCTGATTCAGTTAAGCCAAGCTTTGTAATCGTAATATATTTTTGTCTTTCAGTTGTTAAGTCATTATACATACGGAAGTATAGAACACTAGCCGCACCGATAAAGAAAATAAAGCCGAGAAATGCCCAAATAAAGAATTGAGCAACTGCATTTCCTTTACCGTAAATGAGTTCATCCGTAGCCGTATGTATGAAGAAAGGAACTTGAGCGTTCTCTTCTGTATGCTTTTCGTAGAACTCACGCGCATCGCCACTAATAACACGTAACATATTTTTGGTTGGAACGATTGCATTTTCCCAGTTTTCTACGAAGTAGTTATAGATTACAGTTGTTTCAATATGAGGAATCATATTATCAAATACATAATCTTGTACGACAGCTAAATGTGGGAATGCAAAGGATGGTTCGATTCCCTTATTAATAAACCCTTTAATATGAAATTCTTTTTTATTAGAACCGAGTGTAATCGTATTTTGCTTTGCAAATGGATTAGATACGAGATCGAGAAGTTCTGGTGAGTGCCGAGAAATAATATAAACTTCTGTAGAATCGATTGTTATTTCCGGTCTTTTCAATTGTTTAGCAATTGCGTTATAATCACTCATCTTCATAAGCATAATATCTTCTTTGGAAGCTGTATCTTTTAATACTGTAAACTTATATTTTTTGTAAAGAAAATTATTAGTTGTAAGCTCCGTTTCAATTGTAGAAATATGCTTTTGTTCAAGGGAATTGTCACCTTCTGATGTATACGTGAAGGGAACGGGATATCGCTCTAATACTGATGCCTTCGTATTGTTATTAGCGGCGAATAATCCAATAATAATCGTAAATGCAAGTGCAGATAGCATAGAAACAATAAAGAGTACATTAATATTACTGCGTGTACGAGAAACTAAATCTGAAATCCATAACATATTTATTTGTTTCAAATAAAACTTTCTGCGCTTCTTTAAAATATAGATGAAAAGAAGGAATGTTTGTGAAAAGAATAAATATGTCCCGACTATTACGAGCGGTAAAATAGATAACATAATAAAAAAGACAGATCCATTTTGCACATTTTTTTCCGTTACGTAGCCTCGCGGATAACCAGCGATATAATAGCATAGCCCTAAACAAATTAAAGCGAATAAAGAGATGAGTATAGATGGTCTTTTTTCAGCTGGCATTTTCTTGTTCCCTTTAATGAGGTGGGCTGTCTTTCGAGTACGAATAAACATTGGTGTAAATGTAGAAACGATTAAAAATAAAATGATAAACGTTACGGTTGTAACGATAATCGCTTCTGTTGGCCAATATAAATAGAGACCTTTCGCACTTGTTAATTTCGAAGTGACTAATAAGAAAAAGTTAGAAAATACAAGTCCACCTTGAATGCCGATAAAGATAGATAATATCCCAATTATCATGTTTTCGGTAAATAACAATCTTTTTAATTGTCTCTGTGAGATACCAAGAATAGTGAGTATCCCGAATTGCTGCTTCCGAACATTTAAAAATGTTCCAATTGAATATAAGAGAAAGAAGAACGAGAACATAACGATCACAAGTTGTGCTGTACTAGCTAAGTTCATTAGAGGATCACGTTCTTGAAAGCTTTGTACACTCTGTAAGCGCGGATGATACGCGTATACAGTAAATGAAAAGAAAACCATGATAGAAAAAGCACTACTTACAAAGTAGGCGAAATATGCTTTCGAATTACGCGAGACATTTTTAAATGCGAATTGCCAAAATGTCATCCACGTCTTCCTCCTAATAACGCTAGAACATCTAATATTTCTTGATAAAATTTCTCGCGATATAATCCGCGGTGTAGTTCATTGTAAAGCTCTCCATCTTTAATGAAAATAACACGGTTACAATAACTTGCTGCAAACGGATCGTGCGTAACCATTAAAATCGTTGCATCTTCTTCTTTATTTAATTTCGTAAATAACTCCATTACGTCAATTGCCGCTTTTGAATCTAAGTTTCCTGTCGGTTCATCGGCTAGTAAGAGAGAAGGGTGATGAATAACAGCACGTGCTACTGCGGTACGCTGTGCTTGTCCCCCAGAAACTTCAAAAATACGCTTGTCCAAAATATGATCAATTCCAAGCTTTTTTGAAATGTTATCAAGCTTTTCATCCATTTCTTTTAATGGAACATTATCTAATGTTAAAGGTAGTACGATATTTTCACCGATTGTTAGTGTATCTAGTAGATTAAAGTTTTGGAAAACAAATCCTAACTCTTGTCGGCGGAAAATAGCTAACTTCTCTCTACGAAATGTGTGCGGTTTTTTTCCGTTAATAACGACATCACCAGAAGTAGGGGAATCAATTGTAGAGATAACGTTTAAAAATGTAGATTTACCACTGCCAGATGGTCCCATGATAGCGACGAATTCACCTTTATCTACATGTAAATTTATATTTTTTAAAGCAGTATGAGGAACTTTTCCTTCATACACTTTTGAGACGTTTTTTATGTGTAAAACTTCTTCCATAGTAATCACCTTTCTATCCTTTAAAACTTAATATGTTGTGATAATTTTTGCATATAAAAGGAACGAATTAAAAGGAAAAATAAAATTTCAACTGTTCCAAAAATCAACAGTACGACTGTAATTTCAGCGAAGAACGAGAGATGTAATATTTCTTGTAGCATCTTTGTCGCAAACATCGTATGGATTGATGCCATAATGTAAGGTACGAAGAAAAGAATCGCAAGCTGAATTGTCGCTGAACGTTTCATTTCAGTCTCAGTTAAGCCGATTTTCGTAATCGTTATATATTTTTCTTGCTCATTTGTTAAATCTGTATACATCCGGAAGTAAAGAACACTGCCAGCACCGATAAAGAAAATAACTCCTAGGAAAGTACCAATTAAGAAGAACGAAGCGACATTTAGTTTTGTCTTATATAGAGAATCGCTCGCTTCACTTGCATGGAAAGGTGGATGCTCTGCTTGAATTGCTGCATTATCGTTATGGATTTTTGTTATAAACGATGAACCGATATTATGTGCTTTTTCCCAATCTGTAACTTTGAAGTTATATACACTCATTTGTTTGGAAACGGTGGATAAGGCTTCTACATTTTCATCAGATAGTATGAGTAATTGGTATATTAAGCTGTTTGGGAATGGGCTATAACTTTTATATTCTTTCACTTGTAGTTGTAAATTGTTTTGAGTAAGTGTAAGAGTATTTTTCTGTTCTTTATTATGGAGCGTTCCAATAACTTGATCATCTAAGTCTTTCATAAGAATATAAGATTCATTCTTATTGACCGTGAGCGTTTCCCAATTTAAAGCCTTAGCAAGTACATTATAGTCACTTTGTTTAATGGCATAATAGAGCTGCGTGTTATCTTCAGCTGAAGATACTTCATATATATCTGTTTTAAATTTTGTATAAGTAAAGTGCTCTTCATTAAATTTCTGCTCTAACCAGTTTAAATGTTCATCAGCTAACGTATTTTCAGTATGCGATAAATAAGTAAACGGGAAAGGATTTTGTCTAATCGCATCAAACTTTGTAAATTTCCCGAAGCCATATAAGAATGTAATCATTGTAAAAGCGAGCGTCGATAGCATCGCTACAATAAAGAGCATGTTAATGTTTGTCCCAATACGTGATGCTAGATCTGAAATCCAAAGCATATTAATTCGTTTCATATAAAACTTTCTTCGTGTTTTTAAAATACGAATAAGTAAAAAACTAATTTGTGAAAAGAAAAAGTATGTTCCAGCTGCAATAAGCGATGGGATGACAAATATACTAGAGACGGCATATAAAAGCCCAATTATGTCACCTAGCGACATAAAATACAGCGGATTTGCGGCTAACGCATATCCACATATTAAACAGGTCGCACCAAATAGAGAGATGAGCACGGATGCTTTTCTTTCTTTTTGTTGTTTTCCTTCTTTTAAAAGACGTACGGCTTTTCTCGTGCGAATGAGCATCGGTGTAAAAGATGATACGAGAATGAAGAGGCCGAGAAAGATGATGATAGTTAAAACGATAGCACTTGTAGGCGGATATAAATATAAACCAGGTACGTGTGTAATTTTGGCGGTAACTAACAAAAAGAACTGTGAAAAGACAAGTCCAAGTTGAATGCCAAAAAATATAGAAAGAGCACCAATTAACATATTTTCTATAAATATGAGTCGCTTTAATTGTTTTTGAGATATGCCAAGCACTGTTAAAATCCCGAACTGTTTTTTTCGTACTTTTAAAAACGTCCCGATTGAATACAGTAAAAAGAAAAATGAAAAGAACACAATGACAACTTCTGAAATTGTCATTAATATGTTCAGAGAAAAATTCACGTCTGTCATATGCAATTTAGGATGAAATAAATAAACTGCAAATGAGAAAAAGATTGCGATGGAGAACGCACTGCTTACAAAATAGGCGAAATAAGCTCTGGCGTTTCTTGTGACGTTTTTAAATGCAAACTGCCAAAATGTCATTCACCTAAACCTCCTAATAGGGTGAAGATGAAAAGAGTATGAGAGATACTCTTTTCATCAAGTTTGTTTTAAATATTTTGTCCACTCGTGTAATGTGATAATTTTTGCATATAAAGTGAACGAATGAATAAGAAAAATACGATTTCAACGAATCCAAAAATAATAAGAACGGCTGAAATTTCTTTGAACAGAGATAAACCAATTACATCTTGTAGCATTTTTGTTGCGAACATTGTATGAATGGATGCCATAATGTACGGAATGAAAAATAAAATACTAAGTTGAATGGTTGCAGATCGTTTCATCTCTGTATCTGTTACACCGATTTTAGAAATCGTTATATATTTCTTTTGTTCGTTCGTCAAATCCGTATACATTCTAAAGTAAAGAACGCTACCAGCTCCAATGAAGAAAATAACTCCTAAAAATGTCCCGATTAGGAAGTACGCGGCACTACCTGATGTTATTTTGTATAACGATCCTGCTGATTCAAAGGATCGAATAAGAGGCCCTTCATACTGGTATTTATTTCGATCTTTTTGCACTTTTTTTATAAAATTATCAGCAATTTCATATGTCTGTTCCCAGTTTTGAATTTTGTAATTGTATGCTGATATATGTTTTACGGTGTTAGGTAAGTTATTTACGATAACATCAGGCAACACTATCGTTTGATATGAAAAGTCAGATGGGATTGCGTTTACATGCTCATAGCCTTTAACTCTTAATTTCGTATTTGTACTAGAGAGTGTAATGTAATCTCTATTGTAGCTTTGCTCAAATTCGTTGAATATGGTGATATAAGATGTCCCTGTTAACACATATGCTTCGTTATCATCCATAAATAGTTGTTTCATTCGTAAAGAATTCGCAAGTTTGTTATAGTCACTTTGCTTAATTGCGTATACGTCATTATAAATAGCTATATCTTTATCTTCTTTTAGTGGTGTTTCATATATATCAGCTTTTATTTTTTGATAAGGGAAATGCTCTTTTTGTAATTGTTGCTCAAGCCAATTTAAATGCTCTGTAACAAAAGGGTTCGCATCATAAGAGAAATAAGAAATTGGGAAAGGGGAAGTTCTATTCACCTCTAGCTTAATAAATTTCCCGAATCCATATAGGAACGTGATCATTGTGAAAGCAATTGTAGAGAGCATCGCTACAATAAAAAGCATATTAATATTCGTCCGAATACGGTTTGCTAAATCTGAAATCCAAAGCATATTAATCCGTTTCATATAAAATCTTCTTCTTTTCTTTAAAATATAAATCAGTAAGAAACTAATTTGAGAAAAGAAAAAATATGTTCCTATTGTAACAAGCATTGGGATAACGAAAATACTCGAAACCATATATATAACACCGATTTGCGGGCTTACTGATACGAAATATTTAGGATTTCCAGCTAACGCATAACCACCAAATAAACAAATCGCACCAAATAATGAAACAAGTATGGATGGTTTTCTTTCTTTTTGTTTTCCACCATTTGTTTTTAAAAGGTGTACCGCTTTTTTTGTACGAATAAGCATTGGTGTGAATGCAGATACAATGATAAAAAGACTAAGGAAAACAATGGTTGTTAAAATAAACGCGTTAGTAGGACCGTATAAATATATTCCTGGAACATGCGTAAGTTTGGCTGTTACTAATAAAAAAAATTGAGAAAAAACAACTCCAAACTGCATGCCGAAAAAGATAGATAAAATCCCGATTAACATATTCTCCATAAAAACAAGACGATGTAATTGTTTTCTTGATATTCCTAAAATGGTCAAAACACCAAATTGTTTTTTTCTAACTTTTAAAAAAGTACCAATGGAATATAGTAAAAAGAAGAAAGAGAAAAATACAATTACTACTTCTGAAAATATCATTAATCCTGAAATTTCAGAGGTCATGTCAAAGTTTTGTAATTTCGGATGGAATAAGTAAACAGCAAACGAAAAGAACACAGCAATGGAAAAGGAACTACTTACAAAGTAAGCAAAATAAGCTCTCGAGTTGCGCGTGACGTTTTTAAATGCAAATTGCCAAAATGTCATAGATTATACCTCCGGCTAGAAGATATAGAAGTAGTTGTATTGCAAAAAATGTATGAGAGTGTGTTCTCATACATTTTGCTTGCATATGTTACGATCATGCTTCGGTCACCTTCTCCGTATGTTCTGCTTGATTATTTGCAGCGTTGTGGAAGATGATTTTAATCGTCGTTCCTTTACCAACTTCAGAATCTAGTTTGACAGAGTGACCTAAATAATCACAAATTTTACTTACAATATAAAGCCCCATACCAGTAGATTCTCCGAATGCGCGACCGTTTTTCCCAGTGTAAAATGGTTCAAATACTCTTCGAATATCTTCTTGCGGAATACCAACACCTTCATCACGAACTTCTAAAATAATATCCTTTCCGTTTCGGTAAGCAGATAAGAAAACTTTCTTTCCGCGCTCACCAGAGTAACGAACAGCATTTGTCATTAACTGATAGATGATAAATTTTAGCCATTTCGCATCAGAAGCAACTTTTAAATCAGAATGGACTTCTAAAACAGGGAAGACACCATTACGAATGAATAGTTCTTTTAATCCGTTAATATTTTTTGTTACCGTATCTTTTAATGAAATCGTCTCAACATGGAAATCTTCATGGAAGTTATTTAACCTAGCCATGTATAAAGCCATATCAAGCCCTTGGTTTAGACGCTCTAATTCTTTTTTAAACTTTGGAATTAAATGCTCGTCTTCCATTTCTAGCACCATAAGCTGCATAACAGAAACAGGTGTCTTCATTTGATGTACCCAGTGGTTAATGAATAATTGATGTTCTTGTTGTTTTACTTCATACGATTGTAGTTCTTTTTGGAAGAGGCGGTACTGCGTACGCACGAGTTCATTGACACCGTGAGGCATCGGAGCAGTTGCTCTTTCAATAAACGCATCTTCCATTTTTTCTGGTTGCTCGCTTAATCTATGGTACATTCTACGATTGCGAACGTAACGGTAAGCGAGGAAACAAATAAATAAATATAAACTTAAAACGACGAAATAAAATTTATTGTTTTGAAATCCATCTACTGCATCATAAAGAACGAAAATGATACCGAAGTTTAAAACGTACAGTAGGAAAAATGCAAAATGATCACGTAAAAATAGCTTCATGCTTATTCACTCCAAGTTGCGTTAAAGCGATATCCAAGTCCACGTACTGTTTCAATAGAGTTCTCAATACCAAGCTCATTAAACTTTTTACGAAGACGCGTAATGTTTACGTTTAATGTATTTTCTTCAACGAAGCTTTCGTCATCCCAAAGCGCAGCTAATAAATCTTCACGGCTTGCTGTACGAGGGAATTTAGATAATAACATTTCAGCTAAAATAGCTTCTTTTTTCGTTAAAAGAACTTGTTCAGATCCGAAGTGAATTTCAGGACGTTCTGGGAATAGTTTTAAACCTTCTACTTCAACGATACGTTCAGAAATATTTGGTGCATAATCACCGTAAATACGGCGTAATTGTCCTTTAATTTTTGCCATTACAACGTCGTAGTGGAATGGTTTTGTAATGTAATCATCCGCACCGCTTTCAATTGCCATAATTTGTTCCATCTCACCAGCACGCGCTGAAATGAAAATAATTGGACAAGTAGATTCATGACGAATTTGACGGCACCAGTAGAAACCATCGAATTTCGGTAAGTTTACATCAAGTAAAACAAGATGTGGTTTCACAGCGTTAAACGATTCCATAATATCATCGAAATTCTCTGCAACAACAGCTTCATAACCGTACTTCTGAATGTGAGATTGCAGTAATGATGAAATATTTGGATCGTCTTCAACGATTAAAATTTTATACATATGTATATTCCTCCTCAGAAAAACAATTGTAGCTATAGTGTATCATGTGTTTCAAGTCTTTTCATTATGTTGAAAGATAAGCTAGTAAACAGTATAGGTTAAAAGTGAGAAAAGTAAAAAGGGCCTCGTATATAATTGACAATCAACTGAAATCATTTTAACATTTAGATAAGTATCTAAATGTCTAATTATCGAAAGGAAGAAAGACATTGAATCAAGCATTCAAAGCATTAGCAGATCCAACAAGGCGAAAAATTTTAGACTTATTAAAAGAAGGTGATCTAACCGCTGGTGAGATCGCTGAACATTTCAATATGACAAAACCAAGTATTTCACACCACTTAAACGCACTTAAAAATGCTGAACTTATTCAAGATGAAAAGAAAGGGCAATTCGTTGTGTACTCTTTAAACACAACGGTCTTTCAAGATTTGTTGACTTGGGTGTTTACATTTACGAATAAGGGGGAAGAGGGGAAATGAGAAAGCATATATTTCCGTTACTATTAATAGCTTTAACGATTATTGCATGGTGCATCGCGTGGCCGCATTTACCGGGAGAGGTTCCGAGTCATTGGAATGTGTCTGGTGAGGTAGATGGGCGTATGTCAAAAATGGGCATGATGATTTTGGATGTTGCAGTTATGGTTTTTATATATGCTTTATTGACTTTATTGCCTAAGATAGATCCTAAGCATGAGAATTATGAGAAATTTTCTAAAGGGTATAATGTAATAAATTATAGCGTATTATTCCTATTATTTTTAGTAAGTATCATTGGAATTGGAGCTGGATTAGGTTATGACATTCCAATGAATAGTACACCATATATTCTTGTTGGTCTTTTATTTATAATCATCGGAAACTATTTACCACAATGTAAACCAAATTACTTTGTAGGTATAAAAACACCGTGGACATTAAGTAACGAGGAAGTATGGAGAAAGACACACCGTTTTAGTGGGAAGGTGTTTGTTGTATTAGGAGTTATTATGATTTTAAGTATTTTTGCTCCGGCAGCGTGGAAAGGTTTCCTAATCATTGGCATTATTACCGGTGCAGTAGGATTAACAATGGGATATTCATATATTGCTTATAAAAAAGAAATAGGGGCTTAATAAAAAATTATGGGGGAGAGAGGATGAAAAGACACGTATTACCATGGAGTTTAATTATTGGCATTGTAATTGGATGGTATATTGTATGGCCACATTTACCAGAACAAATTCCACGCCATTATAATGCAGCAGGAGTAGTAGATGGATATTTTTCTAAAGTAGAAGCAAGTTCTGTTTCAATAGGAAGCATGATGTTGCTGTATTTGATATGGCTAGCTCTTGGGTATATTGACGTAACGAAAGATAAGTATAAACAGCATGCTAAAGTCCTTTCCGCAATCCGTTATGCTATTCTTTTGATAGGATTCGGCTGTAACTTATTTGCGCTATTAGCAGCGTCTAATTATATTGCATCGGGCTCAATTGCATTTAATTTTGGACTTGGAACATTGTTTCTTGTACTAGGTAATTACATGCAACAAACGAAGCCAAACGGGTTAGTAGGCATTCGAATGGACTGGACATTAGAAAATCCTGTAGTTTGGAGGAAAACACATAGATTTGCTTCGAGGGTATTTGTAATAGGTTCACTTTGTATATATGCCGGGGCTTTGCTTCCAGATCCATTTAATATTTTTATAGGGATTGGAATCATATTAATATGCATTATCGTATCAACAATAAAGTCATATAGTATTTATAAAGAAGAGTTGAAAATGTAAATAAAGCTGCTTTTCCTTTTAGGGAAGAGCAGCTTTGTTTTTTATCACTTCTTCAAAACCGGTATCCAAATTTCACTTTTAAAGTTTGGAGAAGATATATCTTTCTGTTTATTCCACAATATCTCCGGTCCTTCCGCTAGTTCATAGTTCGAAGAAGGGAACCATTCAGAGTAAATACGTCCCCATACATTTTGTAATGCATCAGGAAATGGACCGACAGCTTCGAATATAGCCCATGTTGAAGCAGTAACTTCAAGCTGTTTAAACTGCTCTGGACAATCCTTTGTTGTGGCTACTCCAATGTAGTGATCGAGTTCTCCCTTTTCCTCCATTCTTCCTTCAGAAAAGTTAGTAGAAGCACTAATGATTCCAGTAGGTTCAATGTTTGAAAGGGACTTTAATGTTTGAATAGAATCTGGGTTTAAACTTTTCCACATAGAAGCAATTTCTTCATTTACACCGTTAAAAACGATTGGTACTCGTTTTGTAATACCTATAATTCGAAATGGCTCTTTTTCTTCAATTCGATAGTTCATTTCATTTCCTCCTTGAATGGATAATTGGAAGGTCATTGGTGAATAAGCCTTCAAAGAATGGCTACTATTTCGGGCTTCAGAAGGTGTTATACCGTGCAAGTTTTGAAATGCACGAGCGAATGAATCTGGTGAGTTGTACCCATATTTTATAGCGACATCAATGACTTTTGCATCGCTATTTTTTAGTTCAAAGGCAGCGAGAGTAAGACGTCTACAGCGAATATAATCAGACAGTGATATACCTGCTAAAAACGAAAACATTCTTTTAAAGTGATACTCAGAACAGAGAGCTAGCCTCGCAACTTCTTTAAAATCAATTTCATTCGTAAGGTTATCTTCAATATAGCGCATTGCAGTATTCATATTTTTAAGTGAATCCATATTATGACCTCCTCTGTACATAGAATAGCAGGAACGAAATAGCTCCATCCGACATTTCGTGCACAACTTTGTAGGGGACATTTTTAACCTTACAAAATTGTAATGTTCCTGTAAGGAGAATGAATGGATGGTATGATATCCCAATGTTATAGTAACAAAGTACTTTTGTTCAGTAGGTTAAATTTTTATATCTTTACTTATGCGTCTTACATAACTGTCATGTTTGTGTAAGAAACATCGATAGTGGCAAGAGTAGAGAGTGTATATAGTTGAAAATAGAGAATAGAAGAAATGAGGGATGTCGAGATGAAAACAGTGTTAGAAGCAAAAAATATTGAAAAAGTGTACGACACGGGTGGGAATAAATTTGCAGCGTTAAAAGGTATTAACTTACAAGTAAAAGAAGGTGAGTTCGTTGGAATTATGGGACCTTCTGGTTCTGGTAAGACGACTTTACTGAATGTTCTTTCTACAATTGATAATGCGACGAACGGTGAAATTTTAATTGATGGAAAAGATATTGTAAAGATGAATGATGATAAGTTAGCGTTATTCCGCCGTGATCATTTAGGTTTCATTTTCCAAGATTATAACTTATTAGATACGTTAACGGTGAAAGAGAATATCGCTTTACCACTTGCGTTATCAAAGGTGAAAGCGAGTGAGATTGATCGCCGCGTTCTTGAAATCTCAAAGAAATTCGGTATTGATCATATTTTAAGTCAGTTCCCATATCAAGTATCTGGTGGACAGAAGCAGCGCTGTGCAGCATCGCGTGCAATTGTTACGAATCCAAGTATGATTTTCGGAGACGAGCCAACTGGAGCACTTGATTCTAAATCTGCAACAGATTTACTTGAAAGTATGAAGTCGTTAAATGAATATGATAACTCAACAATTTTAATGGTAACGCACGATGCGTTTGCAGCAAGTTATTGTAAACGAGTTATTTTCATTAAAGATGGTGAACTATATAAAGAATTACATCGCGGTGAATCGACGCGTAAACAGTTCTTCCAAAAAATTGTTGACGTAATGTCTTCTATTTCTGGAGGTATGGCTGATGACCTTATCTAGCATTGCCCTCCGCAACATACAGCGGAACTTTAAAGACTACTTTGTATATTTTGCATCTATGATTTTTAGTATCGTTATTTATTTTACATTTAAAGCACTGCAATATAATTCACAAATGGAAAAAGCAGCAGAAGCTTCAAAAAAAATTAGCGGAGCGTTCCAAGTTTCAAGTGTGATGCTTATCATTTTCGTAGCAGTGTTCATTATATATTCGAACGGATTCTTTACACGTAAACGTAAAAAAGAAGTTGGCTTATATTCGTTATTAGGTATCCGTAAAAGACAAATTGGTAAAATGCTCTTTTATGAAAATATGTTAATGGGATTAATGTCATTAGTAATTGGGATTGCGATCGGTAGTGTCCTTTCAAAATTATTCCTTGAGTTATTAGTAAATATGATGGGATTAAATTTAAACGTTCATTTTGAAGTACCGATGGCTGCCATTATTGATACAGCAATTATTTTCTTTGTGATTATTTTATATACATCACTTCAAGGATATCGTTTAATTTATCGCTTTAAGTTAATTGAACTTTTCCGTGCAGAACGTGAAGGAGAAGCAATGCCAAAAGGATCTGTCATTATGGCATTAATTTCAGTTTTCTTAATCGGTTCAGGTTATTTTTTAGCATTAATGTACATGAAAGCAGTTATGTATGCAGACTTTATGGTCGTTGCATTATATATTTTATTAGCGACAGTAGCAGGGACTTATTTACTGTTCATGTTCTTCACAGTATTTGTATTGAAACGTGCAAGAAATAATAAGTCAGCATTTTATAATGGTATGAATATGGTAACGACATCACAGTTACTATATCGTATTAAAGGAAATGCGAAATCACTGGCGACAATCGCTATTTTAAGTGCGGTAACATTAACAGCGGTTGGTACGTCAGTTACGATGTATTACAACACATTTACGCAATCAAAAGTTGCTGCGCCGTATAGTTATTCCTATGAGAAAAAAGATGCAGCATTAGATAAAAAAGTAAATGAAATACTTGCTGGAGAGAAGAATAATCACCCAGTCACATATGAATCAGAAGTTGAAATGATTTCTGTGAAGGGAACATTTAAAGGTGAAAGAGCTGATCAAGTTCTGAACACACACTATAATGTTACGAATCAGTACCAGCTTATTTCTCAATCAAGCTTTAATACACTTGTGAAACATTTAGATGTAGAACCTGTAAATTTAAGTGCGAATGAAGCTTTCGTATATGATAGCTTATATATTGAGAAACTTGGTTTTGGTCCTCTTTATACAGGAAATACAGCTGTATTCCCTGTTGGAAACGAGTCAAAAGAATTAAAAATTAAAGGTGTAAATAATAGAAGCCTTACAAATTTAAATGAACTATTTGTAATCGTTCCTGATAAAACATATGAGCAAGTGAAACAAGTAAACGAAACGCGTACTGTAAAAAATATTGATGTAAAAGGTGAGCGAAATAGTAAAGAGTTAACAGCAAAATTAGCAAGCATTATGCCAGCTGGAGAATCAGAAGTTTTAAAACCATTTAACGATTTCTATACAGGATTCCAAATGGGGCTTGAAACAACAGGCTTAATGATGTTTATTGGGTTATTCTTAGGATTAGTATTCCTATTAGCAACAGGCTCAATCATTTACTTTAAACAATTAACAGAAGCAAGTGCTGACCGTGATCGCTACGTTGTTCTTCATAAAATTGGTGTAACGAAGCAAGAGATGAAGAGAGCTATCGCAAAACAAGTGAGCTTTATCTTTGCTATTCCGTTAGTAATTGGTATTTTACACAGCCTATTTGCACTAAAAGGTTTATCAAATATATTACCATTTGAAATTATGATTCCGCTTCTAATTAGTATCGGAGTATACGGCGCGATTTATATTGGATATTACTTCTTAACAGTTCGTTCTTATTATAAGATCGTGAGTGCGAAGTAATAAGGGACAGCTATCGCTAGAGGCGATAGCTGTTTTTTTATTCTTCATAAAATCTTAAGAAATCTCCTCAATTTTTATTAAGAAATAATAGTTATACTTAGAAACAAGTTAAAAACTATTGAACGAATGAGGAGAGGTTTATATGCAACTCATAACATTCTTACATGAATTTATTAAACATCCGAAACATACTGGTGCAATTGCGCCAAGTTCAAAAATATTAGCAAAGAAAATGGTAGATGTAATTGATTTTAATAAAGCGAAATGCATTGTAGAGTTAGGTCCTGGTACGGGAGTCTTTACGAAAGAAATTATGAAGAGAAAGAAGAAGGAAACAATATTTCTTCTTATTGAAATTAATGAAGTGTTTTGCAAGGAACTAAAGAGAAAATTTAAAGATGAGCAGAACGTCATTGTTGTACACGGTTCAGCCGAAAATATAAAAAAGTATATAGAAGATCTCAATATAGAATGCGTGGATTACGTTTTATCGGGATTACCTTTTACCTCTTTACCAGAAGAAGTTTCAAAGCGTATTTTAAACAATGTAATGGAAGGGATACATGAGAATGGTGAATTTATTACATTTCAATATTCACTTGTGAAAAAAGGATTTATACAGCACTTCTTTCCTGAAATTACGCTAGAGAAAGTGTGGCTCAATTTCCCACCAGCGTATGTCTTTAGCTGTAAAAAAGAGCTAAGGAGAGCATATGCATAATGGAATTACATGAATTATTATCTTATATTGAACAATACGGTTATTGGGCATTATTTTTCTGTTTATGGTTAGGTATTATTGGTATGCCAATTCCAGACGAAATGATCGTAATGAGTGGTGGCTTTGTATCTTCACTAGGGATATTAAGTGTCATTCCTGCATTTTTATTAACATATTTAGGTGTTGTATCTGGGCTTTCTTTAGGTTATATATTAGGGAAAATATTTGGTACGAAAGTACTTGATAAGCTAATGAAAAAGAAAAAGGCGAAATATCTTTTGAAATCTCAACAAATGGTAGAGAAGTATGGTCATTATGCGTTAGTCACAAGTTACTTCATACCAGTTGTAAGACATATCGTACCGTATTTAGTTGGAATGAATAACATGCCATTTAAGACGTATGCTTTGTATTCTTATACGACAGGATTTGTTTGGACACTCGTTTACTTTGTGCTCGGTGCTTTATTTGGACAACACATTGAAAGTATTGTAGCGATTGCGATAGAATATGGCTTGTATTTTGGCGTGATTGTTTTTATTGTTACAGGTATTCTTTATTTATATAGACAAAAAAGAATCACACTGATGAGTAAATAGAAGTAAAGAAAGTTTCTTCCAGTATGAAGGACAAGATAGGATTATAAGTATAAAATTATCTTTATTTAATGGTAAAATATAGGTAAGTAGTTAAGGGAGGAAGAGCGTTGTGCTACTCATTTTTAGCCTTATCTTAATTGGAATTATGTGCAGTATGAAAATAGTATCTTTACACATGATAGAACGACAAAAGGTAGAGGAACGATATGTATATTGTCCAAAATGTGATACAAAAATTAGAAGAGGAAATTCAGCTCCTTTTTGTTCGAAATGTAATTTAATATTTTAAAAATAAAAAGTCCGAAATCACTTTATATAGTTTCGGACTTTTTATTTTTAAGTAAACATTAATCCACCTAGTTCTCTTTCGTTTGTTTATTAGCTAAAATGGATTATGAATAACAATAGTATGTAAACGAAAATAAATATAAATGTACACATGGAGTGTTATATTTGGAGATTTTAATCATAGTAGGATGCCTAAACTGTATGGATGTTAACCTTTTTAGAGAAAGATATCCCAGCTAATTTAGTTTGGAAGATTGAAAGAATAGATTGAAAATAGATGAGAAGTGGAGTGCATATGATGGAGACACAAATCGTTATTGGAGTACCTGGTTTATGGAAAGATAGAACAGAATTAATACAAGAAGTTGTGAGTAAAAGTAACTATATATTAGCGGGAAATGTTATGCACCATAAGGAGAAAGAGATTGGCTTTGAAATTGATATATATGAACAAGACCCTTCTTTGAGAGAGGCTTTCTTCTATGCAAGTGGTGAGCGTTTTGATGAAGAATTGCTTCAGGAGTTGGAGAAGCATACTTATACAGTGTATGTTATTGCAAAAGTTGACGATACAGAGAGATTACAAGAAGTAATTGATGTAGGAATGGAACTTTTAAATGCAGGTGGACTTGCTTTAAAAGTTGAAACAGCAGGTATGGCTTATTCGAAAGAAGAATGGCAAGAGCTTGCAGAGGATAAGGAAATATTCCCGATGTATTCGCACCTTGTAACTTTAGTTGGAGATGAAGAGGACGGCTACTATTCATGTGGAATGCAAGCATTTAATCTACCAGACGTTGTTTTAGACGGATGGATAGATCCGGAAGTAGCTGTAGATTTATTAAATGATTTTAACCTACATAATATATTGGAAAAACCTAATTTGAAAGATGGAGATACAATTAGTTTCACAGAAGATGCTCCAGTGTATCTTTTATCTCATTATATAGATAATCGTTATGAACAAGAGGATCCATTTTATAATCCGTGTGGGGTATGGAAGTTAGAGAGTGCTTCGGCAAAGAAATCTATCTTTCAAAAATTGGGGAGTGTGCTAAAAGGATGGAAAAATACATAAAAGAACAGAGGAGTATATGTGATAAATATAAAGCGGAGTATGTAGAATCTCCGAATGACTTGAAATTAGGAATAGCGCAAAATGTGAAAGATGGTATCGCTCCGATTAATGGGTTACGAATGCCTATAGAAAACGGAACGACAGGTTGGTACATTTGGGCTGGTGAAGAAATGGGGACAGAAGAAGATTTCTTTCTTCCTTTACACGTTCAACATATTGATGAATGGGCACCTGAAATAAAGAAGTATTTAGGGTTACCACCTGGTTGGAGATTTTTAATTGCTGGAGATTACGAGGATGTGTGGTATGATCCGAATTTGTTTGATGAAGATTTAGAAGAGGATGCAGATGAATGGGAAGAAAATATGCTACAAGAGTATGGATGGTACATGCATAGCATATTAGCAGAAGATATTGATGGCATCCATGCTAATTATCATACGCATGGTCTAAGAGATAACTTTAATCATCAAGATTTACAAATAGCATTAAATATGGATCCTGAAGTCGCGCATAGTGTTTTTTGTACGATAATAGAAGAAATAAAGAGCGGAAAAAAGTTTGAACAAGGGATTGAGTATACGAATATTATTGAAGGATATCCCATTATTATGAAGTCTTTCGTAGAGATGGAACGAGAAGTTTTGAGGGTTTTATTACCTGATGACAGAGGGATTCTTCCTACGAGGTCAGAGTGTGATGAATGTTATAAGACTCAATTGGATGATATTGAGGAGAGTTGATAAAAAAAGAGCTTGAAACTATTCAAGCTCTTTTTTTATCACTATTTATGTCCTAAAATATGCTCAATCTCATGCAAACTTAATTTACTTGCCTTAGCAATCGTTTCAAGTGGTATACCAAGATCATACATATTTTTAATCATTTGAACTTTTCCCTGCTGAACTCCTTCTTTTCGACCTTGTTCAATGCCCTGTTCAATGCCTTGTTCAATGCCCTGTTCAATGCCTTGTTCAATGCCTTTTTTAATTCCTTGTTTCATCCCTTGTTCCATTCCTCTTTTTATTCCTTCTGTCTCTGCATGGGCGAATTTTGCGGCTTCATCCATTAAAACTTTCTCCCTTGCATCATAGGCTTGTCGGAAAGAAGAATCTTGACTCATACGTTCCCATTTATTTATCGCTTTTTGTAAAATAGGGTCTTGGTTCATAGCAATATCCTCCAATAGTTTAGTTAAGTGCTCATCCTCATTTGCTGAAAGCAATAAAAGCCAACGAACAAATGGATCTTTCCACGGATTTACTTTTTCTTCATGCCATTGTTCAGTTAACTTTGGAATTTCTATAATGTGGATTTCAATGTCGTCACTCAGGAGTTTTTGTTGTTGTGTATTCCATAATATGCTTGTTGTATGGAAGGCTGGGTGTTCCGAAAACATTACGAAGTTTAGTAAGTTTATGGTGATGGTTTTGTGAAGTGCACTGTAGGGCATCCCTTTTTGTAGTTGAGATGTGTATAGTCTTCCCCAATAATATAAACTGCGTTTAACCATATCGTGATTATTATTGAGTTGTATTTCTACATTGACTTTTGTTCCTGTGTCTAATGTTGCTGAAATGTCTAAAATAGATAACTTATCCTCTTCATATTCCCTGTGTAAATGTGGATCTTCTAGTTGTAGAGAAGCAATGGGCGACTCTAAAGACTCTTGTAACATAGCATTTAAAAATGCAATTAGAATATCTTCGCTACCATTCGTACCAAACAATTGTTTAAATGCAAAATCAATGCGTAAATTAACTAACTGTTGGTTGAACAAAGTTTGTCCTCTCCCTTATATGAAGGTGCTTCTTTCCTTCATTGTACATAAAAAGAACTAGAGTATGCAAACAAGCCATTCTTCTATTTTATTAGAGGATGTTTAGAGATTCCTATAATTGACTACCACGAAAATTTCATATGGACTGTGTGGGTATCACTTAGTAAAGAAAGTTATGATGAAGTATTAGAAAAGTGGGATGAGAGAGGCCGAGAAAATAGTGATCCTTATTTTGGTTGGTTATCTGTAGAAATACCAGTTTATCCAGAAACACTAAATTTAAAAACAAATGTACATATAAGAGAAGTTGGAATGGCACCGTATGTTGAATTAGAGCCAACCGAGCATCCTTTAGCGATCGAACAAAGAAATGGAATTACTTTAGAGAGAGTTAAAGAAATAGAGGAAATGATCCAACAATATAACTAGATTAGAAGAGAAAAAACGAGTGCTAGCACTCGTTTTTTTATTACACAACCGCAGGATTATAAATCATCGTAAAGTGTCCTGGTAATAATTCAATGTGACAAGGTGTATGAAGCGAGCTTTCTCCATCTGTATCTACTTCTTTTTCTTCTTTCGTTTCAATATGAATGGATTTCGCTTTTACGTGGAAGATGTCATTTTCATTTGAGTCTTCAAATAGTTTCTTTCCGATGTAATCTTTAAATGCTTGAATACCTGTTGATTTGACTACGAAAATATCAAGTGTTCCGTCATCACATTTTACGTTCGGAATAAAGGATGGAATACCACCAAGATATTCACCATTTCCAACCATGACAAGGACAGCTTCGTCTTCATATACTTGTCCGTCATAAGTAATTTTTACTGGGAATGTTTCAGCATTTTTTACAGTTCGAATTGTGCTTAAATAGTAACCGATTTTACCAAGCTTTGCTTTTTCTTCTGCATCGATATTGTTTGATACTTCAGATACGAGTCCAATGCCCCAGAAGTTTAAGAAATGTTGTTCATTTGCTTTTGCAACGTCAACTGGTTTTATATGTTCTTTTGTAATAAGTTTTGCCGCTTCTGCAATGTTTTGCGGAACACCAAGTGTGCGAGAGAAGTCGTTGCAAGTTCCACCTGGAATGATTGCAAGTGTAGGTCTAGTTTCGAGAGGTGCTAAGCCATTTGTGCATTCAAATACTGTTCCATCACCACCAAAGACGATAATTAAATCTACTTTACTAGCAAACTCTTGGCAATATTTTGTTGCATCATCTTGTTTTTTCGTATGAAGGATATGTAGATCAGGAAAAGCTGCGGCAAGAGGTGGTACGATTTTCGTTAAATTTGTATGTAAGTCACCTTGACCAGCTTTCGGATTTACGATGAGGAGTACTTTTTCAAATTTTGTCTTTGTCATATTTCATCTCTCCCTGTAGTTTGTAATGGAAAGAAAGGAGCTGTTCCCATGTATTTTAGAACAGCTTCTCCCTATTAATTGGGTGCTAAGATTGTCAGTTATTGTCGGTAAGTCGATATATTAAAAAAATCGCCGATATACATTTTATGTACTATCGATTTTTTAAGTTATACGATTATTCCGTTACAACTGAAGCAATGAATGGTAAGTTACGATATTTTTCCGCACAGTCGATACCGTATCCAACGATGAATTCGTCTGGAATTTGGAAGCCAACATATTCAGCTGTTAAGTCTACTTTACGACGTTCTGGTTTATCAAGTAATGTACAGAACTTGAGTGCTTTTGGTTTATGCATAAAGAAGTGATCTTTTAGGAAATGAAGTGTTAAACCAGAATCGATAATATCTTCTACAACAATTACGTTTTTCCCAGTAATGTTTACGTCGATATCTTTTAGTAGTTTCACTTTTCCTGTTGTTTCTGTTTGATTTCCGTAGCTAGATGCAGAAATAAAGTCAATTGTTACATCATTTTTGATGTTACGAATTAAATCAGCAGCAAATACGAATGAACCTTTTAATACGGCGATAACTACGATTTCTTCTCCTTCAAAGTCACGTTCGATTTGAAGTGCTAATTCTTTAACTTTTGCTTGTAATTGTTCTTCAGAAATTAAAGTGTCTTTTATTTCAATATTCATTGTAATCCTCCTACAGTGTAAAACTTATGAACATTTCGACTGTAAAGGATAGAATAGAAAAAGTCAAAGGAGATAGTAATTTTTTACAAAGATAACGACAAAATCATCTGATGATATGATATACTAAGTATATTAAGAAAACGCTTCCATAAAGGGTGAATATGATGAAGAAGAAACAGTACACAAGTGTAACATTTATAAAAGCATTACTTTTAACAATTGTTCTTGGCCTGTTGGCTTACGTAATTGATGTACCTGCGATTCGTATTTCATTAATTGGAATGACTTTAGTGTTAGGAGCAATTTCGCATGGTATGATGTCGCAGCTAAAAGAAGCTGGACTTGATGATATGAGAGATCATATAGATAAAAAGTAAGAAACCTTCATTATATAGAGTGAAGGTTTTTTTGTTTCTTACAAAAATGTAAGGTAGTTGTAAGGCAAATCGATAGTTGCATAATAGCATTTTGGATAAACTATGGGTGTAAGGTAAAAGGCAAGCATATTTTAGGTAAATTAAGTTTTAGGCACTCTATATGTGAAAAAGGAGTAGGAGGGCATGGAGAAACGTTGGACGACCTTTTCTTTTTTAGCGACTAGTAACACCGTAATGCTAGATGGAAAAATGGATTTTTTGCACTTGTTTGATCGTGAAAATGATCATTCTTCTTCTAAATTTACAATGAAATGGAATAAATGGAGCGAGAGTTGTAAGATTGAAGAAGAGGCCCCTAACGAAGAGCAAAAGATTATTTTAACAAACCCTATTAAAGCGTGGGTTGTTCAACGTCGTAAGTGTAACGTCAAAAATCACTTCAAGAAAACTGAGCCGAGACAATTAGTTATCGCTCCGGCCCGTTCTACTTCCAAATCACGCGAAAGTAACATGTAAATAATTGAGACACACACCCGAAAAAAACATCGTACATATTGCGATGTTTTTTTCTTTTTCTACAATGAAATCTTTAAATGAAATATATTTCATCTGCATCTTATATTTATATCTCTTGCTTATTCTAGTAATACATCCGATGCGAGTAGATGTGAATAAAATATAAGGAGAGAGTGAAAATGAAAAAGAAACTATTACCAATTTGTGCAATGGCACTTTTAACAGTAGGATATTCTTCAGTAGCGAGTGCGGATACTGGAACAGTAACAAAGGAAGAAGAAGCGCAAGTACAACAGGATAAAGCTAAAAAAGAAGAAGCAATCAAGGAACAGCAAAAAAGTGAAATAGAGAAAAAGCAAGCAGCACAAGTACAAGAAAAAAATGATATGGCTAAAAAAGAGGAAACAATAAAAGCTGAGAAAAAAAGTGAAGAAGAGAAAAAGAGAATAGCGCAAGAACAGTTAAAAAACGATATGGCTAAAAAAGAAGCAGCGATAAAAGCCGAGCAAAAGAATGAAGTAGCTAAAAAAGAAGAAGCAAAGCCAGTTGTACAAGGTGAGAAATTACCAAATACAGCATCAAATAATGTAGCAATGATGGGATTAAGTGCATGTCTTGTAGCGGTAGGTACATTATTTGGTTTGAATCGTCGCAATAAGATTAAAGCGTAAATAAAATATTTTCCTATAAAGAATGGGATAATTTCATATATTAAAAATGGTAGGTTACTCCTACCATTTTTGGCATGGAGGAATGAAGAATGAAGTTACTCAATTATATCGGTATCATATTGATGGCTATAGGGCTATTCATGGGATCCTATTATGCTGTGGAATGGTATAAAGGAAGAAGCTCTGCCGGGCAATTAACGGCAGAAGAAATAAAGAGCCTTAAAAATATACAAGATACTCAACTTTCTCATGAAACACCTGTAACTTCTCAAGTGCCTTCTTCTCAAACAGAACATAAAGAAGGAGAAAAGGTAGCGATGTTAAACATACCGAAAATAAAGAAGAAGTTTTCTATATATTGGGGAGCAGATGATACGACTTTGAAAAAAGGAGTGGGTATGTTCGTTAGTGATTTAACGACAACTCCATCTGGAGGGGGACATACTGTACTGAGTGGACATCGAGATACTGTATTTACAGATTTAGAAGAGTTGAAAGAAAAGGATACCCTTGTTTTAGAGTATGATAATAAAACGTACACATATGAAATTCAAAAGACATGGATTACTCATGCGGATGATCGTACTGTTATTATAAAAAAAGAAGAACCGATATTAACACTGACAACTTGTTACCCATTTGATTATATAGGGGATGCACCAGATAGATATATTATCGAGGCGAAGTTAACTGGCAGTTATTCAAAGTGAAATTATAGTTTCTGAAAGCGAGAGGGGGATATATAAGTTATGTCAAAAAACATTTTAATTGTTGAAGATGAAGACATATTACGTGAAATATTAAAAGATTATTTTTTAAGTGAACAATATGTAGTGTTTGAAGCGAGGGACGGGAAAGAGGCTTTAGTTGTATTTGAAGAAGAAGAGGTTGATTTAGTTATTTTAGATATTATGTTGCCAGAACTCGATGGATGGTCTGTTTGCCGAAGGATTAGGAAGACGTCCGAGGTGCCTATTATTATGCTGACGGCGCGTGTAGATGAAGACGATACGTTACTTGGTTTTGAACTTGGAGCAGATGACTATGTGACGAAGCCGTATAGTCCTCCAATTTTATTAGCAAGAGCGAAACGATTATTAGAAAGTAGAAAAGCATCGAAGAACCCTTTAGAGAACGAAGATGATACGTTATCGATTCATGGCATCCATGTCCATTTTCCGTCGCGTACTGTTACTGTTGATGAGGCAGATGTTAGTTTAACGCATACGGAGTTTGAAATATTGGTGTATTTCATGAAAAATCAAGGAATCGTTTTAACGCGAGAGCAACTCATTTCAAGAATTTGGGGATATGAATTTGCTGGCGATGATCGAACGGTGAATAGCCATATTCGTAATTTAAGAAATAAATTAGGAGAGAAAGCAAAGTATATTACAACTGTAGTACGAACTGGTTATAAATTTGAGGGGAATGTATGAAGAAAGGAATTGTACTAAAATTATTTACTCTTACAACAGCATTATGTATGTTGATTTTAGCGACGATATTTATTGGACAAACGATATTTTTTAAACAATATTATGCGAATCGAAAAGTGGAAGATATTAAAGTGAATTTAAATTCTTTTGAGAAGAACTATTTAAATCGTGCAGGAAATGCAGAAGAAATTCAGAAACTAGAGCAAGACTTTTTAAGAGAAAATAATACGTGGATTACGACATTAGATAAGAACGGGAATTTAAAACATGCAGATGATTTTTATTTTGAAGTAACGATAGATCGTAGGCAACAAAAGAGCTTTGGACAACAAATATTTAAAATTCCCTTAGGTAATCTCGTCAATATAGAGGAAATTGATAATAAATTATCAGAGCAGTTTTTAGGGCAAGAAATTTATTTTTCTGGAGTGAGAAAAGAAGATAGTTTTATTCCATTCTCTTTTTCTTTATCTAAGCAGAATTTAAGTGGATCTAATAAACCGTTAGAAAAAGCATTTAATGAGAAAATGAGCAAATTAAATGAGGAGAAAAAGAGAGCAGTTGAGGAACAACTTGTTAAGGAAAAGAAACCAGCTGTTCAGGAGCAAGCTGCTCAGGAATTAGGCGTTTACATAGGAGGACGTGTTACAAAAGTACAGTTACCAGATGTAAAAGGTCCTGTGAATCCAATTTATAAAAATGGCATCTTCTTAGATAGCATAAAAGAATTTCAAACTAATTTATTATTAAAAGAGAGCAAGCCCATACAATATACAACACAAACAATGGACTATGAAAAAAATGATATTAAATATAAATTATTAATCAAGCCAATAGAAAAAGACGGATCAGTAACATATATTTATGCGATGGCTTCTTTACAGCCCGTAGATGAAGCTGTACAAATGGTGCAAGATTATTACATCTATATCATTGCATTTGTAGTCGTTCTTATTTTTTTAGCTTCGTTCTATTACTCAAAACAAATTGCCAAACCGTTATTAAAAATAAATGATACGACGAAGAAAATAGCACAATTAGATTTTACAGAAAAAATACCGATTACTTCAAAAGATGAAATTGGAGATTTGTCGAAAAATATTAATGTGCTATCAAATAAACTCCATTCACATATTGGACAGTTAGAAGAAGATATTGAAAAGGAAAGAAAGTTAGAAAATACACGGAAAGAATTCATTTCTGGTGTTTCGCATGAATTAAAAACACCGCTAAGTATTATGAAAAGTTGTATTTCCATTTTAAAAGACGGGGTAGCTGAGCATAAAAAAGAGTATTATTTTCAAGCGATGGAGAGAGAAGTAGACAAAATGGATACTTTAATTTTGGATATGCTTGAGCTAGCTAAATTTGAATCTGGTACATATAAAATGAAAAAGTCTGCGTTTTATATTGATACAGTAATTGAAGATATATGTGAACATCTATCTGTGGAAATAGAGAAAAAAGAACTTCATGTTCATAAAAATATACATTCATTTGAAGTGATTGCAAATCAAGGCCGGATTGAACAAGTCATCGTTAACTTCATTACGAATGCCATACGTTATACACCAAATAAAGAAGATATTATTATTTCTGCAATAGATGAGAAGGATCGTATAAAAGTTTGTATTGAAAATAAAGGTACTCACATTGAAGAAGAACAATTAGATAAAATTTGGGATCGTTTTTATCGCGTGGATACAGCTCGTCAGCGTTCACAAGGTGGGACGGGACTGGGGCTTGCTATTTCTAAAAATATTTTAGAATTACACGATGCTGAATATGGAGTGAAAAATACAGAAGACGGTGTATTATTTTACTTTTACTTACCGAAAAAAGCGTAGATAATGCATGCTACGCTTTTTTTAATTTATTTTCATATTATCTTTACCTAATCTTTATTTTTAAGCGATATAATCTGGTTAGAAAATGAGGTTATGTAAGGAGTCGATGAACCGTGCATAGCAATTGGCTAAGTATAATGGTATTTATTTTCTTTTGCGCATTTATTGTATTTTTAATTAATATTACGATATGAAAAAAGAGCGCTCATTAAGCGCCCTTTTTTTGTGTATTCATTTGATAAGCACTGATGCTTTTGAATAAGCGTGGGGAAGTGAGGAATAAAAATATAAGTAAAACTGTACATAAAATAAAAGAACCAAGCATTGTACTTCCATTTACGATTAATGAATATAACACAGCTGATTGACCTTTCGGCGCATATTGTCCCCAGAAAATAATACCGGCAATAAAGTGACAGAAATAGCGAGCAAAGCTACCGACAAATGTAGCAAGGATAATGTAAACAAGGATTTTCTTACCATGGTTTTGTTTTGCTGAAGGTTTTTCATTGCGACTACCTAAACTTGAATGTTCTTCACTATTTTCATTAGACGTTAAAAGTGCTTTTTGAATTGGACGATAGAATAAGCCAGCAAATCCGATAAAAGCAAAGGCAATGAAGTACTCAATGAATGCTTGAACAGGTGTTAAAATATAAGCATCCCCCACGACTATTTGTAATAGTCCCCAAACTAAACCACCTAAGAAAGCTGATTTAAAGCCCCAGCGGTAAGCAATAATAAAAATAGGAATCATAGCGAATGAGATAGAACCGCCTGTTGGAAGTTTAAGTGATAATGGTAAAATATCGATAATCATGGCGAAGGCTGCAAGAATAGCAGATTCGATCATCGCTTGTAAATTAGTGTTACGCATGTTGTCTCCCCCTAAATCCAAGTTGTACAAAAAAGAATAGATATCATAGGAGGATACGAAATACGTAAATAAAAATGAGGTATGTATTTCGGACGTTTGCACAATCCCTGCGTTAGCATTAACTAACAGGTTCGAAGGGTCGGAACGAAGTGTTCCCTCTCAGCGGCATGGCTCCCCAGTGATAACGAGATTCTTTATTTGCTATTGTTTATTGTAAGCGAAATGGATGAGAATGGCAAACGAATACAGTATGACAATAATTGAAATAGAATTGTAGCGAAATGTTAATAAATATGAAGCAAAAGGGTATAGTACAAGAGAAATTGGGTGTGGTATAATTTTTTTGAAAATAATTATCATTCTCTTCTGAGGGGGAAGGTTATGAGTTTAGTAGATATTAAAATTGGAGAGAAAGTGTTAGTAAAAAGTATTCAGTCTTTAGATCAGCTATTAAAGCGTAGACTAGCTGCTTTCGGTCTTGCTGAAGGAAGCGAACTTCGCCTGAAACAGAAAGCGATGTTTAAAGGTCCTTGTACATTGGAGTGTCGTGGACAGTTAATTAGTATTCGTCATTGTGACGCGAAAATGATAAAGGTGGAATTAGCGTGAATAAGGTAGCTTTGCTAGGAAATCCGAATACAGGGAAGACATCATTATTTAATGCACTTACTGGTTCTTATGAGTATGTAGGAAACTGGAGCGGTGTAACAGTAGAAAAGAAGGTTGGTAAATTAAAAGATAGACAAGGAACATTAATTGATTTACCAGGTGTTTATGATTTAAATCCAGTTTCACGTGATGAAGGTGTTGTAACAAACTTTCTATTAACAGAAGAATTTAATCATATGTTAAATATCGTAGATTCCTCGCAGTTTGAAAGAAATATGCATTTAACGTTGCAGTTACTTGAATTTGGTAAGCCAGTCTCAATTGGTTTAAACATGGTTGATGTGGCGAAGCAAAGAGGAATTGTCATTAATGTAAAACGATTATCAGAACTATTAGGTGTAACAGTCGTTCCTGTTGTTGCAAGGAGTGGAAAAGGCTGTGAAGAACTGCTTACGACTCTTAAAGAAAATGACAAAAAAGAGAAAAAGCCATTCCTTATTTCATATGGTGTACAAATGGATGAAGGAATTGGAGAAGTAATTGCTCTTTTAGAGACAGTGAATTACGAGCATCCGAGATGGTTAGCACTTCAATTTTTAAGCAATAACGAAGTAGTAGAAAAAGAAATGAAAGCATTACCAATTTATAAGGAACTCATAGCCATTCGATCTCGCTTAGAAGGAAAACTTGATTGTACGTTAGAAGAGCACATTTACAAAACTCGTGAAGCGTATATTGAAAAGTTAAAAACAAATGTTATGAAGCATGAGAAAGAAGGAAAAATTCCTTTTTCAGAAAAAATTGATAGATTAATTACACATAAAATTTTAGGACTTCCAATCTTTTTAGCAGTTATGTTTTTTATTTTTCAGGTTACGTTTACGTGGATTGGTACACCTTTATCTGATATGTTAGATGAGTTTTTTGGTGGCCAGCTTACGGATTGGGTGACGGCTGGACTTACAAGTATTGGAGCTTCTCATTTTATTCAAGCACTCGTTACAGAAGGTATTATTGCCGGTGTTGGTGCTGTATTAGTATTCGTACCACAAATCTTTGCACTATTCTTTTTCATTTCATTATTAGAAGACTCAGGGTATATGGCGCGAATTGCAGTTGTTATGGATAGAATTATGGAGTTTTTCGGCTTAAACGGAAAAGCTTTTATTCCGATGATTATCGGTTTTGGATGTAACGTTCCAGGTATTATGGCTGCGAGAACGATTGAACAGGAGAAAGAACGTTTACTTACCATTTTAGTAACACCATTTATGTCTTGTTCAGCACGATTACCTGTATATGCATTATTTGCGGGCGTATTCTTCCCGCATAGTCAGGCGACTGTTGTATTTTCTTTATATGTTGCAGGGATTGTTCTTGCGTTATTAGTTACAAAAATTATGTCTCTTACGATTTTGAAAGCGGAAAAGTCTATTTTCGTAATTGAATTACCGCCTTACCGTGTGCCACAAGCGAAAACATTATGGCTGAGCACGTGGGAGAAAGGAAAAGGATTTGTTCGTAAAGCTGGTACATTCATCTTTGGTGGTTCGGTTGTCATTTGGTTATTAAACTATGCAGGTCCATCAGGATTTGGTGTTGATATGGGAGACAGTTACTTAGCGATGATTGGTGGATTTATCGCACCGCTATTCGCACCGCTCGGCTTTGGAACGTGGCAAGCTGCAGCATCCCTTTTAACAGGATTTTTAGCGAAGGAAGTTGTCGTTTCTACAATGGCAATTATTTATGCAGTTAAAGAAGATGTGCTTGGAAATGTAATGGGAGTACATTATACAGCATTATCAGCTTATGCATTTATGTTCTTTATTTTATTATATGTTCCGTGTTTAGCGACGGTAGCTGTTATTAAACGTGAAACAGGATCAGCGAAATGGACGATTTTCTCAGTCGTTTATCCACTCGTAGTTGCTTATGTATTAACGCTCATTATATATCAAGTTGGATCCTTACTCGGATTCTAGAAGGAGATGTATTACGATGATGGTCAATATTATAATTGGAGCTATCATTTTTGGTTATGCAGCATACACGTTAGTTAATTTTGTAAAGAGAAGTAAAAAGGGAAAATGCGCAGCATGTTCTTTAAATAAGTCATGTCAGTCGAAAACTTGTAGTCCAGATATGGAACAAGTTGCTCATAATAAATAGAAAAAAGCTTTGCGAATGTCGCAAAGCTTTTTTGTTTTACTTTTTAATTTTTACAAGTTGAGAAGCTTCGACGCCGTTGTAACCAGGGAATTCTTTACTTGGGTCTTTATCAAATTTTAATACACCTACAGATTTTTCATCACCTTTTACATTGTTGTAAGTTGCGTCATCGACAATCGCATACATATCTGTATATGCACGGCCACTTCCGATAATTGTGTTGCCTTCATATTTTAATTTCGCTCCATCAAGTGTAGCATTTTCTACTTTTTCTTTTGCAAATAATACACCTTGTTCTGTTGTTACAGCTGGTAATTTATCAAGTGGTTTCGTGTTGTCTTTTTCATCAACTTTGCTAAGTAACTCTTTTTTCACTAGTTCCTCACCAGTTTTCTTATCCATTACAAGAACTTTTTTACCATCTAATGTTGTCATTTTCATTTTATAGAAGTCTTTTTCTTTCACTTCTTTTTTGTTTTTATCTGTAATTTGCTGAACTTGTTCTTCTGAGCCGTACAGTACAAAACCGTTCGCTTTCTCTCCTAATAAAGAACAACCTGATAATGCTCCAAGTGAAATTGCTGCTGCTAATCCGATTCCTACTAATTTTTTCATGATGATTTCTCCTTTTATATATTTTATATTAAATACAATTTTTGTATTATTGCTTACAAGTGAAGAAGCTTGTTTGTTGCTTCTGGTATTAGTGTATAAGAAATATTAGAATGCAACTATCGAGTTAGCTTACAGTAACATTACACTTATGTAATTTAGTGAAATTGCATAAAAGTAAGTTAATTTCAAAGAGGAATAATGAGAATATATTAGAAATACAATATTGTATATAGAATGTCATATTATAATGGATGTATTTTGGAAATAACATGTAAGGACATATTAGTTTTGTTATAATAAACACATAGGCTGTAAAAATGAATATTCTTTACTGTAAAGGGAGATTTTTCAGTTTTCCAAGTAGTGAATTTGAAATATGAGGTATATCATAGGAGGAATTTAGATGTCTGTATTTAAACGATTAAGAGATTTAACAATGTCAAATGTGTATTCGTTAATTGAGAAAGCGGAAGATCCAGTTAAGATGACGGATCAATATTTACGCGATATGCAAGCGGATGTACAAGAAGCTGAGAAAAGTGTAGCAGCTCAAATCGCGCTTGAGAAGAAATTCAAAATATTATTTGAAGAGCAAGAAGCACTTGTGAAAAAACGTGAAGAGCAAGCTCATATGGCTGTTCAAGCTAATAACTTAGATCTTGCGCGCCGTGCACTAGAAGAAAAACAAAATGCGGAGCAAAAGATGAATGAGTATAAAGCAAGCTATGAGCAAAATAAAGCTGCTGCTGATAACCTGCGCCTAAAGCTAGAAGAAATGCGTAAGCAATTAAATGAGCTGAAAAATAAACGTGAGACACTTGTAGCGCGTGTAAATGCGGCGAAAGCACAAAAGAATATTAATCAGGCGATGTCTGGATTTGATTCAAACTCAGCAAAAGCTGGTTTAAGCCGTATGGAAGAGAAAGCTCTTCAATTAGAGGCTGAAGCAGAAGCGAGCGGTGAAGTTTATAAGAAAGAAAAATCATTAGATGATGAATTCGCAAGCTTAAACAAAAATTCTGCTGTTGACGATGAATTAGCTCGTATTATGAAGCAGTATGAGAAATAATATAGAATAGAGACAAATGAACCGACATGTCTAAATATATTCATGTCGGTTTTCTATTATATTTAGAGGAGGTTTTGCAATGACATGGACAAATGTATTAGCCATGCTTGTATGGACTGGAGCGAGTGCAGTACTTTTATTTGCAATTATGTGGGTTGATTCAATTTTTACAAAATACAATGATTTAAAAGAAATCAAAAATGGAAATACAGCTGTAACAACTCGTTTTATTATGAAATTATTTGCACAAGGGTACATTTTATCCCAATCAATTACGAAAGCAAATGACTTATGGCAAGCACTTCTTGCATCAGCAGTTTCTTTCGTTATTTTATTAGTGGTAGAAATGTTTATCGAATTCGTATTAAAGAAAATGTCTGGTCTTGATTTAGAAGAAGGTACGAAAGAAGGTAGCGTTGCACATGCGATGTTAGCTGGATCATTACATATTGTTGGTGCACTTATTTTAGGTGCTTGTTTATAAAGAGAAAAGGAGGGGTAAATCATGAGTTTATTTAAACGAATTAAAAATATAATGAAAAGCCCAGAGCCACCGAAGCCGGAAAAGAGTCTTTTAACGTTAGCTCCTGGCGATATGATTGAAGTGTCATTAGTTATGTATGAATTAATTGGGAAAACGAGTATGCATTCGCGTAAGGAAATTGTTTTGACATTGCAAGATGGAAAAGACATTCGTTATTTAAAAATTGAAGATCGTGAAAATACGTATTACAAATTATATACACCAATTGATGGTCGCTTAGATTCAATTGATGAAATTCCGACGACAATTGAAATGGATGATACCGAGTACCATATGGAAGAACAATATAACGGACGTGTTGTTGTTATGGGAAAAACTCCATTCTCAGCTTCAGAAGAACAGTACGTATGGGAATTCCAATCAGATAATCGAAAATTATTGCGTATTGAATGGCAAAATGGTCGCACAATGATGTATGAGGGAGAAGCAATCATTCCTGCTGATGTACAAATTATAAGAGCAACGTAAGGGGGCGTAATCATGTCAAACCGATTGTTTACCATGATTAAATCGTTTGTAATCCCTATACTTGCTATCGTTATATTACTTGTTGTTGCTGGTTATGCCTTATCAGGTTGTCAAGGCGGGCAGACAAAGTCGATTCAAGACCGTTATCCACTTGAATCTGTTGCCAAGGAAGGTAAACAAGAATCTTACGTGTATAGGGCCGCCAATCGGTCAGTTCCTGAAGTAGCGAAGGAACTCATTAACGAAAGAGAACCGAAGCAAGCATCTAAAGAAGACGAAAATCAAATGTTCCTCGTTTATTCTGATAAGATTTATAACCTGCAAAAGGATAAAGAGAAACCATCTGATACGTTAATTGAAATAAGTAATAAAGAATTTGTCCGTCAAAATTACCAACCGTCCTTCTTGCAAGGATATATTATGGGTAGCATATTAAACGATATATTCGGTTCAAAAAGATCATCATCCGGTGATTACCGAGGATATAATGACAGACAAAATCATCAACCAGTTATTCCAGAAAGACCACCTACGAAAGAAGAAAAGAAAACCCCACCTCCAATTACGAAGGAAGGGAAAGGATCTATCATTAAGCGAGGCGATAATGTAGATTCGAAACCATCAGTAGGTGATAAGGGAAGTATTACTGAAAAAGGAAGTAATACGACGCCCCCACCTTCTACTGGAAGCAAGGGGAAAATTACGAAAACACCAGGCGGTTCAAGCGGATCAGATGTGAAGCCAAAATCATCTATTAAAACGCCGCCAAGGAATACATCTCCTCCGAAAACGAGGGTCGGTGGTTCAGGTAAGATTACGAAGAGAAGATAGTGTAGAGACCGAAAAGTGTAAATTGCTTTTTGGTCTTTTTTGTTATGGGAATTAATCCCTTTCAGTTGGTACGATTTAGGCATAAGGGGGCGAGTAAAAATATATCAGCGATTATTAGAATATATCGACCGTAATTTAAAATATATCAGCGATTATTGGAATATATCGACCACAACTCAAAATATATCAGCGATTATTGAAATATATCGACTTACCGACAAAAACTGACAACGATAGCAACTTAATAATAAACAGAGGGTGTGCCAAAATTTTGGCACACCCTCTGTTTCATAACGATTAATGAATATCACGTTTCTTGAAATTACCGCCTTTTACTTCTGCTACGTCATAAACTGTAATAAAGGCGTGTGGATCGATTTCATTAATAAGTTCTTTCATTTTACTTTCTTCTAAACGGTTAATTACGCAAGAAATTTCTTTGAATTTCTCTCTTGAATAACCACCGTATACTTCGTTATATGTTGCACTTCGGCCTAAACGATCGCGAATTGTTTCTACCATTAATTCAGGCTCTTTTGTAATAATTTTAAATGCTTTTGAACCACTTAAACCAACTTCAACGATATGAATCACTTTCGAAGCGATAAAGTAAGCAATTGCGGAAAGGATAGCTCCTTGAAGACCGAATACCGTTGATACGAAAATAAATACGAACATGTTTAAGAATAAAATAAGGTCACTCGTTCCAAATGGTAACTTACGAGAAAGCAATACAGCAAGCATATCGATCCCATCTAATGCCCCACCGTTACGTAATGCTAGTCCCATACCAAAACCGATGATAATACCACCAACAACTGTAACTAATAATGTATCGCCTTCAATAATAGCTGGTATTCCGTGCATGACAACGGTACCTACTGCTAATGAAGCAATTCCGATAATAGAATAAATCGCAAAGCTTTTACCGATTTGCTTATACCCTAACCAAACGAAAGGAATGTTAATAACTGCGATTAGAGCTCCTAATGGCAATCCAAATAATCTTGAACTAACGATACTTAAACCAGTCACACCACCGTCTGATACGTTATTTGGAATTAATACTGCTTCTAATCCGTACGCTGTGATAAATGCCCCAATAATAATCATCAAAGCTTTTGAAGCAATTTTTAGCTTATTGGGCTTGTTTTTGATAATTTTCTCCATATAATTTCCTCGTTTCAAACTAGTTTCTTATTTGTTACGTAATTCACACCTAAATTTTATTTTAACATTTAATTTGAAAAAATTCTCCTTTAATGGATGTATGCAGGGAATATTATCACCATATTATCTTTAAAATATTTTTGAAATCAGTATAAGAAATCCCATCCTTTCAAAGGATGGGATGCTATTAAGAAAATATAAAACTAAGTACTGATACGAATAAAGCGAAACCTAAAATAGTTCCACATATTTTCATATGGCGCTTACGTCCCATTACGACAATCGCAACATATTCGCGAATCATTGCGTTAGGCCAGTAATAAAATGCAGTTTTTGACCCGATTCCTTGGCTATTAAGACCAGCTTGTCTAGCGTATATGCCAGCGCGGAAAAGGTGGAAATTATTTGTGGTAAAAATACTTTTATATTTACCTTCAGGTTTTAAAGAATCCATAATTTCTTTAGAGAACAACATATTTTGATATGTGTTTACAGAGCGATTTTCTTGCACCGTATGTTCAAGAGGAATTCCTTTTTCAACAGCATAATTTTGCATTGCTTCTGCCTCTGGAAGACCTTCATCTGGACCTTGACCACCAGAGAAAATAATTGTTGGTGGTGTATTTACAGCTGCTTGTTTCCAATAGAAGTCGATAGCTTTATTAATGCGGCTTGCAAGTAATGGTGGTACTTTATCATTAATTAAGCCGCTACCAAGAACGATAATGAAATCTTGATTACGTCTTGGTCTGTTGAATTGGTATAAAAAATATGCGCTTAAGAAGTTAGATAAGTGTATAAAGAAATAGAAGCTTATAAGAGAAATAGCTGCAAAAATAGGCTCTAAATGCGATGAGACCAAACTTGCTGGGTTTATGATAGGGAGTAACATAAAGAATAACATCCCTAAAGCAGCAAGGAGTGTTAAACAGTTAGTGAACCGTCTTCCTTCTCGCTTCATTAAAATTCTAGCATTAAGAAATAGCCCAAACATTAAAGCAACAATACCGAAAGGAAGCATAATAAGAAGTGCTAAAATAGGTAAAATTATAATATAGCGTAGGACATCACTACTTGAATTTACAGATATAATCACACAAAAAAGAAGGAAAAAACAGACAAAGGAATTAAATAAAAAGCCGTTTATTATTTTTCGCGGATCTTTTAAATATGAGATAAGAAAAATAATAAATAATATAAGAGGAATAATTCCGAAATACATCATAAATATAGTACACCTCAATTTGTATAAGAATTTGACATACCTTTTATATTACATGATTTTATAAGTTAAAATGAAAGAAAAAGGATTTTGAATTTTCTCAATAAAATATATGGATACATATGTTACAATATATTCAAAGCGATATATTAAAAGTAAAATGGTTGAAAAGGCACTCAATAGAGTGCTTTTTCTTTTTGTATGCAATTGTGCATATTATATTTTTTTTCAAATGAAGAGGATTACAATATAATTTGTAGACAGACTTTATAAAGCAGAATTTAATACAAACATTTCCCTCTACTTTTTGTATCTAACAATCGTATAACAATAAATAATTCTGTTTTATAGTGTCTGTTTTTGAAAGGTGTCTTTTTTGAAGGCACCTTTTTTTATTAGTATAGATAATTTTCACTGTTAGCATAGTGTAAACTATCTATACTAAACATTAGCAATCTTCCGTATAAACATTATCAATTTACTATATATTCCAGTGGTGTTAACCTACATATGAAAGGCTTTCTTTTTCAAAATATTACCCCTAATAAAATTTTGAAGAAGTCAACTGTCTCCAAACTTGTCTTTATGCTTAAAGAAAAAGCACTCAAATTGAGTGCTTTTTCTTATTGAAACATGCTATTTTTCTAGGCGATTTTCATAAAATAAAAGTAAAGAAATGAAAGTGGGTGACAAAATGCCGGCAGTTGTGGAAGGTGTTATTATTGAAAACTGCAATGGAACAATTAATGTAGGGGATAAATATAACGTACAGCCGATTGAAAAGACGAAAGCTTATAATGGATCGGGATCATCAAATACAGGAATGAAAGTACAAACGTTTAGCGGGATTAGTACGGCGGATGTAAGGGATAATGATGCGTATGATCAAGTTATTCAATCAACGTTATAATTTTAAAATGCAAAATTGCATAAAGTAACATGTTTGTTGTATGTTACACTCTAGCTGTGAGCTGTTAATGATTCTTCTGTATTATAGTTGTTAGATTAGAAATATAACATCTTATCGAAAATCATACGTACAAAAAAAGACACTTCAAACGAAGTGTCTTTTTTTACTTTAGTGATACCCTTTAGCAGAGTCTTTATGAATTTTATTTTTAAAAATACTGTAGCTCCAAAGCTGATATCCAATAACGATTGGTACCATAACCATTGCAACGAAGAACATAATTTTTAAGTTTAATTGACTACCAGCTGCGTTATATAACGTTGTACTGTATGCATCGTTAATACGAGATGGTAACATTCTTGGGAACATACCTGCAAAGCCAGTTGTCATAAACATTGCGATTGTTAGGCAAACGAATGTGAATGCAAGGCCAATTTTATGTTTGTACACCATAATAAGTGCGAGTACACTCATTAGCATTGCAAGTACTGGAAGAATGAATAGTACCGGATATTCCGTAAAGTTTTGGAATAAGTTTGTCCGATTAGCAGTTGCTACATAGAAGATAGCTAAAATAATAGCAGCTGCCATTGAAAATGGTCTTGCGATTTTATAAGCACGATCAGATACTTCACCAGTCGTTTTAATCATGACCCAAAGGGCACCGGATACGACAAATATAGCAGTGAAGAAAAGACCACCTAATATACCGTAATGGTTTAGTAAGCTAAGTAAATTTCCTTCATAGCCATTTTTTCCGATTTGTAGTCCGTAATAAAGATTAGCGAACGTAACACCGAATAAGAAGGCGATTAGGAAACTGCCAATTGCAAATGCCCATTTACAAGTTTTTTGCCAAATTGGTGAATCATCTTTATGCATGAATTCCAGTCCAGCGGCACGAGCAAATAGTGCAAGTAATACTAAGAATAACGGTGTATATAAATAACTAAACATATTAGCATATGTGACTGGGAAGGCAGCAAATGTTGCGCCACCAGCTGTAATTAACCATACTTCATTACCGCCCCAGAACGGGCCAATTGCTTCTTGTAATTGATTTCGTTCTTGTCGGTCTTTCGTAACGAAAGGAAAAATCATTCCGTTACCAAGTGCATACCCGTCAAGAATGAAGTAAACTGTCCAAATCACGCCCCATAAACCGAACCAGATGATTGCAAGCATATCATGAGACATGAGCTACACCTCCCTCAGTAGCAGATTCTTCTAATGCGGCAGGTCCTTTTTTCGCGAACTTCAGCATTAAGTATACGTCTGCGATTAAAAGTAAAGTGTAGAATAAAATTAAACTAATTAATGAGAACCAAATTTGCGGGACAGATATAGGCGATACAGATTCTGCTGTACGCATTAGTTTATATACTGTCCATGGTTGGCGACCTACTTCAGCGACAATCCATCCTGCGTTAATCGCGATATAAGGAAGTAAGACAGACCATATTGTAATTTTTAAATAACGTTTTGAGTTTTCTAGTTTTCCTTTTCGGTTTAAATAGAAGCCATACCAAGTTAATGCCATAAAGAACATGCCGAGTGCAACCATTAAGCGGAAGCTATAATACACGAGGTTAACATTTGGACGTTCATCTTTCGGAATATCTTTTAAACCAACAATTTCGCCATTAAATGAATTTGTGTAGAAGAAGCTTCCGAGTTTTGGAATCGTAAGGAATTCAAAGTTCTTCTCATTTTTTACATCAGGAATTTGAACAATTGAGAAGCCTTGTCCTTTTCCAGTTTCCCAAACTGCTTCCATCGCAGCACCTTTTGCGGGTTGATATTTAGCTGCTGATACACCAGATTGATGTCCCATAAACGGTGTAATTGTTGCGGCGAATAAGCCTAACATTAAACCAAACTTAAATGATTTTTTGAAGAATTCTACTTCATTTTTACGTAATAAGTGATAAGCACTAATTGCCATAACGAAGAAAGCACCTACAATATAACAACCAATTACAGTATGGAAGAACATGTTCCAAGCGTATGGATTCGTAACGAGTGCCCAGAAATCATTTAATTCAGCGCGGCCGTTACGCACGACGTATCCAACAGGGTTTTGCATAAAGCCGTTTGCTGTAATAATCCAAAGGGCGGAAATGTTTGTTCCAAGTGCAACCATCCACATACAGAAGGCACGAAACTTTGGTGAAATTTTGTCTTTACCGAATAACCATATTCCCATGAAAGTAGATTCTAAGAAGAAGGCAACAAGTGCTTCAATTGCGAGAGGGGATCCGAAAATGTCTCCCATATATTTGGAGTACTCAGACCAGTTTGTTCCAAATTGGAATTCCATCGTAATCCCGGTTATAATCCCCATTACGAAGTTAATTGTAAATAATTTACCCCAAAAATTTGCCATTTTACGGTATGTTGGATTCAATGTGCGGGCGTATTGAGTTTCCATACATGCTACTAAAATGACAAGTCCGATTGTCAAAGGTACAAATAAAAAGTGATAAAAAATAGTAATTGCAAATTGAAAACGACTCAGTAACAGAACGTCGGACATAATAAATATTCACTCCTTTTTTACATTATCTACAATCAGTTTATAGTGAAAATACGTTTAAAGTATGTGAAACTTGTTACAAAGATGTGTGTATATTTTGAAAGAATTATGTCGATTATCTGAAAATATCTTATTTTTACTATAAAGCGATATCCTTTTTGAGTTTTTCATATTTTGGTACACTATTTATGTAGTGTAAACGAGAGAAAAGAGGGTCCTTTACTATGAAGTCATTAGAAGAGATTTTGCAGTACAATGAGAAATTTGTTGAAGAGAAAAAATATGAAGAGTTTGTAGCGGGGAAATTTCCAAACAAAAAAATGGTAATTATTTCTTGTATGGATACACGACTTGTTGAACTATTACCAAAAGCGATGAATATGCGTAACGGTGATGTGAAAATTATTAAAGTAGCAGGCGCTGTTATTTCACATCCATTTGGAAGTATTATGCGTAGTATTTTAGTCGCTGTATACGAACTTGGCGCTGATGAAGTATGTGTAGTTGGTCACCATGATTGTGGTATGGCAAAAATTCAAGCAAGCAGTACGATTGAGAGAATGAAAGAACGCGGTATAACAGAAGAGAAATTAGATATGCTTCGTTATTCTGGAATCGATTTAGAACAATTCTTGCGCGGTTTCTCTAGTGTGGAAGAAAGTGTAGAACATAGCGTATCAGTACTTCGCAACCACCCATTACTTCCGGAAGAAGTACCTGTTCACGGTCTTGTTATAGATCCTGATACAGGAAAATTAGATTTAGTTGTGAATGGTTACGACAATTAAGAATTTACTTTGTCATCCTTTTTATCTGGGACAGGATCAAATCCTCCCGGGTGGAAAGGGTGACATTTTAATATACGCTTACAAGTAAGCCAAAAGCCTTTGAATGCACCATGTTTTTGAAACGCTTCTAATCCATAATGAGAACAAGTTGGATAAAAACGGCATGTTGGTGGTGTCATCGGAGAAATGAACTTTTGATAAAAGCGTATAATCCCAATAAAAATCTGTTTCATAACGGTCTCCTTTTCAGCATATTCTTAAAGTATTATAGCACGACTGTACATAATACTTTACTAATGTGCATTTCCGTTATATCATATTGGATATAACGGAATTAAATTAAAAGCGGGAGAGATGTTGTATGCCATCAGTAGAAAGCTTTGAATTAGATCATACGATTGTAAAGGCACCTTATGTAAGACATTGCGGAGTTCACAATGTAGGTAGTGACGGTATTGTAAATAAATTCGATATTCGTTTCTGCCAACCGAATAAACAAGCAATGAAACCAGATGTTATTCATACGTTAGAGCATTTATTAGCATTTAATTTACGTAAATATATTGATCGTTATCCGCACTTTGATATTATCGATATTTCACCGATGGGCTGCCAAACAGGATATTATCTTGTAGTAAGCGGAACACCGACAGTACGAGAAATCATTGATTTATTAGAACTAACATTAAAAGATGCGGTTCAAATTACAGAAATTCCGGCTGCAAATGAAACGCAATGTGGTCAAGCGAAGCTTCACGACTTAGAAGGAGCACAACGCTTAATGAACTTCTGGTTAAGCCAAGATAAAGATGAACTTGAGAAAGTTTTTGGATAAAAAGAAAAACTGCCTGTGAAAGGGCAGTTTTTTTATTGTGCTAAGAGCGACCATACTCTTCTTTTGTATGAAAATATATTAGATACTCCAACATATAAAATAAAGGCAGAACAGAGAAAATAAACAAATGCTTTCGCTTTTTGTTGCTTCTTTATTTCATCGATTCCAAAAAGGATACACATAATACTTAAAAGGATAGACACGTAAGGTAAAAGAATAGTGAAGTTTGCAAAGAAGCTAAATAGGGCGAGAGAAAGAGCGATAGTGGCGATTATAATTTGAATGTTTTTTAACATGGAATCCCCCTTAAGTAGAAAGAAATAGTTACTGAGAGAAAATAATTATAAATGCTAAATTGGTCAAAATTTCATTCTACATATAACGAAAGTAGTTTGATATTAAAAAGAAGAATATGAGACTGGAAACGAAAAAATACGGGATACTCATTGATTTTCGTCCGGATTTCAATTCATTAATTCCTAGAAGAATAAAGAAACAACTGAGAATAAATTGTACGTATGGGAGAAGTGAAAAATTATCGGTAACATGGATATAAGTGCTTAGAATGAGTAAGAGAAGCATGAGAAATGCTAAAAAACTCCGTAATATAGTTAGAGTTAGCATTGTATAGCCTCCTTTAGACCATTTACTAGAATATTTCTGTGAAACCAATAAATAAAGCAGCGGCCCCTGCTAGTAGAGCGAGCAGACTACCTCCTGTTTGTCGTTTTAATATTTCCTCTAAACTTATGGTGAGGGCCATACCTCCTAAAAAGATGAACATATAAGGCATTATTTCTCTACTACCAGTAAAAAATCCATAGATTGCTATAGATAAGGCAATAAGTGATAAAGTAATCCGACCCCCTTTTAGCATAAAAGACCTCCTCTATTTTATGTAGGTAATAATGAGAACTATCCAAATGAAAGCACCGGCAATAATACAAATAAATCCAGTTGCTAATTCCTTTTTCTTTATTTGTTCAAATGCGATGAGAAACATTAAAGCCCCTAATAGAAATTGTGAAAGAGGTAAAAAATTATTTTGACCTGTATATAATCCAATTGCCGACATAACGATCACAGTGAGTGCTACTATGATGCGAAGTATACGAAGCATATTAGGAATTCTCCTTATTCTTTTTTGTATAAGGATTGTCTTCTAGTTTATCGACGGAATGTTTATAAGCATAGCCTTTATTAATTGTCATGATGGAGAGTACGAGGATGATTAGGACGATGATAATACCGATAATTAATATTTTGAACATAAAATCCCTCCTTTTCTTTATTTTACATAATTTTGTAATTGATGAAAACAATAGAAAATAAAAGGATGAAAGAAGGGTGTTACATGGAGACGAAAAAAACATATTATATATCAATAGGAAATGGTCAAATTTCACAAGTGAAGACGGCGGATACGTATAATTTTGAGATTTCCGCAAATGATGAGGAAATTACGGAATTAAGAGAGCACTTTGATCAAGCATATGTAGAAGATTTAGGGTCATTTGTACGCTCCCACGTTCCATTTGTTGAGTATCATCACGATTCAAATAATGACCGATATGATGAACAACTACAAAAAGCATATAAAATGATTTACGATTTAGGAAATCATGAGACGAAAGAATTAGTCGCGCAAATGGGAATAATCAATGGATTGTAATTGGATAATATTATGCAGAAAAGCGAGAATATGCTACAATTTGTGGTAGGAAAAACTTGTAACCATCAATAGGGGAGTAATGGCATGTACAAATTTAAAGATTATTACCACAACACTGTACAATTATCGTTTGAACGTTATCCATTTTCTCCTGAGCCAAAGCATGTTTGGGTTGTATGCCGGTACGGGGATCAATGGTTATTAACGCATCATTTACGTCGCGGTCTTGAATTTCCAGGTGGTAAAGTAGAACTAGGGGAAACACCGGAAGAAGCGGCAGTTCGAGAGGTTCATGAAGAAACCGGCGGCATAGTTTCTGATTTAACTTACTTAGGACAATACAAAGTATCTGGAAAAGACAAAATAATCATTAAAAACATTTATTTTGCAACAATTAGTGCGGTAGAAGAACATACGCATTACGAAGAAACGAAAGGGTCTGTTTTATTAAAAGACATTCCTGACAACATTAAAACGAATAGAAAATTTAGCTTTATAATGCGCGATGACGTATTAGCGCGTACGATGAAACATATAGAAGAAATCGGCTGTTTTACGAAGTAAAGTAGCCGGTTTCTTTTTTTTGTATGTAAGAATAAATGTAAATATATCTTTATATTATTTTGGGTATATTATACAATTTTGTAAAGATATATTTACATTTTAGGAGGGGAAAGATGGATAAAAGAAAAGAAACGACTGTTACTGTTTCGATGGTTAAATTAAACTTTTCTTTATTTTTTATAATAATTGCTTTGTCGTTTGGAATTGGTTATTTGCATATATTTCTTTCGGGTGGGGGCGGATTAAAGTTTCACTTTATCTCCACCTCTAAAAACGAAAGCACCTCCAACAAATCATCTACGATACGTGAATGCTTAAAATTCCCCCAAAACGAATCTTTTTTCCAAACACCAAGAATCCCTACTTGTTCAGAACCAAGCACATCGTTTTCTGGATGATCTCCAACATAAAGACATTCTTCTGCCTTCACATCTAGTCTTTGCAAAGCACGTTCGAAAATTTCAGGATGAGGTTTTTTAATTCCTTCAGCTTCTGAAACGAGAATGGTGTTTGTATACGTATGTATATGTAGTGCTCGAAGGTTGCTCATCTGAAATTCAGTAAAACCATTTGTAATAATACCAATTTTAATGTTTCGCTGTTTTAACTGTTGAAGTAGTTCATGCGTGTTTTTGAAAGGAATACAATGATGTTGGAAGTTTGTAATATAGTCGTGTAGTAGTTGTTCTTGCGTTAAAGTAGTAATGTTGTATTCGGAAAGGAGAGTAGCATATACTTTATCCTTCCACGTATAGCCATTATTATCGAGTTCAAGAAATCGAGAACAATACTTTGATTTCTCTATGCTCTTCAAATGTGAGGCGAAGCGATTATATTGCTCACAAATAAATTGTTCTAAAGATTGGCGCCGATCTAATAGTGTTCCATCTAAGTCGAATAAGATTGCACGAATCATGGGAAGCCTCCTTGCAGTTTTTATAATTAATTATCGCATATTCGTAAAAAAATGATTATGATATTTTGTAGAATGGAATAATGGGGGATTGTATGAAGAAACTGTATGGCAAGTTAGTGTGTTGTATTATAGCAAGCAGTTTAGTTGCAGGATGCGAGAGTGCTATCGAGGTTACGAAAGAAAAAGAAATTTGTAAAACAGAAGAAGAGTGCACGCAAATAGGAGATAAAACATTACAAAAAGTATATAAAAAGATAGAGGGACTTTCAGAACTTGAAAAAGTAGAGGATTATGACATAGAAGAGTATGAAAGTATGAATATGAAAGAGGCGGAACAGAAAAAAGAAGAGGATGACAATTACTTCTTTTTAGCTTCTTATTATATCGATGATGATGAAATTGTAGATCCTTATTTTGAGAAATTGGATCGTAAGAGATTGAATAAAGTTTTTGCAGATGACAAAGTAGCAAAAGATGATTTGTTAAGCCAGCGGCAAGATAGAGAGTATCATGAAACGTTATGGGACATGTACCGCACTCTCATTCCAGTGAAATATCGTGAGAATATAACAGGGTTGGATTTAATAACGGATGGTTATGACGGCGTTGTTGCCCATGTCATGCCAAGTATGGATGACCCGAGAGATTGGTTGCTTAGTTTAGACGTGCTCGATTCTGGGGTGAATATAGATGAAGTGATGAAAACATTAATTCATGAAACGGCTCACGTATTAACGATTGGGCATAAACAAGTACCAGTGGATAGGAAATATTTAGAGGCGTTTGATGAAGAGAAAGACATTTCATCATATCGAAATAAATGTAAAACGGTGTTCTTGAAAAATGGATGTGCGAGAAAAACTTCGTATATTAACCAATTTTATAATGAATTTTGGAAACCAATTGAGCAAGAGTGGACAGAAAAGAAAGTAGAAGAAAGTGAAGAGGCACAAATTGAATTTTATAAAGAAAAGCATGATGATTTTGTATCGCTGTATGGAATAACAAATGTAACGGAGGATATCGCAGATACATTTACAGCGTTCATTTTACAAGATTCAAAAAAGGTGAAAGAAGGAACAGAGTTAAAATATAAAAAAATTGCTTTCTTCTATCAGTTCCCTGAGCTTGTAAAAATGAGAGCGGAAGTGCTGTCGGGATTATATGATGTTTCAAAAACGATAGAACAACAAAGTGGAGACTAATGTGAGGTATGCTTTCGATATAGTTTCGTTAAAGAAAAGCGTGAAGAATTTTTAATTCTTTGCGTTTTTTTTATGTTGATAAAATTGAAAATTCTGTATTTTTATTAAAAAGAAGAAGGAACTTTCGGTATAAAATAGAATTAGTATAAAAATGTCACAATTTAGACACAATTATAATGCGCGTGTTGTAGGGACTATAAGTTTACTCTCGAGGAGGTAATGAAACGTATGAAAACGATTCTTGCTGTTGCTGGTCTCATTTGGGTAATGTCTCACGGTTTTCCGATTTTTGAAGGGGAGCAAATTCGTAGTGCTTTGAATGAAAAGTTTAATGATTATCATGTGATAGATCGAAAAGATAATGTCGTTACAGTACGTGTGAAAGACTGTTTCCATACAGTTACGGTTGCGGATGGAAACATTACAAATGAAACGAAAATGTGTGATAAAAGGTAAAAGAAAGAAGCTGACTATAGCGCACTGTTTTGAGTCAGCTTCTTTTTCTTTTTCCAATTAGAATTTTTTCAAATGCCTCAACAAATACATACATAAGAGTTGCAAGAACACATGTGAGTAGTACGCTAAGTAAGACGAGTGTGAAGTTAAAGACTTGGAATCCGTAGCTAATTAAGTAGCCAAGTCCTTGTTTGGAAACGAGAAGTTCTCCGAAAATAACACCGACCCAGGATAAACCAACATTTACTTTTAACGTTGAGATAATTGCTGGAAAGGATGCAGGGAGAACGACTTGCTTATAACATTGCCATTTATTTGCGCCAAATGTGTCCATCACTTTTATATAGTTAGAATCGACTTCTTGAAATGCACTGTAAATAACGAGAATGGTAATGATGATGGAAATGATTACTCCCATTGCGATAGAAGATGAAATGTTTGGACCGAAAATAACGATGATGATTGGACCGAGTGCAACTTTTGGCATTGCATTTAGGACGACGAGGTAAGGATCAAGTACGCGGGCTAGAAGTGGCATCCACCAAAGAAATGTGGCAATAATAGCACCGAGTACCGTTCCGAGAATGAAGCCTACTCCTGTTTCCAGCAATGTCGTCCATATGTGGACCCAAAGTGAACCGTCGATCCATTTCGTTAAGAAGAGATCCCAAATACTCGAAGGAGAACTAAAGAGTAAAGGATCGATCCATTCTTTTTTGCTAGCTATTTCCCATAGTGCAAAGAAAAGAATAAGTAGTAAAAGCTGTAATGAGCGAGCAATCCAAGCACGCCTGCGTTCTTTCTTTCGAAATTGTTCATGTAGTTGTTTTATATTATCCAAGTCGTTCCAGCTCCTTCCATATATCTTGAAAGAGGGCTGGGAAATCGTAGTGATGGCGTGCTTCTAACGGTGATAAAGAACGGATACTTTCCGGGACGATAAAGGTTTTTGCGATTTTTCCAGGATTCGCTTGCAGTAAATAAATACGATCACTCATCGCAATCGCCTCTTCAATATCGTGAGTAACAAGTAGTGATGTTTTCTTATATTTATTTAGTAAGTTGAAAACGAGTTCTTCTAGTTTTAATTTCGTTTGATAATCGAGTGCGGAGAATGGTTCATCTAGTAATAAAATTTTCGGATCAGTTGCTAACGTTCGAACGAGAGCAGCACGTTGACGCATACCGCCGGATAGTTCACGAGGATATTGTCCTTCTACCCCATGTAGACCGACTTGTTTTAAAAGATTTAAAGTATGTTCTTTCATCTGTTCATCATAAATCTTTCGAATATGAAGTCCAAGCATAATATTTTCTTCAATTGTTTTCCACGGGAATAAGTAATCTTGCTGCAACATATATCCCATAGATGAAGTTTTCGTTGTAATTGGTTCACCATCTAAAAAGACGATACCATCAATTGGATCAAGTAGTCCAGCAATGATTGAGAGGAGCGTTGTTTTACCGCAACCACTTGGGCCGAGTATAGAAATAAATTCGCCTTCTTCCACTTGTAAGCTCATATCTTCGAGAATAAGTTTGGCATTCTCTTTTGCGAAAAAACAGTGAGAAACGTTACGTATTTGTAAAAAACTCATACACTTCGCCTCTATTTCTTAATAACGCTTTCGGCAATTTTTGTATTGACGAGCGCTTCATGTGGGACTTCTTTTTGTAATTCACCAGCATCTTTCATAATCGTTTGGAGCTGTTTCCATTCTTCCGCATCTAGTAGTGGATTTGTCGCATAAGAATGTTGTTTTTTATACCGTTCAATTACTTTTACTGTAATGTCTTTTGAAGTGTCTTTAAATAGCGGAGAAACAGCATCAGCAATCTCTTCTGGACTATGTGTATCAACCCATTGCTGTGCTTTATAGAGCGCACGTGTGAACTTTTCAGCAGCAGCTTTATCTTTCTTTAAGAAACTTTCTTTTGCCATGAATGTTGTATAAGGAACAGTACCAGATTCATTTCCGAATGAAGCGACGATATAACCTTTACCTTCTTTTTCGAATATGCTTGCAGTCGGTTCAAAGAGCTGCACAAACTCTCCTGTACCAGATGCAAAGGCATTTGCAATATTAGCAAATTCGATATTTTGAATTAAGTTCGTATCTTTCCGAGGATCAATGCCATTTTTCTTTAAAACGTATTCCCCAACCATTTGCGGCATGCCGCCTTTACGCTGTCCTAAAAATGTAACACCTTTTACGTCATTCCAATTAAAAGAGTCTAGTTTTTTACGTGAAACTAAAAATGTCCCATCTGTTTGTGTAAGTTGTGCAAAGTTAATGACAGGGTCTTTCGCTCCTTGTTGATGAACGTAAATAGACGTTTCAGAACCGACGAGAGCAATATCAATTCCGCCAGATAATAGGGCGGTCATCGTTTTATCGCCACCAGCTGTTGTTTGTAGGTCAATATTTAGTCCTTCATCTTTAAAAAATCCTTTTTCAATCCCGACATATAATGGGGCATAGAAGAGAGAATGGGTAACTTCACCAACGCGAATGTTTTGAGTTTGTTCTTTCGTACTTTCTTTTTTACTACTACAAGCAGCAAAAGTAAAAACAGCTAGTAACATGATGCAAAAAATCGCGATTAATTTTTTCACTATATAACACCTCCTAGAAGTCACTCTACAAGCATGATATGTAGGTAAGTGCCCATATGTGAGTGTAGATAGCAGGAATTTTCTGGGTGGTAAAGAAGTACAAATATAAGGGGTGATAAAATGGAGTACGAATACGATGATAGCGTACATTTACATCTTGATTATTTCGGGACAGAATGTGATATGGAATCGATTGCTTATAAGAGGAAGAATGAAGACGTATGGGATGTGTATTTTAATTTTGGAGTATACGGTATTCAGAAAGGTGATGTAGAGTTAGGTAGGTTTATGGACGGATATGCCGGTTATTACGTTTTTTCTGTACACGCTCGCGATCTTAGCTGGGAATTTGGAAGTGCCCAGTTTGAAGAGTGGGTTTTGAAAAATCGGATAGTAGAAAAAATGCTACAAAAATAGGAGGAATTTTGTGATTGGATTTCTCATCTTATTATTTATTTTTGTGGCCGGATTTTTTATTATGCAAATGCTTATTTACCGATTTGCAAAGAAAAACATCCATAAATATACAAAAATAAAATGGTTTCATATGTGGCTACATATGAATATGAAAAAAGGACCGAGATTAGATTTTTTTGATTTTGTAGTTATAGTGCTCGTATGTATCGTATGGAAAATATGGCTGGTTCCTTTTATATAATACACATACTAATCATTTTCTCTTTTCGTTATAGTAATAGTTGTAAAAAACTTGCATTTATACGTAAAACAGTGAGTGGTGTTGTGAAAGATATTTTGACAAATACAGACACACATACATACGGAATTAAAGTGTGATTACAGAATGGACAAATTGGCCGTGTGTAAAGTGTGGGGGAATAAGAAAGAGGTCGTCCAACGGTGGACGACCTCTTTCTTATTATGCTTGATTAGTGCGGAAGAATGGAAGCTTCTGCACAATGTGAATTAATCCGTATGCAAGAATTAAGCACATAAGAGGATTAATGAAAAATCCATAGCGATTAATTGCTAAGAATAAGTTTGAGAAGATAATGTAAATAATTGAACTTGCTACTAGCATCATAACGCGTTTATGTTTAAATGAATTTAGCATGAAGCAGAAGCTGCTCAAGAATGTACCGATGATAAACACTCTATGACATAGTTGCATAAAGTTGTGAATACGATATTGGTCTACAGCAGGAGCTGTTTTGAATAATTCAATTGTTTTACCGACAGTGAACCAAGAGAACCAATAAGTGAAGTCCGTCTTAAATCCGTTCTTAATTAATTCTTTTGCGTATGCACCTTTGTCATCTAAGCCTTTAGCTCTCATTTCATTTACTATATTTTCATATCCAATTTTATTAAATGGATCTGCACCGGCAATTAGTGGATCTGCACCTTGGGTTGAGAATAAAATAAATTGGTTGAGTGCTAAGTAGTTACGAACAACCCATGCGCCAATAATAAAGAAAGGTCCGATAAACCATAACAATCCGATTCGAATGGATTCTTTAAATCCATATGTAAATAACACAACAAGAACAGGAATGAGCATCATTGGAGCTGGATTTGGACGGAACATAAGTAAAATTGAAACGACAATTCCAAACCATATATGGAATTTCACTTTATTGTATTTCCATGCGAGAACAAATACATATACACATAACGCCAATAAGAATATGGATGGAACTTCTGTTAGCAATGTACGGAAGTATGTATAGTTACTTGGATAAATAGCATATAAAATACTTGCAACAATTCCATAAATGTTTTTTTCGAACAATTCTTTTCCTATTAAGAATACTAATAGCACTGTGCAAAGGTTCATGATCATGTTAATAACAGTTGCTACGTAATAGTAAGGAATTGATGTAATATCAGAAATAATCATAGCGCCAGCTAATAGTAATGGCTGACCTGGTGTAATATATGCATTTTTCCCTGGAACTTCACTAGGTTCTAAATACACATAACCAAATACACCATGTTTTAATAGTTGTTCAGCTGTTAACGAATAGTTAAAGGCATCATTTGCACCATATGTTACTTTGACTAACTCTCCATCTAATCCTGGCTGTTTTACTAAACAAAAAACGTGCAACAGGAAAGAAAGCGCCAAAATTGCATATACCGCTTTAGGCAAACTCTTAAACTTAGTAAGCAAAAATGAGCAACTCCTTTTTTATTAATTCTTTCGTAATTTTATGTGAAATCTTTAATAGTATTAAGGATTTCCAAAACATAGTTATTATATCATAAAGTGGAATGCTGAAATTAAGTTTTTCAAGAATGAGTAATTTGTATACCACAATTTAACTGTTGATTAAGGGAATATTAAGACAATACATTTATGGTAGAAGCAAGTATGCTGACGAAATATGTAATATATGTTATTTTAATAGAAATAGTTCTTTCGATGCGGGGAAATTAAGACATAGAAACGAGGGAATGAATTGAAGTATGGTTCTACACTTTTTCATCTTCCAAAAAGAAATATATTAATTTCTAGCATTATAAGTAGTATGGTGACTTTATTAGTAATAACTATGCTGTTTATGATTTTAAAGGTTTTTAATTTAGACATGATGAAAGATCATTTAAATCAAAAGCTTGTTTTAAGTGTTATGATGATGTTCATATGGGGCATAACGTTTTATATTACGCATTTCATTAAAAAAGAGATGTCTATACTTAGAGCATCCCTGCGAGTGCATTTTATATTACTTTTATTAGCTCATACAGTAGCGTTATTTTATATTGTCATGCAAGTTAATATGAGTTTCATAGAGGCAATGAATTGGATTTACTTTTATAATATGCAGTTTATATTAAGTTTTGTAGTAATTTATGCGATATATATTCTTGTATATAATTTAATAGGTAAGGTTTTTCTAAGTATGGTTTTAACGAGCTGTACGTTAGTCATTTTATGTATTGTGAATTATTTGAAGCTTATTTTTAGAGGTGATCCGTTATATCCTTCTGATTTCACACAAATTACTCATATGCAATCTGTTATACCGATGGTGATGGACTATTTTAGTTGGAGTTATATTTTTGTCATTATCTTAAGTATCGTAGCTTGTATTGTAGCAGGGATATATATGAGAAGGTATATTCAAAATGTAAAGATTCATCTAGGAATAAGAGCCTTATTAGTAGTAGGATCTATTTTTGTTCTATATGCGTATGGCAATTTTGCGAATACATTTATGAATAAAGTATTTCAAAAATCAGGTGTAGATTTTGTTTTGTGGAATCAAAATGAGAACTACGCTTCAAATGGTTTTATACTTGGGTTTATTAGCAATTTAGATACAACAGTTATGGAAAAACCAAAAAATTATTCTAAAGAAAATATGCTTCAAATAGCAAACGATATAAAAAAACAATATAGTGGAAATATAGGGAGTCAAAAGAAAAAAGAGAAACCGAATATTATTTTTGTAATGAGTGAATCGTTTTGGGATCCGACGAAAGTAACCAACCTTTCTTTTAGTGAAGATCCTGTACCAAATTTACATCATTATATAGAAAACTTTCCTGGGGGACAAACTATTTCTCCTACATTTGGGGGAAATACGGCGAACGTTGAATTTGAGGCATTAACAAGTTATTCAATGAGTTTGTTAAAGCCAGGTTCTATACCATATCAGCAGGTTATTACAAATAAGAAAGAAATTCCATCAATCCCTACGGCGTTGAAAAAAGAAGGGTATTACACAAGTGCAATTCATTCATTTGGTCGCACATTCTTTAAACGTGATGATGTATATAAGGTGTTAGGATTTGATAAGTTTAATGCAGAGGACACGATGAAAAATGTGGATATTGATGGAGATTATATTAGTGATTTAGCGATGAGTAAAGAGATAATTGCTGAGTTAGAGGAACAAAAACAGCCTACATTTATTCATGCAGTTACGATGCAAAATCATTTTCCATTTACAGAGGGCCGATTTGGTGAAAACCTAATAGAAATTAGCGGGCTAGAAAATGAAGAATCAAAGGGAGAATTAGAGACGTATACAGAAGGGTTAAGACGTTCAGATGAGGCACTTCAATATTTAATAGAGCAACTAGATAATTTAGATAGACCTACATTATTAGTATTCTTTGGAGATCATCTTCCATCACTAGGAACAAATAAATCTTTTTATAAAGAAAACGGGTATATAACGAATGAAAAAACACCGAGTGAACGTTTAGCGATGGCGCAAACGCCGCTATTAATGTATGCAAACTTTGATATGCCAAATGATAATTTAGGTTTAGTAAGCCCAATTCATTTTTCTAATCTTATTTTTGATTATGCAGGATTAAATAAATCCTTATTTTATCAATTTTTATCGGAACTTTACAAGGAAATACCAGTGCTTAGAGATGAATTAAAAGTTGATAAAAATGGAGAAGTAATCAATGATTTAACAAAGAAACAAAAAGAAATGTTAGAGCAATATAAAATGCTCCAATATGATTTACTCGTTGGAAATCAATATAGTACAGATATCCTCTTTAAATAAAAGAAACAAAAAGAACTTGTATAACGATACAAGTTCTTTTTTCATAGTATTTAACGGGGTAACCAGACAAGCTGGGTTTAGGGAGTATTACCTGTACATTTAGTATATATGAAATGTAATCGTTTTATTTGTGTATTTGTGAGAAATATGTGAATTTTATGTTTTGTGAAAAAATCTATTATATTAACTTTCGTTCTTGTATTGCAGTTGTTATGCATGTAAAAATTTTATCAGTTCTTTATTTAATTCATCCGCTTGATCGATTGGTGAACCATGACCACTATTTGTAAGAGCATGTAACTGAGAATTTTTAATTCGTTGTTGCGTAAGCTCAGCACTTTTGTAAGGAATTAGTTGGTCGTGAACGCCGTGGAAGATTTTTGTTGGGACGTTAATTTTATTTAAATCTTTCGTTACATCTTCATTTGCAGCTGCTTGTAAAATTTTGATAAGGGCATAAGAAGCGGACTGCATACCGAGATAAGAAAACCATTCAAGGGTTGCAGCCCCTAAGTTTCTATTGAAAAAGGATAAAGATACGTCATTTAAAAATTTTGGTAAATTAGCATACATTTGATTAATGAGAGCATCTGCTTTTTCTTTCGGTACACCGTAAGGGGACTCTTGATTTTTAACGAAAGAGGGGGAGACAGCGTCAATTAATGCGAGCTTAGAAATGCGGCGCCCATGATAGCGAGACATATAGCGAATAGAAAGAGCACCACCAACTGAGAAACCGACTAATGTAGCGTTCTCTACTTGGAGTGCTTCTAGAACAATTGCGATATCATCGGCTAATCGATCATACGTGTAACCAGTCCATGGCTTATCAGATTGCCCATTCCCTCGTATATCCATGGCGATACAACGAAAGCCATGCTCTGGTAAAACATTGAGTTGATATTGATACATTTGATGATTTAAAGGCCATCCGTGAACGAAGAAAACAGTCTTACTACCTGGACCAGGATTAACGTCTTGCACAAAAATATGCACATCTTTCTCGACAGTAACAAACATAAAACTCCCCCTGTTCTATCAATAGGCTCCATTCTAAAAGCTTTGTTTTACTTTTTAGGCCGTCTATATAAAACATCCTCCATAATATACGTATTAATGATCATAGATTTTATGCTCTGTATATAGTCTAAATATATTGCGTTTTTGGTACGATTTTCCTCAAATGTTCGATTTATCTTTGTTTGTCTATGAAAATCATTTATTATAATAAATGGTATTCTTTGAGATGTTATTTTGAAGGGGTGTTGAAGTGAAAGAAAGTTTTCTATCATATAAAGAAGAAGAAAGGAATGCAAAACTCCTTTTATGGGTGTTATATGTCATTGTTATTGTATATCAAATTTTCTATGCAATCGTATTAGAAGATAAATCAATAATGGATAAGGGATACAACATAATATGGCAAGTTATTTGCGGAGTAGCAATACTATGCGTGAATATATATTTACTGAAAAAAGAGAAGGCAAACCTTGTTAAATATGCATGGATATTTGCATACATAGGGATAGAAATCGCTAATATAGTTTCGTATATTTTTTATAATAAGGCGGCGTTTGATGCGACAAATATAATGGAAATTATTCTCATTTTCTTTGTACCCATATTTTTAAATAAAAAATTTTATGTGTTTTTGCTTTCCTCTATTGTAGGAAAATATTTAATTTATTTATTTGTATTAGAGGAAATAAAAGCATTTATGTTCCTTATTATGTGTACACTTATGTTAATAGTTGTATATATCATTTTAAATCGATTTTTACAATATCTTTCAGCCGTAAAGGAAAGTATTGCGATTGCTAGTGAATCACAAAAATTAGCAGTAATCGGAAAAATGGCAGCGACTGTTGGACATGAAATTAAAAATCCACTGGCTTCATTAAAAGGATTTACACAATTACAACGAGAGAAGCATGAAGAGGATCCTATTTATAAACGTATGATTTTTGAAATAGAAAATATGAATAATATGATAAGTGAGTTGATGGAAGTTGCTACATGCAAACCTTCTATTTATAAGAAACATGATGTAGGAAAAATTGTATTACAAGTAATAACAAGTCTTCGCGGAAAAATGAATGAATTAAACGTGCAGTTTATTTCTAATGTGGAAGAAAAAACAATAGAAGTTGAATGTGATGAACGAAAAATAAGAGGAGTCTTTTTATATACGATAAAAAATGCTTTAGAGGCAATGGAACAAGGTGGCATATTACATTTGCAATTAGAGAATAAAGGGAAAGAATATGTAATAATCAGCGTAATCGATAATGGTCATGGTATTAAGCAAGAAAACTTAACCCGTGTTACAGAAGCCTTTTATACAACGAAACAAGATAAAATTGGTCTGGGACTTACGGTAGCGAATCGAATTGTCGCCGAGCACCTTGGTGAGCTGCATATTTCAAGTGAAAGAGATACTGGAACGAGAATAGACATCATTCTCCCAAGGAAGTGTGGAAATACTGAAATCCAAGTGGAAGAAAAGCTAGGAGTTACCATATGAATAAAGGCTATATATTTAAAAATGAAGAAATAAAGGCATTGAAAGTATTTTTAAGTTTATTTTTTATTATATTTTTTGTGTATGATCTTGCCTATGAATTTATCGTACCTTTAATCGCGGGAGAGCAAGAAGGCGTAGGAAAGTTTGAAGATGGTTTAGGTTTATGGCTTTACTTTTTGACGGTAGTATTGTTTTGCAGTGGAATATACTTTATGAAATGGAAGAATGTTTTTGTGGTAAAGTATATTATTCTAATTGGCTATAATGTATTAGATTGTATCCATAACATTATGATTTATTATGGTAGCGATGCGGAATTTGACGGTGGAAATATAGTAGAAGTATTTTTTATTTTGTTCGCACCAATCTTTGTGAACAAAAGATATTTCTGGTTAGTTCCAGCGATACTTGTCGGGAAGTACGCTCTTACAGGAATCATTATTCAATCTTCTCTCGTTTTAATCCCAATGGCATTATATAGTGTATTTACTATTATATGTTGGATTATATTTTTGAGGGTTCAGTCTTACGTTCGTACGCTTGAGATGATGGACAAAGAAATAAAACAGACAGAAAAACTAGCAGCTGTTGGAAAAATGGCAACGGTTATTGGTTATAAGATTAGAAGACCTTTAGCAAACTTAAAAAAACTTGTGAATAAACAAGCCGACAAGCATCCAGAGGATAAAATTTATAGTGATATTATGAAACAAGAAGTAGATCGGATTCATATAATTGCTACAGAACTTAGTGGATTTGAGAAATCTAAATCACTAGAATCAGAAACTCATAACATACAAGAAATTATCTCTTATGTTATTCGAGTTATGGAAAAGCCTGCTTTAAAACAAGGAGTCCACATACAAGGTATTTACAGTAAAGACTTACCGTCCATTACATGTGATGAAAAACGATTAAAACAGGTCTTTTTTAATTTAATCAAAAATGCAATTGAAGCAATGTCAGTTGGGGGAACAATTACGATTAAAGTTACTGTAAAAGATGGAATCATCGTTCAAGTGAAAGATGAGGGATGTGGTATTCCAAAAGATAAAATTCCAAAGTTAAATGAAGCCTTTTATACAACGAAAGAAACAGGAACTGGTCTAGGTTTAGTAGTTACAGAAAAAATTATTAAAGACCACAATGGTAAAATGAGTTTTGAAAGTGAAGTTGGGGTTGGAACAACGGTTGAGGTTATGTTACCACTGCATTAAATAGAAAAAACATCACTTATTTGGAAGTAATGCTTTTGTGTTCTTCTTAGGTAGACGTTCTAAAAAAGAGGACGATAACGAAAAATAATATATTGATAGTGTAAAAAGAAAATAATGGATGTTTTACTATGGAAAATATATAATGGCTTTGTCTGTTATTTGTTGTAGTTCATTTATATTTCTATTTGTTGACCCGAATCTCGGGTCTTTTTTTATGAAATGAATCGCTATATGTCAGTGATTAGAAAAATAGAATATATATTCATGCTGTAATACTGGTAGCACCAGTAAACTCGGTGCTACCAGTAGGTTCGTTTTCCGGCACAACGAAAGCATTTACGTTGGTACAGGTGGTGCTTTCACATTTCTCTATTTTTCTGTGGTCGATTGTATTGTGTATATAAATTTAAAAAATGATAGCGTTAGAGCCACCATTTCTCCTGCGGAAGCAAAATAACATCCACATCAAAATTTTCTTTAAACCAATCATACATCAATGTCTCTTTCACTAAATATTCAGAGGCAGAGTGTGACACACCAATTAGAGACATATTCGTTTCTTTTACATAATCCATAATGAGCGAGTATTTATGTCGGCCGTAATCATTGTCGATATGGCAATGGATTTCTCCTGTAATATATGCTTCAGCACCTTTTTCTTCTGCTTCCTTCATTAAAGATACAACATCGCCACATCCAGCGATAATTGCGATTTTTTTGATGGAATCATGTCGTTTACCTTCGAAGTCTGTGTAAGGAATCTGAAAGAGTTGTTTTAGATGTTTTTGGAGTGCTTCTGTTGATGTTTCATCTATTTCACAAATAAGGCCAACTGGTTCTTGTTCTGGACCTCCATATGCAAAGTCGTCCACTACAGTAGCATTTAATGCTTTTGCAATTGAAATACTCGTTCCATGCGTTTGATGAAAATCCATTGGTACGTGACATGTATATATAGAAAGTTGTTTTTCTTTTATTCCTTGCAAATATTTTTCAGGAATTGGTATGAAACCGCGACCTGATCTTCCAAGCGGATCACCACACTCCATTACAAGGGGATGGTGCATAAAGAGTAAATCACCAGGTGTGGATTGTGAAATGAATGTTTCAAGAACGTCATCTGTAGGGAATACAGCTAAAAATACTTTGTTTACATTTTCAGATCCGTGCATCATAAGGCCGTTAAATAAATCTACAAAATTTGCTTCGAAAAATTGTTGCCAAGGAAATTTGATAGGATCATATACGCCTGGGATAAATCGACTAAAGGCACTATCTTTTCCGTATTTTTCAATTTGGAATAAGTGATCGAGTGATTGCTCTATTTTTTTTAAGGCTGGCATGTTTGATAATCCTCCTTAAGATGATTCTTGCTTTATGAGTTGTTTGTATTCTTCGTAGCAAAATAAGAAGCGGATAGGAAACAAATAAAACCTAGGATCCAGCTAATAGAAGGAGAATAGGGAAGTACATGCTGTAATAGCATTCCGCTAGAAATGAAGAAACTACTAAATAGACCTAATAACATAGGATATCGTTGTAGTTTGAACAAAGATAGTAAACATCCTTTCTCCTGCATGAACTACTCATAAAAGCTCGATTACTGAAACTTTATCACATACATTGTATATTAGTCTTAATTTTCTGTATATAACTTTTAAGAAAAATGATGATACAATATATGAATGATAAGAGAAGAGAGGATGAAGATTAACATATGTACGTTACTGTAACAGAAGCAGCATATAAAAAGATTGTGGATACGATTCCAAGTGAAGCGAAATATATAAAGTTATTTTACGATAATGAGGGTTGCGGTTGTGTCATGAGCGGAATCATCGATTTAGTAGCTGTAGCAGAGAAAGATGAGCGCGATGTGGATATTGAATCAAGCACAATGAACTTTATCGCTGATCGTACAAAGCTTGTATTTATGGACGATAAGTTAACGGTTGATTGGCATGAAGGTGGAGGAACTTTTCAGTTGAAGAGCCCAAGCCAGTTTTATAATCCAAATATGAAGTTACACGTTCGAATATAGTAAAGGAAAGGTGATTCCAAAATGTATTTTGGAATCACCTTTTTTATTTTATAAGTCGCTATTATTGTCGATTTTTGTTGATAAGTCGATATATTGAAAAAATCGCTGATATAAATGGAGTTGCGCTGATATATTTGGGAAATCGCCGATATAAATGGAGTTGCGCCGATATATTCAGAAAATCGCCGATATAATTTCATTTACCAAAACGTTTCAAAAGTAAAAAGATTTTTTCACATAATGAAATGTACATGTGATTGAATTTTCTGTATAATCTTCTTTGCGGAGGGGATACGCATGAGAAGATGGGGAATTGAGTTGTTAATTTTAAGTGTTGTTATTATTTGGGGGATTAACTATACAATTGCGAAGTATGGACTTTTAGAATTTACAGCAATTGAGTTTACTGCACTTCGCATGATGGCGGCGGCACCGCTTCTGTTACTCCTTACCTTTTTTATTGAAAAGTCGGTTTATATGGAGCGAAAGGATATACCTAGATTAATTATCGTTAGCATTGTAGGTATTGTACTGTATCAAACGTTATTTATGGAAACTGTCAAATATACATCTGCTACAAATGCCTCTTTACTCATTTCTATTTCACCTATTTTTACAACTGCATTTGCGATTTTCTTGAAACAAGAAAAGTTTTCTTCTCGAAAGTTAATCGGTTCTATGACTGCCTTTGTTGGTGCAGCATTAGTTTTAGTAGCAGGACATTCGCTTACTAGTTCTTTTTATGGAAATGGAATTGGACTTATTACATCAATATGCTGGGGGCTTTATCCTGTTTTAGCAGGACCATTAATTAAAAAATATTCAGCATTACGTGTTACAGCATGGTCTGCATTAGTGGGTGCGATTCCGCTATTATTGTTAAGTGGTCCACATGTGTTTGTCATGCCATTTCACATTACTCACGGAATGACACTATTTGCTTTACTATATTCTATTTTCTTTGTAACAGTATTTGGTCTAGTAATGTGGTATGTTGGTGTTCAAAAAATTGGGGCGTCACATACGATGGTATATATGTATATAACGCCGCTTGTAGCTGTTTTATTTGCAGCTGTCTGGGCAAATGAATATGTATCGTTTCAACAAATCATCGGTGGAATTATCATTTTTGTCGGTCTATGGTTTGTGAAATCGGAGAAAGTAAAAGTTCATTCTATTGCAGGGGAACCTATATCAAAATAGGAAAACAGATCACCTATGATCTGCTTTCCTATTTTTTTATTTTTGGTAAGAAGATGAGAAATAAGATAGCAGTAATAAGTGGAATTAAGTTTAAAAATGGAATACGGAAGAGTGTAATAAGAATAATACCTGGAAGAAGAACACCGAGGACAGCGTAAAAAATGCTATGGTTTTTCGTGTACCAATACAATGAAAGTCCAATAAGTGCAGGGATAATGAGGTGAATGAGAGCCATTAAAAAATAAATCATTAGACGCCCCCTTTATGTGTGTGCTTATTACATCATATCCGTATGTTCATAGATTGATATCATTTTTTTCATAAATGGACGAAAAAAGTTTGAAAAACCGTCACAAAATATGAGAATATGATGTTTGAAATCTTGTATAATATTATTTCCTAAAAATATTTAAACAACATAAACATACTGTTTATGTTGTTTTTAATTTGAGTGAAATGGATGTAAGGAATATGAATTTGAAAGAAATTTTTTGTTGGATAGATAAAAATTACTGAAGAGGAGAACAGCATGATTAGTATGTCATTAAGATCGTTTAAAATTCAATCGTATTATTTACTAGGTTTTCTTTTACTAGGCTGGATGTTAACGCCGTTTTCAGCTCATTTTCTAGGTGCTGGAATTGGGCTTATTGTAAGTATGTATTGCGTTTGGCTTTTAGGGAGACGAATTGAGAAGCTTGGAGATAGTATTGTAAAGAAGACGAAAGCACCGACACTCGGTATGTTTAACCGTTTTGCAGCTGCAATTTTGGGTGCTATTATTATGTACGAAATTGAGCACCACATGGTTATGTGGGCATTTGCAGTAGGGATTTTGGGTGGGTATTTCTTAATTGTTGTTAATTTAGGATACTATAGCATGAAAGATGAGAAAGAACTAACAAAGAGCTAAAAAAGATAAAAGACTTCTTTTTAGATGGAATAGATGATCCAGCCACGGATAGAAGCGGTCAGGGCCTTTTTTAGCCCCATACGATGTGAAACCCAGTAGGGATATAATGTATATATTCGAAGCTGTAATTTTATAATCTAGGTCATAGATGAAGAGATTAGCGTTTCACTTTATATAAGATATAGAAAGAAGCTTACGTTTTCACGTAAGCTTCTTTTTTATGTAAGTGTGTGTAACCGTTAAGCCGCATTGGGTTTTGTCGGTGAGTACGCGAAACTTTACGGTTACACGACACTTATTCATATGAGTAAAGGGTTATTCCAACAGAAAGTTTTAATTTAAGCGATTGGACCGCCTAAGTTAATAATGTCTTCAGATACGCTGTCGAACTTTTTGAAGTTAGCTTTGAATTCATTTGCAAGTTCGATTGCTTTTGCTTTGTAAGCAGCTTTATCAGCCCAAGTTTGTTCAGGCATTAACACTTCGTCAGGTACACCTGGTACGTGAAGTGGAACTTCAAGACCGAAGATGTCATGTTTAGCTGTTTCAGTTTTCGCAAGTTCACCGTTTAATGCAGCTTGAATCATTGCACGAGTGTAACCTAAGTTCATACGTTTACCAACGCCGTATTCGCCACCAGTCCAGCCAGTGTTTACTAAGAATACTTTCGCATCGTGTTTCTCAATTTTTTCACCAAGCATTTCAGCATAGCGAGATGCATCAAGTGGTAAGAATGGTGAACCGAAGCAAGTTGAGAATGTTGCTTGCGGAGATGTAACACCGCGCTCTGTTCCTGCTAGTTTACTAGTGTAACCACTTAAGAAATGATACATAGCTTGTTCTTTTGATAACTTACTGATTGGAGGCAATACGCCAGATGCATCAGCAGTTAAGAAAATGATTGTATTTGGGTGTCCAGCAACACTTGGCAGTACGATATTGTCGATCGCATGCATAGGGTATGCAGCACGAGTATTTTCTGTTAAAGTAGTATCGTTATAGTCTGCGATACGCGTTTGGTCATTAATGATAACGTTTTCTAAAACAGATCCAAATGTGATTGCATCGAAAATTTGTGGTTCTTTCTCGTGAGAAAGGTTTACACATTTCGCGTAGCAACCGCCTTCAATATTGAATACACCGTTATCAGACCAACCGTGCTCATCATCACCAATTAATTTACGGTTTGGATCAGCAGATAATGTTGTTTTACCTGTTCCAGATAAACCGAAGAATAATGCTACATCGCCTTCTTCACCTACGTTTGCAGAACAGTGCATAGAAAGAATATCTTGTTCAGGTAATAAGAAGTTCATAATAGAGAAGATTGATTTTTTCATTTCTCCAGCGTATTCTGTACCACCAATTAATACGATGCGTTTTTCGAATGAAACCATAATGAATGCTTCAGAGTTTGTACCGTCAACAGCTGGATCAGCTTTGAAATTCGGTGCAGAAACAATTGTGAACTCTGATTCATGAGTCGTTAATTCTTCTTCAGTTGGACGAATGAATAATTGATGTACAAATAAATTGTGCCATGCATATTCGTTAATAACTTGAATTGGTAGGCGGTAATTGCGGTCAGCGCCTGCAAATCCTTTGAAGACGAATAACTCTTCTTTTTCTTTTAAGTATTCTAAAACTTTAGTATATAATTTATTAAAATGTTCTTCAGAAATCGGTTGGTTCACAGCTCCCCAAGCAATTTTGTCAGCAACCGATGCTTCTTTCACAATAAATTTATCTTTAGGAGAACGTCCTGTATATTTTCCTGTTGAAGCAGAAACGGCACCAGTAGAAGTTAATTTCCCTTCATTTCGCATTAATACTTTTTCCACTAATTGCGGAACACTTAGTTGAATCTGTGCATTGCTTCCGTTCAATAATTCGTGTAAACCAATTTGGACATTCACAGTACTCATATTTATATACCATCCTTTTCATTTAATGAAATATTTCTCGTAATCCCCAACAAGAGTATAACACAATTATATAAATAATGTATACTATTTATTTCTTTTTGTTTGTGTGAATGCATTATTTCCTTATTAATATTTCATTTCAGGCGTATTGAGAAAAACTTTCAGGAAAATGTGAATATTAATTGACAAATGAATATCATTTCTTTAGTATAGGTTGGGACGGATACTCTCTTATCCCGAGCTGGCGGAGGGACAGGCCCGATGAAGCCCAGCAACCTCACTTGTATTGATAAATGCAGGTGAATAGGTGCTAAAACCTGTGCGAGGCTACAGGTCTCGAACGATAAGAGCGAAGGGCAAAAAGCAGTATGCAAGTAGCAAATTAAACCTTTCCTCTATGTAAAGTAGGAAAGGTTTTTCTGTATGCTTGTGTGGGAGAATAAATGTATGTCGCAGTTTGTGGCAAATTAAGGATGAGTTCCGTACAATATATACAATTACTGTAGGGAGGTTTACCACATGACAAAAAAACGTCATCTGTTCACATCTGAGTCTGTAACTGAAGGACATCCAGATAAAATTTGTGACCAAATTTCTGATTCAATTTTAGATGCGATCTTATCAAAAGACGCAAATGCACGTGTAGCTTGTGAAACAACTGTAACAACTGGTTTAGTATTGGTAGCGGGGGAAATTACGACTTCTACTTACGTAGATATTCCGAAAATCGTTCGTGAAACAATTCAAGGCATTGGTTACACACGCGCAAAATACGGATTCGATGCAGAAACTTGTGCTGTTTTAACATCTATCGATGAGCAGTCTGCTGACATCGCTATGGGTGTTGACCAAGCGCTAGAAGCACGCGAAGGTCAAATGACTGACGCTGAGATTGAGGCAATTGGTGCAGGAGACCAAGGTTTAATGTTTGGTTTTGCATGTAATGAAACACAAGAATTAATGCCACTTCCAATCTCGCTTGCTCACAAATTAGCTCGCCGTTTAACTGAAGTACGTAAAGATGATACATTATCATACTTACGTCCAGATGGAAAAACGCAAGTTACAGTTGAGTATGATGAAAATGGTAAACCAGTACGTGTTGATACTATCGTAATTTCTACACAACATCATCCAGATGTTACATGGGAAGAAATCGATCGCGACTTAAAAGAGCACGTAATTAAAGCTGTAGTACCAGCAGAATTAATGGATGGAGAAACGAAATTCTTCATTAATCCAACTGGCCGCTTCGTAATTGGTGGACCACAAGGTGATGCTGGTTTAACAGGACGTAAAATCATCGTTGATACTTACGGTGGATACGCTCGCCACGGTGGCGGTGCATTCTCTGGTAAAGATGCAACAAAAGTTGACCGTTCTGCAGCATATGCAGCTCGTTATGTTGCGAAAAACATCGTAGCAGCTGGTCTTGCTGAAAAAGCAGAAGTACAACTTGCATACGCAATCGGTGTAGCACAACCAGTATCAATTTCAGTTGATACATTCGGCACTGGTAAAGTATCTGAAGACGTACTAGTAGAACTAGTTCGTAACAACTTCGATCTTCGCCCGGCTGGTATTATTAAAATGTTAGACTTACGTCGCCCAATTTACAAACAAACAGCAGCTTACGGCCACTTCGGACGTACTGATGTAGATCTATCATGGGAACGTACAGACAAAGCTGCAGCTTTAAAAGAGCAAGCTGGTCTATAATATATGAAAAAAAGCTTTGCGCGGTGAGCGCAAAGCTTTTTTTATTTATAATTACGTTGGAATAAAGCGAAGAGTTCAATGTCATGCCAAGTGCCGTTGCGGAATATAGCTTCTTTACAAGTTCCTTCATGTTGAAAACCAAGTGATTTATATAATTTAACTGCTCTATCGTTAAAAGAAAATACTCGTAAAGAAAGGCGATGTAAATTTAATTCTAAAAATGCATAATCCAATAATAGGGTTAAAGCTTCCTGCCCATAACCTTGCCCCCAGTAATCCTTTTTACCAATATCAATAATGCATTCAGCGTTTCGATTATACGAATCAATATGAATTAAAGAAGTAATACCAATTGGAAGATGCGTAGCTTTTTCTTCAATGATATAGTTCTTAGAGTTCGAAGAATGAATAAATTGCCGGCAAAGTTTTTCTGTGTCTTGAAAGGAATATTTATCAAGAGTGAGTGTAGTTGAACTCATAACGTCTATATCATTATGCCATTTATAATATGTTAGAATATCATCTTCGGAAAACTTTCGTAACTGGATACGGTTGGATTCAAACAATGTAAACACCCCTTTTGTATTTACTGGTTTTTGTTCATTATCTCAACACACGAACTACAATAAATTTGTCCTTCTAATTCAATATACTTTTTCATATTCGTCATGCCATTCGCCGGAAAGGGCATATGAATCCACGCTTTTTCATACGTTTGTATTTCTGTTTTACATGATTTACAAAAGATTGATTTCTTTTTGAACATATGTGATCAACCTTTCATTTGACGTGCTTTACTTGCGCAAAAGGCACTACTTAGTAAAAATAGTGTCGCGAATATAATGCTTACTAATGTAGCGTATGGAATTGCGCCTTTTAAGGAAAAGCCGACAGTGATTGAAGCGATGAATAAGAGGATAAATGTTGTTGTTAATTTTTTATAAAGTTCCATACAATGTAGACCTCCAATTTATTTTTTAGTACAAGTTTTAAAATTGAATTCTATTATGTAGAAAATATAAAGAGTAGCTAAAGATGTGTAGTCTAGGAGTATAAGAAAGTACACTTTCCTTTTTGTGGGTTAGTATACTTATATTGTATCATGGCGCATGATTGGCTTCATACATAATTGTGTAAAGGTATGTATGATAAAATGAAGAAAAGTCTTTAAGAAAGGAAAGATAAAAAATGAGTGTAACTGAACATAAAAAACAAGCTCCAAAAGAAGTGCGTTGCAAGATTGTTACAATTTCCGATACACGTACGGAAGAAACAGATAAGAGCGGACAACTATTACATGAATTGTTAAAAGAAGCGGGACATAAAGTAACTTCTTATGAAATTGTAAAAGATGATAAAGAAAGTATTCAGCAAGCGGTGTTAGCTGGTTATCATAAGGAAGATGTAGATGTTGTATTAACAAATGGCGGTACTGGTATTACGAAACGCGATGTCACAATTGAAGCAGTATCAGCGTTATTAGATAAAGAAATTGTTGGATTTGGTGAGCTGTTCCGTATGATTAGTTATTTAGAAGATATCGGAAGCAGCGCAATGTTAAGTAGAGCGATTGGTGGTACAATTGGGCGCAAAGTAGTCTTCTCGATGCCAGGGTCTAGCGGAGCGGTTCGACTTGCGATGAATAAATTAATTTTACCGGAATTAGGCCATATTACATTTGAGCTGCATCGCCAATGAGTAAGTATGCTGGAATTGTATTAGCGGGCGGTATGTCGAGTAGATTTGGTGAGCCGAAGGCGTTAGCAATTTGGAAGGGAAATACTTTTGTTGAGCATATTGTGAAAGTGATGGGAACTACTTTGCAAGACATTGTAGTAATTAGCCATACTGATATAAAAGAGCGAGTAGAGCAATTCGTACAAGTTCCTGTTATAGAAGACATTCCGCACTATAAAGGAAATGGACCGCTTGCGGGCATTGTATCAGGTATGGAATACATAGAAGCAGATTGGTACGCTATTATGCCTTGCGATGCACCAAACGTTTCGCATCAATGGTTTGCCATTTTACTAGAGCAAACGAGCAATGAATATGATGCGGTTGTACCTATTATTAATGGAAGAAAACAACCGCTACTTGCGGCGTATCATAACCGCGTGAAAGAAAAGATTTATGCTTTACTTCAGGAAGAAAAAAGAAGTATGGGCCAGCTTTTATCACAATGTAATGTGAAGTATGTTTCTGGAGAAGATGTACAAGCGAATGCGGATTGGTTTATAAATGTAAATACGAAAGAAGAATATGTGCAGGCTCAAAAAGACCTTTCAAATGAATGAAAGGTTTTTTGATATACAGAATTGGGGAACAATTACTGTATAAAGGTATGTGAGTAAGTTGATTTTAAGGGGAATTCTTAAAATCATTATACAGTTTAAAATACTGTATAACCATATATTAATTTTTATGGGTTTTTATTACAAGTCTGTTTAGTTATGTTTATTTTTGATATAATTAATATAGAAATAAAACAATGTTTAACCTTATGTATCATTTATTAAACTAAAATTTATGACCATGTAATAAACTCCCTTCGTTTTTTTGAAGGGAGTTTTTCTATTTAAGCAAGCAACTCTGATGCGTTATGCTGCAGGACTTCTTCATAATGGTTAAGCAAACCGCGAAAGATCTCATCCCAGCTCTTTGATTTCGCAAAAGATGAAGCTGATATTCCCATCTGCTCAAGTTTTTCTTCATTTTGTAATAAAAAATAAATGGATGATAGAAATGCATCTTCATTTTTAGGCGGACAAAGAACTCCCGTTTTTCCATCTGTAATAATATTTTTAACCCCGCCACTATTTGCACCAATGACAGGTGTACCGCATGCGAGTGATTCAAGTACGACATTTCCGAATGTTTCAGTAGCTGATGGAAACACCATTATGTTAGAACAAGCATATGCTTCAGCTAAATCTGTACTTTGTAAATAGCCAGTAAAAGTGATATTTGTTTTCGGAACAGCTTCACGTAAACTTGTTGCTAGAGGACCGTCTCCTGCGATGAGCCAATGAATATCGTTTCGAGTATGTGCTGTTTTAACGATAAGGTATTGCAGTGTATCAATATCTTTTTCAGGAGCAATTCGTCCAACATAGGAAAGGACATACTTCGCTGTAATATTATATTTTTTTCGGAATAGGTCTGTATTGTAAGCAGGATGAAAGAGTGTGCAATCTACACCACGTCCCCATATAGAGAGGGTCTGAAAGCCTTTGTTTTTTAATTGATGTAATGTTTCAAAGGAAGGTACAAAATTTTTTTGCATATGACTATGAAACCATTTTAAATAGTTCCACAGCATATTGGAGAGGAATTCGATTTTGTAATAACGTAAATAGGCATCGAAATCAGTATGATAAGAACCGACAACTGGGATGTTTAACTTTTTTGCATAATACAATCCACAAAGTCCCATGTTGAAAGGTGTGGCAATGTGAATAATGTCAGGTTTAAAGGAAAGTAGTTCCCGTTTAATGCGCGGAGTAGGAAAAGAAAAACGACATTCTGGATATAATATTGTTAACGGGATACTTCTCATCTTATTCACATTCGCTACAAAATTATCTTCAGCTGTATGCTGAGGGGCGAAAACAGAATAGGCGATCTGTTCTTTCTGAAAATATTGTGTTAATCGCTCTAACGTTTTCGCAACCCCGTTAACTTGTGGCGTAAAAGTATCGGTAAAAATGGCGACTCTCATCATATCACTCCTTTATGTGAAAAGTGGGATGAATTGATAAAAAGAGATGATGCCAGAACAAGTGCCAAGGCACATACCGACGAATACATCTGACGGATAGTGAAGGCCTAAATAAATACGTGAAATACCGACGCATAACGCTAACGGTAATAGGAAAGCAAGTAAGCTTGGATTATAGCAAATAAATGGAATGAAGACAGAGAAAACGGCTGTTGTATGACCAGACGGGAAAGAGTGGTCTTTTAATGGATGGACTGGATATTTTGCATCCTGAATTGTTAAATAAGGACGTTTTCGCGGATACCACCTTTTTAATATTTGCACAGGAATATGGCTAATTGCTAACGAAATAGCAGTTGCAATTGCAGCTTGATGCAAAGTTCCCTTTGCGAAAATTAAAAAGAAAAGTGTGAGTCCGATGGAGAAAGTCGCGCCACCGATATGAGTAATATTGCTGAAAAAGATATTTAATGTTTTTTGATCAAAGTAGCGGTTAATTCCTCTGAAAATGTAACATTCTATTTTATATAATCCACTGACCTTCATGAAAATTCTCCTCCCTCATCTACATATATATGGAGATATTAGCTTTTATTTTAATAAGATTTTGTTGAGGGAGTAATAATGTTTTGTAAAGAAAAAGTTAGATTTTATATAAAAAAAGCTGCCAATCTTATGGCAGCGGAAATTTACTTCTGTAATGATTTATAATATTGACCTTTTTCAACGTATTGCGTGCGAATACGCTCCATATCTTTACGGTCTTCTTCTGTTAATTCACGAATGACTTTCGCGGGACGACCGAAAGCTAACGTGTTCGGCGGAATTTTCTTTCCTTGTGAAACGAGGCTTCCAGCGCCGATAAAAGCTCCTTCGCCAATTTCAGCACCATCTAATATAATAGATCCCATTCCAATTAAAGCATCTTTCTTAATATGGCAACTATGTAAAATGACTTGATGCCCAATTGTTACGTCGTTTTCTAAAATAAGAGGATACTGCGGGCTTTGGTGAAGTGTACATTGGTCTTGTACATTTACTCGGTCTCCAATGATTGTCGGTGACACATCACCACGGATGACTGTATTAAACCAAATACTTGATTCCTCGCCAACGGAAACATCGCCTGTAATCGTAACATAGTCAGCGATAAAAGCACTACTCGCAATTTTCGGTTTTTTTTCTTTGTAAGGATATATCATGTAAAGTCTTCCTTTCCTAGAGACTAGTTTTAGTGTATCAAATTATGAGAAAGAGTGAAATGGAGGAGAGCCGTATGTGGAATTATGAAGCGGAGGAAGCAAAAGCTGTCATTGTTATTGTGCACGGCGCAATGGAATATCACGGACGTTACGAAGCCGTTGCGGAAATGTGGAATCATATCGGCTACCACGTCGTGATGGGGGATCTTCCGTCACATGGAACGACTTCAAGAAATAGAGGACATATTGATTCATTTGATGAATACATAGAGGAAGTTAAATTATGGGTGAAAGAAGCAAGAAAGTATAGGTTACCTATTTTTCTATTCGGTCATAGTATGGGTGGTCTTATTGTCATTCGTATGATGCAAGAAACGAAGAGAGAAGATGTAGAAGGTATTATTTTGAGTTCGCCTTGTTTAGGGGTAGTGACTGGACCCTCTGCTCCGCTTCAATTTGCTTCAAGAATATTAAATGTTGTGGCTCCAAAATTGCAATTTGCAACGAATCTTACGGTGGAAATGTCAACACGTAACCATGAAGTGAGAGATGCAATGGAGAATGATTCTTTGTTCTTGCGCAAAGTATCAGTACGTTGGTATAGTGAATTGATTAAGTCTATCGAAATTGCTCATAAAAAAATAGATGATTTTCCAGATGTTCCGCTCTTGCTAATGCAAGCTTGTGAGGATAAACTTGTAGATAAAATACGTGTCCGCACTTGGTTTGATAATGTTAAAATAAGTGATAAGGCTTTTAAAGAATGGCCGAATTGTTATCACGAGCTATTAAATGAGTATGAGCGTGATGAAATTTTGAGTTATATTCAGTCATTTACTGAAATGCATGTCAATAATATAGTAAAAACAAACAAATAAATCATTATTTGTACATTTAATAGAGGAGATGAAGGAAGAAGTGAACGTACCGAGTAATCCCATAACGCTCATGGCGAAAGTATACCGTGATGTGTTTCCGGTTGTACACCATGAGCTAGCGATGTGGAAAGAGCGTGCCTACCATATTCCGAATGATGAGCTTCATAGTCAGGCAATCGCAAGTATTGAGCATAAAACGTTTCATTGTGAGGGCGGTGGCATTTTAGCTCTGCTAGCAAATGAACACCGAGAAGAATGTATTCGTTTTATCGTAGCGTATCAAACGATCAGCGACTATTTAGATAATTTATGTGATCGCAGTACATCACTTGATCCAAATGATTTTGCCGCACTGCATGAATCGATGTTAATGGCATTATCACCTGAAGTAGAAGGTGGCGGTAATTATTATCGTTATCGTGATGATCAAGATGATGGTGGTTATTTAGATGAACTTGTTGAAACATGCCAAGATGTTTTAAAGAAAACGAAGCACTATGACAAAATTGCTCCTGTTCTTCATGAACTTGCTTGTTATTATTGTGATTTGCAAATTCATAAACACGTGAAATTAGAAGAAAGAGAGCCGCGACTGAAAAATTGGTTTGAAGCACATAAAGAAAACTTACCTGAGATGAGTTGGTTTGAATTTTCAGCATGTGCCGGTTCTACACTTGGAATTTTCTGTCTTGTTGCATATGCATTTCATGATGAATTACATGATGAAGATATTGCGAAAATTAGACAAGGATACTTCCCTTACGTACAAGGACTTCATATTTTGCTTGATTATTTCATTGATCAAGAAGAAGACCGTATAGGCGGAGATTTGAATTTCTGTAGTTATTACGAAAACGAGCAAGCGATATTAGATCGGATGAAACACTTTGTAGAAGAAGCAGAGAAGAGCATTGGTGATTTGCCTCATGCGAAGTTTCATCGTCTCATAAGCAGAGGGTTACTTGGTATTTATTTATCAGATCAAAAAGTATCAGCACAAAAGAATATGCACAAAATGGCACGGCGCATTGTAAAGTACGGAGGCCTCACTTCACGATTCTTCTATTGGAACGGGAAGATGTACCGAAAGAAAACAGCGCAGTGATGAAGAAAACCACTAATTTAGTTAAAGACACTCTTATGAGTGTCTTTTTTGTTATTTTGAAAATGGCGTATTTTATCAGTATACAGAAAATAAAAAGGGTCCACGATCTGTTGTATATAGTAGGTGGTGGGCTTTTTCAGTAGCCTCATCTTAAGTAGGAACACTTTTTTTCACCTATCATACAATAACCCAGAAAATAACTTGCTGTTTTTTGTGAAAAGGAGTATGACAATTATGACTATAGTAGCTTTAATTACCATTTTATTACTTTCGTTATCCTCTAGTATAGATAATTTTGGAGTAGGGCTATCTTATGGGATTCGTAATATTCGAATAGGTTTTTTAGCTAACTTTATAATTGCAATTATTGCTTTTATTTTTAGTGAAATGGGTATTTTGTTTGGGCAATATATTTCAAAAGTTTTTCCAGGTACATTATCTGACGTTATTGGTACATTGTTTTTGTTTGTAATTGGTTTACGAATTATTTTAATGACAATTCCACAAAAAAAGAAGGCTAATCAAGAAGTACTTGATGAAGATGAATCTGTTTCGAATGTTATTACTGGATATTTAAAATCTCCTGAAAAAGCTGACCTTGATAGATCAGGGAATATTAGTTTTTTTGAATCTATTGTTCTTGGTATTGCTATATCGATGAATGCTCTAACGAATGGACTAGGTGCAGGTTTATTAAAATTATCTCCATTTGCTATTTCATTATCAGCAGCTGTATTCAGTTTTTTCACTGTTTGGTTAGGAGTTAAATTAGGAAAAAAAGTTGCAAATGTAAAAATTGGATCTTGGACATTAGGACAATTTAGCACAGCTTTAAGTGGATTTATATTATTATTAATCGCTGTACACAATTTGTTTTAAGTACAAATTGTGGTGAATACATTGGGGGGATTTAATTTTAATGGTGGGAAGTGTGTTATTGGCTGGAAAGATAAAAAAGTTATTAATAAAAAAGAAAATGCCATTGAAGATAGATAAGTGATCTAGAGAGAAATAAAAAGCATTTGTACAACGCGTGTACAAATGCTTTTTATTATGATCGTATTTTTGAAAATACATATATAAGAAGTTCAATCGCAAAAATCACTAATACAGATAGTCCGAATAAAGGCATGGCAGCGCCTAGTATAACCATCATGATAAAGAAAACGATTATGCTTTTCTTATCTCTTTGCTTTGGTGGTGCTGCTAATTTTCCTTTCGGCTTTCTTGCTAACCACATTTTTACTCCGTAATAAATAAGAAGTAGTAGAGATAATGTCGTTAGTAAGCATAATATTTTATTTGGCCATCCGAATAAATGTCCTTCATGAAGCGGGATGCCGTAAGTGAACCATTGTGCAAGTAATCCATAATCACGATAGTCCGTTTTTGAAATGAGTTCCCCGCTATATTGATCAAAGTAAGCTGTTATCTCTTCATTTGGTGCAACATGCATACCTGTAATACCAGAACCGCTCGATTTCGAAACGGTGAATACACCTTTCGGATCAGCTGGTAGTGAAATAACATATGGCTTCTTTATTTCAATTCCTTTTTGTAATTCATCGACAGAAATTGCTTTCGGTTCATTTGAATTTGATTCAGGCGGAGCTTCTTTTCTTGTTGCCCACGGCAATTCTTTTACCTTTGATTCAGGCGGCGCCATATACAATTTCGGATATCCGAGCGATTCATTCGACGACGCAATTTTATAAATTTGGTTACCCATAAATCCTGACCATGGCAATCCAGATGCGACTAGCAGAACGAGTGGAATTGTAAATATAATACCGATAATAGAATGACGTCGTTTTGCTTTTTCTCGCTTATTGGATGCCGGTTTGTTTTTGAACTGGCGTATACTCATGTACAACCCAGTCACGATTAAAAAGATAGTCCAGCATGCCGCAAGTTCTACAGTATAGTTGACGACAGTGCCACCAACTAAAAGAGAACTATGTAATTCCCGCATGATATTGGCAAACGTGTCACTTGCATTTTGATCCCCAACAATTTGATTATTACTATCTAAATACACATATTTTTGTTGTCCAGTATACTCATTTGCAATGGTAAGTCTCGTATTATAATCCCCATTAAACTCACTAATTTTCGCCACACTATAATGTGGATATTTTTTCTCTGTTAACGAAATAGAATCAGCCATCGAAATAGATTCTGTTTGAGCGCTCTTCCCAAAATATAAATCTTTATAGATGAAATCTTCAACTTCCTCTCGAAATAAATACCCAATTCCGCTCAGTGACAACGTAATAAGAAGTGGCGTAATAAAAAGCCCAGCATAAAAATGCCAACGCCAAAAAATGTAATGAAGCGAACGATTTACTTTCATACTTTCAGTTCCCCTAACCTTCCCTATATGAATAACTACTTATTTAATATAGCGAGATTAAGTGTGATTACTTTGAAAGAATTGTGAAGAAAGTTAAAAGTTTGTGGGATTTTTATTAAACATAAAACACATTTTAGAAGGAGTGTTTTCTATGTTTATGAAGATCTCTTTATATTTGATAAGTACATCCTAACAACCGCTTTCGCAAGACATTGAGAAGAATCAACAAAATCCTCACTAGCCACAACATTCAAATCAGTACATGCGATAATTGCGGTATCTACTTCATCCTTCAACTGCACAACGAGCGCGCTCCATAATTTGCGAGCTTCTTCAACTTCTCCGCTTTTAATATACATAATAATTTGATTAATCATCGTTTGCCATTTTTCATAATGAATGTATTCTATATTCCGTTTTGCAATCCCGTCTTGATAAATACCAGCTTGAACTGTCGCTTCCGTTGCAAGAAGAGCGACTCTTTTTGCAGTTTCAGGAATTGCTTGTAACGTTTCGTCAACTATATTTAAAATCGGGATAGAAAGAGAACGCTGTAATTCTTCAAAATAAAGATGCGCCGTATTGCACGGCATAGCGATAAAGCTTGCGCCAGTACTTTCAAGTTTTTGTGCTTCTTCAATAATCGCTTTTTTCATCGCTTCGTGATCAATTAGGGCGATCCATGTAAAACGGTGTTGGGCACGAATAAATCATCATATGAGGAAAGTCCATATCATGCTTTGCTCCGTATATTGTTTGGCACCCTGCTACAACTGTATCGACGAATGGTCCAGTTGATTTTGGCCCCATTCCTGCTAGTATTCCGATCATTGTGTCGTCTCCTTTAATATGTAATTAAAAACGTTTTTTGCGAACGATAAAAAGAAATAAGGTAAATAATAAAAATGAATATACGATAGCCCAAGCTGTGAGCCATAGTGTGTGAGTCAGTATATTATATTTGTATTGGCCAAGCATTAGAAAGCTTTCGACAGGTGGTAAAAACCATAATAACTCTTTTTTAAACCGGATAGATGCGATCGTTATAAGCAATATAAAGGTAAGGCTAAGCCAAGCAGTGCCTGTTTTTTGAATCATATTTCTAGTAAATAATGTTGCGATTGAAATTCCTAGTATAGAGAAAGACATGTGAGAGAGAAATCCGACTAGAAATAAAGAAACTGTCATTTTTTCATTAAACATTTGCAAAATAATTGGATAGATTACGGATATAAAAGATAATACAGTACAAATGAGAAGAGCTGTAATATATTTACCAACATATAATGCGGAAATATTATTTGTGTGAGAAATAGTAATTTGTTCTTGTACAGGGTCTTCAGTATGAAAAATTGTGACCGTAATCCAGGCAGATAATAAATAAAGCGCGAGAGCTGTTTCTAAATATGTCGGTACAATAGGAGTCGGTTTATATGTATATACAAAAAGCAAGCTCACAAAGTACATCGCAATAGGAGGGACATACTTATACGATTTTGTATAGTCGAGAAAATGGTAACGAATAAGCGCAAACATAATAAACCTTCTTTCGAGTTAAAAGTTAGGTTGTAGCAGTGTGATAGATGCTTTTTTATGTAATAAAAACTGAAGTATTTCGTTTGTATATTCTTTTTCGATTTGTAATTGAATAAGATTTTGATTTGCATTGTGTGCAACGTGTATAAAACCGGATTGCTTTTGTAGTTCTATTGCTGAAAATGTGTCGTGAACGATTGCCTCAATATAGACCTGTTCCGCTACTTTTTGTGCAGAGGTATTTTCTGCAATTGTATGATTTGCTAACGTCACAATTCTATCGGCGAAGTTTTCTAATAGTTGTTTTTCGTGACATGTGAAGAGTATAGATATACCTTGTTGTTTTAATGAGAGTAAAATATGTTCTAATTCTTGCTGAGAGTTAGGATCGAGCCCAGAAAGCGGTTCATCTAAAATTAATAAATGGACGTCCGTAAGTAATGCTTGCATAATACCTGTTTTTTGTTTCATACCTTTTGAAAAGTTTCGTACAACGGAATGTCTTGCATGATGTAAGTGAAAAGTCTCAAGGAGCATCGGAATTTTATTTCTTAAATATGTTGTTGATAAGCCGTGAATGCAGCCGAGATGAAATAAATAATCCGCTAATGTAAAACGAATTCCTTCAGGAAAATGTTCAGGTACATAACCAATTTGTATATGTTCTTTTCTTTTGAGTGTCCCTGCCGTAGGTGAAATAAATCCTGCAATTATTTTGAGCAGAGTACTTTTTCCAGTCCCGTTCCCGCCAATAATAGCGAGCGCTTCTCCTTCTGGAATGGATAAATCAATGTTGTCTAGTATAAGTGATTTGCTATACTTCTTTTGAATTCCCCTTAGTTCTACTAGCAAAGTTCTATCCTTCTTTCTTTAAATAGTGTATATATCCATTATATAGGAGAATAACAAAAAGACGTGCAGTGAGTGCACGTCTTTTTTTGTTATGTTTTGTCGAATCGTCGATATATCCGAGAAATCGTTGATATATTGTAAGTTATGATAGATATATCGAAAAAATCGTTTATATATCCCGAGTTACGATAGATATAATTGAAAAATCGTTGATATATTACCCCGCATTAACGGGCAGTAAAACTCCCACCTTAAAATTCGCCTGGAGCAAAGATGTTAGGTGGGAGATAAACTGCCCATAAATGCCCGATTGGTTCAACTAATAATCAGTGGGGATTTCCCCCACTGATTAAAGTTTCACTTTATCGTTTCTCAATCGCCACAATAAATGGCGGATTATTTTGCTGGTTAATGAAGCCATATCGCAGTACGTGAGCTTGTTTTTGGTCTAGTTCTTCTGCAAATTTGAGAACAGCGTCGCGTTCTACTTGTCCTTCTGGGTGTCCGTGGTAAATGACGAGGACGATGATACCTTCAGGTGCCATTACTTCTAGTAATTGTTCAATTGCCGAAATTGTTGAGTTCGGTTTTGTAACGATATGCTTGTCACCGCCAGGAAGGTAACCTAAGTTGAAGATAGCGCCTGTTACTTTTCCTTTTGCGTCTTCTGGTAGTACGGATAGAAGTGTATCGTGACTATCGTGAACTAAAACAGTACGTTCAAAAAGTTCTTTTTCTTTTAGACGAGTTGTTGAGCTTTCAATCGCTTCTTTTTGAATATCAAATCCAAATACTTTTCCGCTATCCCCAACAATTTCAGCTAGGAAGCAAGTGTCATGACCATTTCCAAGTGTTGCATCTACAGCGTAGTCGCCTTCTTTAACAGCCGTTTGCAGCAGTGTGCGAGCAAACGGTAATACACGTTCTAATTTCATTGTTGTTTCTCCTCATTTGCATATTTTCCTTGCCAGCTTCCGCGGCGTACAAATTCTGCATCGATGGAATTTAATACTTCCCATTTATTTAAGCTCCACATTGGACCAATCATTAAATCAGGTGGGCCGTCACCTGTGATACGGTGCACAATTACGTCTTCTGGAATAATTTCAAGTTGGTCAACAACAAGACTTACGTAATCCTCAAGAGAAAGGAATTCGAGTTGTCCTTTTTCATATTGCTTCACCATTGGCGTTCCTTTTAATAAGTGAAGTAAGTGGATTTTAATTCCTTGTACATCAAGTTTCGCTACTTCACGAGCTGTTTCCATCATCATGTCGTAATCTTCAAGTGGAAGACCGTTAATAATATGAGAGCAAACTCTAATGCCGTGCTTACGTAATTTATTTACGCCTTCCACGTAAGACGGATAATCGTGAGCGCGATTAATAAGGTTTGCAGTGCGTTCATGAACGGTTTGTAGTCCAAGTTCAACCCAAAGATACGTACGTTTATTTAAGTCCGCTAAATATTCAACGACATCGTCTGGTAAACAATCTGGACGAGTTGCGATAGAAAGACCGACAACATCTTTTTCTGCTAGAAGCGGTTCGAATTTTTCTTTTAACACTTCAAGTGGTGCGTGTGTATTTGTGTACGCTTGGAAATAAGCGATACATTTTCCATCTTTCCACTTTGAGCGCATTTTTTCTTTCATTTCATGATATTGTGTTATAACATCATCGCGGCGATCACCAGCGAAGTCGCCAGATCCGGCAGCGCTGCAAAATGTACAACCACCGTAAGCAACTGTACCATCACGGTTCGGACAATCGAAGCCAGCATCTAATGAAACTTTAAAGATTTTTTCACCAAATTCATTTCGTAAATGGTAATTCCATGTATGATAACGTTTATTGTCGTTTGTATATGGAAAAGGGTTTTGAACCTTCATTATTTTCCCTCCTAAGCCGAGTCAAAATGAAACAAAATCCATTATAACATACTCATAAGGTAGAGATGGAAGGGACACACTAAAGGGGAATTGAAGCAAGGAGGGACAATTATGGCAGAGCGTCAATCACTTGAATCGTATATTACACAAGCGGAACAAGCGGTGGAATATGCAAAAGAACAATTAGAACAAGGCATGAGACAAGAGCATTACAATACGATGGAGTATTCAGATGCACAGTTACAATTAGAACAAGCGTATAACGATTTACAAACGATGCAACAACATGCGAATGATGAGCAACGTGAGCAATTAAATAGAGCACGTATGGCAATTCGCCAAGTGCAACATCAAATGATTATTACACCGCACTAATAAGGAGTGAATGTAATGGCGAAACGTTCAGATCAAAATAACCCAGAGCAAAAAACACAAAATGGACATAACGCTGAGTTTTCGAATGAACTTGATCCCATTGTTCAAGTAAAACAGCGTAATAGTAAAAAAGGACAACCTCAAAAATCAAAACAATCAGAGTAAACCAGGTCGAAATATGACCTGGTTTTATTTTGCTATATGACAATAGTGTAAGATTTCTGTAAGGTTTGCCGATAGTTGTAATTGTCCTTTTCCAGTAGAGTAAGGGAGGATTAAATTTTGGACAAGGAGCTGCTTTATGGGGAACAATATTACAAACAAACGAATTGATGAGTTAGATTACATTCGTGGCTTCGCATTACTGGGGATTATTTTAGTAAATATTTTAGCACTACTTAATATTAAAACTCCAGATCCTAATACAGTAGATGCTAGCTATCAAAGGTTTCTATACTTATTTGTAGAAGGTCGTTTCTTCTCGATTTTCTCATTCTTATTTGGAGTGGGATTCTATATCTTCATTACAAGAGCGATTGCGAAAGGGAAAAATGGATATGTTCTATTTTTCCGCCGCGTAGTTGCATTATTTATTTTTGGTTTAATTCATCAAATGTTTCAGCCTGGAGAAGCACTAGCGTTATACGCAATTTGTGGGTTAATCGTTTTGCCGTTTTATAAAGCGAAAAAAGAAGTGAACCTAGCACTAGGACTTATTTTGACAATTGCCTTCAGTGTAATGGGAGTTAAAGAACTATTACCACTTGGCTTAATTTTATTAGGACTTGCTGCAGGACAATATCGTGTATTTGAAAATCTTTCAAAAAACATAAAGCAAGTCGCTATTTTTACAGGCATTATGTTTGTTTTAAGTGTGGCAGCTGTATGGTATCAATATGGACACGTGCCTGCTGGCCCATTTGTAAATATGATATTGATGAATGAAGATGGAACAATGGATGCTGCAAGCCAGTTTCTAAAAATTGGTATTACTGTTGGACCAATTATTTCAGCTTTCTATGTAGGAGCATTAATTTTATTACTTCAGTTAAAACCAGTTCAAACATTATTAGCACCATTGAAATACTACGGTCGTATGGCTTTAACAAATTATATCGGACAAACGGCAATGATTTTAATTGCTGGTAGTGTATTTAACTTTGCAGGTAACTTAACATACATGCAGACGCTATATGTATGTATCGCAATTTATGCAATTCAAATTGTGTTTAGTGTAATTTGGATGAAAATCTTTAAAATGGGTCCATTAGAATGGGTTTGGCGTGTTATTACGTACTGGACGGTAACACCTTTAAAGAAATAAAGTGAAACTTTAATCAGTGGGCTGTTCCTTTCGCGGAACAGCCTATTTTTATTGTCATCTTTTGTCGATAAGTCGATATATTTTGGTAATCGCTGATAAAAGTGTAAGAATCGCCGATATATTTGAAAAAACCGCTGATATATTTTAACAATCGCCGATATAATTTCATTTACCAATTTACTATGTCGAAATGTGAACTAGTATGAAAAGCCAACCTTACACGCATCCATTTTCTATCTTACAAAAGTGTAAGGTAATTGTAATGTTAACAAATAGCAGTTCACTTCTAAAAAGCGCAAAATAGGTAATGGAAAAACAAGCGTAGGAGGATATATATGACGAAACCAGTTGTAGACGTGAAAAACGTTCAAAAAGTGTACGGTAAAAAAGGTGAGAACCAATCACACGCGTTAAAAGGTGTGTCATTCTCAATTCAAGAGGGTGAGTTTGTTGGAATTATGGGACCATCTGGTTCTGGTAAAACGACATTATTAAATGTAATTTCAACGTTAGATAAGGCAACAGGTGGCGTTGTTGAAATTGCGGGAACGGATATTACAAAAATGAAGCAAGGTGAGCTTTCAGATTTCCGTTCGCAAAAATTAGGATTTATCTTCCAAGATTTTAACTTATTAGAGAACTTATCTATTTATGAAAACATTGCACTTCCACTTTCTCTTCAAGGTGTCGCATCACGTAACATTGGACCAAAAGTCGAGAAAGTAGCGGATATGTTAGGAATTACAGAAATACTTCAAAAGTACCCATCTGAAGTATCTGGTGGGCAAAAGCAACGTTCGGCAGCAGCGCGTGCTTTAGTGCATGAGCCGGCAATTATTTTAGGGGACGAGCCAACAGGAGCGCTTGATTCTAAAAATGCAACGAGTTTACTTGATGCGATGACAAACTTAAATAAAGATCAAGGCGTATCGATTATGATGGTTACGCATGATCCATATAGCGCAAGTTACTGTCAGCGTATTTTATTCATTCAAGATGGTGAGCTATATAAAGAAATTCATCGCGGTGGTACGCGTGAAGAGTTCTACAAAGAAATTTTAGATGTACTTGCAGATTTAGGTACACAAAAGGCGTAAGAAAGGAGGTTCCAGTATGTTATTTAAACTTTCCATGTCGGGGCTGAAAAGTAAGCTGAAAGATTATATCGTCTTACTTGTCGGTCTTGTCATGTCGATTTCAATTTTTTACATGTTCCAAACGTTAGCACTGAATAAAGCATTTTTAGAATCTAATTCAGTGATTAAATCTATTGGATTCGTATTCCAAGCAGGATCATTTTTATTAGCAATTATAACGTTCTTCTACATTTTATATGCAAACTCTTTCTTATTATCTCTTCGTCAAAAAGAGTTCGGTATGTATATGATGTTAGGTGCGAAAAAACATAAAGTTACATTACTTATGTTTATTGAAACAATCGTATTAGGTGCTGCGTCTCTTGCAATCGGGATTGCAGTTGGAGTAGGACTTGCAGAAGGTATTGGACAGTTATTAATGAAACAGCTTGAATTTGCTGGTGAAGGGTATAAAGCATTTTATCTACCATCTATGACTGTTACTTGCATCTTCTTCTTTGCACTATTTGTATTATCAGCAATTATGAACAGTATTAAATTGTCACGTATTTCTGTATTGCAACTAGTACATGCAGATGCACAAACAGAGCGTGTTGCAGTAAAAGGTAAAAAGACAGTTGTAGTGGCATTCCTTGCTGTTATTTTATTAGGTATAGGTTATGCATCTATGATCTATATGGAAAAACTAAAAGAGATGGGAATCCTTATTGCATTAATTACAACGACAGCTGGTACTTACATGCTATTTGGCTCACTTCTTCCAGTCATTATTAAAAAGTTAAAAAGTAATAAAAAGCGTAGTGAAAAAGGACTTAATGCTTTTACATTTGCACAATTAAACTTCCGAATTAATAGTTTAACAAAAGTACTTGCAACAGTGGCAATGTTAGTTGCACTTGGAGCTGGTGCAATTTCAGGTGGTATGGCATTTAAAAATAACGTTATAAAAATGGTAGATGGTTTAGTAATATATGATTCAGTAGTTCATAATCCAACAGCTGAAGAAAAGAAAATTTTAGATGGTATTACATTTAAAGAGAAAAGCGAATATCGTTATAAAGTTGATGATAAATACGTTTACTATGTAAAAGAAGATTTAGAGAAAAATCGTCCTTTCGTAAAAGATATGGCAAAGATGAAGTCTATGAAGGATTTAGTAAATACGAAAAAAGTTTCAGAGGAACTACCGGTAGGTGCAGTTTCTAGAGAGATGAATCAAAAAGATGCGAATACTAAAGAACTTTCAGCGGAATGGACAGATGCTTTTAGTACAATCCATCCATATTATTTATACAATGATCATGCAATTAAAATTGTAGATCAAAAAATGTATGATGGGATAAATGGTAAAGAAGGTATAGCATTTATCGGAAAAACAGATGATTTTTTAACATATAAAAAAGAATGGAAAAAACTTGACGAGTTGCAGCTAGATAAATATAAAAATGTAAAAGCTGAACAAATGGATAGTAAATATCAAGCTTATAGTGGGTTCTATGGCATTGCGAGTGGAACAGTATTTATGGGATTCTTCCTTGGAATTGCGTTCTTAGCAATGATGGCAAGCTGTCTTATGTTTAAAATTCTTTCTGGTGCATCAAAAGATATTACGCGTTATCAAATGCTGCGTAAAATCGGTGTGCGCCGTGAGTTACTAACGAAATCGATTTATAAAGAGCTATTCTTAGTATTCTTATTCCCAGCAATTGTGGGTATCGCTCACGTATTAGTTGGTATGAATATTTTCGGATTTATTTTAATCGATCCGTACTTCCGTATTTGGGTACCAATTGTAATTTTCGTAGTTATTTATGCGATTTATTACTTCATTACAGTTCAATTGTATAAAGGAATTGTTCTTCCGAAAGAAGATTAATAATAAAAACCGAGCAAAAACGCTCGGTTTTTATTATTTTCAGAAAAAATACTTTAATGTTACTGAAATGTATAATATAATGTAAGTAAGTAACGTAATATAAAAGTAGAAGTAGCTGTATAAGGAAAGGAGGAATCCAATCTGTAGAAAGAAGCTGAACTTTTATCCCCACATTTTTTTACCGCAACGTATTTATACAATCGTAAGTTTCCACATTGAAAGTTTTCAGAACCACCTGAGTATATTGTGAAAATAATGGATAACACATGGAAATCTCATAGCATGATAAGGTAAAATGGACAACATAATGAGAAAATTACCGTTCATAAGATGAGGAGAATACATGTATGGAAGTTGTAGAGGCATTAAAAGATATAAGCCAAATTGAGGCTATGAAAAAATATTTAAAAGAGCACTCCCAGCGAGATTATCTTTTATTTGTTATTGGAATTAACACAGGATTAAAAATTACAGAACTACTTAGCATGAAATTTGAAGATGTATTAAATGAAGACGGGACTGTTAAAGAGTTTTATGCTCTTCCTGTGAAAGATGAAAAATTTAAACAAGATATTTATTTAAATACAAAAGTAAAAGAAGCGCTTTTAGATTACGTACAATCTATTGGCGTTAAAAGAGAAAATTACGTATTTCAATCTAATAAAACGCCAAATTCAATTACGCGCCAACAAGCGTATCGTGTAATTCATAATGCTGCAGAAGCAGTTGGAGTTGTTGGTAAAATCGGAACGAATTCAATGCGAAAAACGTTCGGATTTCATGCGTACAAAAGAGGGATAGCGATTGCGCTATTGCAAAAACATTTTCATCACGCGACTCCATCAGAGACACTAAAGTATTTAGGTATCTCAAAGGATGAGAGCTTTAAAACGGAGATTGATGTCGATTTATAAAAGCCGTAACTAAAAAATTAGGAGGCGGAAAATATGAATATTAGAGAGAGTGAACTGCCGGGTATTGGATGTAAGTTTGAAGTGATTACAAAAGGTAATGAAAAGATGGTTATCGTTATTCATGATGATGGCCGAAGAGAAATGTACCATTTTGATGCTGATCATGAAGAGAGTATTTCAAGCGTCTCTCTTCGTGATTCTGAAGCGAGACAAATTGCAGCTATATTGGGCGGAATGGTATATAGGCCACAAGCTTTAGATACGATTGAAATGGCTTTTGAGGGATTATCAATTGAGTGGTTTAAGGTGGAAAATAATGCACCAGTTGTACAAAAAACAATTGGTAGTTTACATGTTCGAAACACATATAACGTAACGATTATTGCCATTTTGAAAAAGAATATGAAGAAGTTCTTTAATCCAGGCCCAGATTCTATCATTGAAGCTGGCGATATGCTCGTATTATCAGGTGAAAGACATGAAGTGAAAAGAATTATTAATGAGTTGCTTTCAGTAGGAGGGGATTCATAATCGATGGATACTTTAATCTTTGAAGTTGGAACTGCGTTAGTATTAGTCGCTTTTGCAGCTATTCTCGCTGCAAAGTTAAAGTTCTCGATTATTCCGTTTCTTATTATACTCGGTATGCTAGTGGGGCCTCATGCCCCAGATTTAGGGCTTATCGATTTAAGATTTATTGAAAGTGGAGAAGTTATTTCCTTCCTCGGCCGTGTTGGCGTCATATTCCTCCTATTTTACTTAGGTTTAGAATTCTCAATTAAAAAATTAATTAAATCAGGAAAATCAATTGCTTTTGGGGGAACTGTTCATATATCGCTTAATTTTATATTAGGTTTACTTTACGGATATATAATGGGTTTCCCCTTATTAGAAACATTAATTATTGCTGGGATCATAACAATTTCATCGAGTGCAATTGTTGCGAAAGTAATTGTTGATTTAAGAAGATCTGGTAATAAAGAGACGGAGCTAATTTTAGGAATCATTATGTTTGATGATATCTTTTTAGCGGTATATTTATCAGTCGTTTCAGGATTAGTACTTGGAGGGGCAACATCATTTGTAGGTGCTCTTACATCTATTTTAATCGCAGTAGGTTATATGCTACTATTCTTTGTAGTTGCTAGGAAAGCTACACGGTTTTTAAATAAAATGTTAGATATTTCGTCCAATGAAATTTTTATTATTGTAATATTCGCTATTTTGTTCTTTGTAGCAGGATTTTCAGAAACGATTCATGTTGCAGAGGCAATTGGAGCATTATTACTAGGACTCGTTTTTTCTGAAACAGAGCATAGTGATCGAATTGAACAGCTTGTCGTTCCGTTTCGTGATTTCTTTGGAGCTATATTCTTTTTCAGCTTCGGTTTAAGTATAGACCCATTTTCACTTGGCGGAGCAGTGTGGTTGGCATTAGGAGCAGTTTTCATTACTCTTATCGGTAATTTTACTGCTGGAATGGTTGCGGGGCGTAAAGCTGGGTTATCGCATAAGGCTTCTACGAATATCGGTTTAACACTTGTATCACGCGGAGAATTTTCTATTATCGTCGCGAATATTGGAATTGCGGGTGGCTTAATGGCAGCGATTAAACCGTTCTCAGCTTTGTATGTTTTAATATTAGCATCGTTAGGACCTTTGTTAACGAAAGAATCTGGGAGAATATACTCGCTACTAGATAAGGTGTTTAAATGGAGTGCTAAAGAACGTGTGAAGCGAGAAAAGGAAGTTGGATAGTACAAATAAGGGTAGACTGCATGAAAATTTCATGCAGTCTACCCTTTTATATATTGTTACTGTTGTCGTTTTTTGTCGGTAAGTCGATATATTTTAATAATCGCTGATATATTTGTAGTTGCGCCGATATATTCTGATAATCGCTGATATAATCCAAGAAGCAACCAATATAAATTCATTTACCGACGAACTATTATCTGAATTTCATCAACTATTAATCAGTTGCCTTCCTATTTAAAAACGACTACAATTTTACTGTTATATATATGAACGAAAAAAATAGAATAGGAGGGGAAGCTATGCCAAGGAAAGTATGGCTATTAGTAGCTGGGATGATTATTAATGTCACGGGTGCTTCTTTTTTATGGCCTTTTAATACAATTTATTTACATGATCACTTGGGAAAATCTTTATCTGTGGCCGGAATGGTATTAATGATCAACTCGCTTACTGGTGTAATCGGAAACTTGCTCGGCGGTGTTTTATTTGATAAATGGGGCGGTTATAAATCAACTTTAGTAGGGATTGTGATTACACTTGTATCAATTTTAGGTCTTGTGTTCTTCCACGGTTGGCCGTTATATGTTGTATGGCTAGCGTTAATCGGCTTCGGTTCTGGAATGGTCTTCCCATCGATGTATGCGATGGTTGGTACGGTTTGGCCAGAAGGCGGAAGACGGGCATTTAATGCGATGTACGTTGGACAAAATGTTGGTATTGCGATCGGAACAGCATGTGGTGGATTAGTTGCATCGTATCGTTTTGATTATATTTTCTTAGCGAACTTTATTTTATACTTTGTTTTCTTCTTAATTGCTTTTATTGGATTCCGCGGTATGGAAGACAAGAAAGAGCCAGGAGTGCAAAAAGAAGTCGAAACGAAAAAAGGGTGGTCACTTACACCTGGATTTAAAGCACTTCTTATCGTGTGTGTAGCATATGCTTTATGCTGGGTTACATACGTACAGTGGCAAGGAGCGATTGCAACACATATGCAAGAATTGAATATTAGCCTTCGTCACTATAGTTTATTATGGACGATAAACGGAGCGATGATTGTTTGTGCGCAGCCACTTGTTAGTATGCTAATTCGCTGGATGAAGCGTTCTTTAAAACAGCAAATTATGATTGGAATCTTCATTTTTGCAGCTTCATTCATTGTGTTAAGTCAAGCGCAACAATTTACGATGTTCCTCGTTGCGATGGTAACATTAACAATAGGTGAGTTATTTGTATGGCCTGCGGTTCCAACGATTGCAAATATACTTGCACCAAAAGATAAATTAGGTTTTTATCAAGGGGTTGTAAATAGTGCGGCGACTGTAGGGAAAATGTTCGGGCCAGTCGTTGGCGGAGCAATTGTGGATTTATACAATATGGAAGTATTGTTTATAGCAATCATGGTAATGCTTGTAGTAGCGCTTATAGCAACGAGCATTTATGATAAACGAGTAAAAGTAGAAGAAACAGTTGAAGAAAAAATTGCAGTTTAGTTTGACGGAACATGTAACATGTTTTAGAATATATTTAAATAAAACAACCTTTAGAACAAGGGAGATAGCTCGGCTGTCTTAAGATGAATTCGTTAGTTATTAAGAGTAACGATTAACCGAGAAGTCCTCGCTTTAAGTAAGCTCTTAAGAGATACTAGGTGAAGGATAGTTCACGTAACTTATATGTGTAATAACAGTGAGAAGGAGTAGTAGTAATAGAAGCTGGTTTAGAGAGTTGACGGTCGGTGCAAGTCAATCCACGTTTCGTTATGAACTCGCCTTTGAGTTGCAGTTGTGAAACTAATAGTAGCAATTGCCGTTAATCCACGTTACGGATCTAAGCGAATGTATATTTGTACATTAATTTAGGGTGGTACCGCGGGAATCTATAACCTCTCGTCCCTTTTTAGGGATGAGAGGTTTTTTGTATTTTGGGCGGTGAAAATAAATAGAATTTCAAGGAGGGTATCTCATGAGCTTTAATCATCAAGAAATTGAGAAGAAGTGGCAAGGGTACTGGGAAGAGAATAAAACATTCCGTACGCCAGATGAGACAGAAAAACCAAAATTTTATGCACTAGATATGTTCCCATATCCATCAGGTGCAGGCTTACACGTAGGACATCCAGAAGGTTATACAGCGACAGATATTTTATCTCGTATGAAGCGTATGCAAGGATATAACGTTCTTCATCCAATGGGATGGGATGCATTTGGTCTTCCAGCAGAGCAATATGCACTTGATACTGGAAACAGCCCAGCTGAATTTACAGAGCATAATATTAATACGTTCCGTAACCAAATTAAATCATTAGGTTTCTCTTACGATTGGGACCGTGAAGTAAATACAACAGATCCAAACTACTATAAGTGGACGCAATGGATCTTCCTAAAACTATTTGAAAAAGGCTTAGCTTACGTTGATGAAGTACCTGTAAACTGGTGCCCAGCACTTGGTACAGTACTTGCAAACGAAGAAATCATTGACGGTAAGAGTGAGCGTGGTGGACATCCAGTTGAGCGTCGTCCGATGAGACAGTGGATGTTAAAAATTACAGCTTACGGAGATCGTCTATTAGAAGATCTAGATGAGCTTGATTGGCCTGAAAGCTTAAAAGATATGCAACGTAACTGGATCGGTCGTTCTGAAGGTGCAGAAGTACACTTCAACATCGATGGTACAGACGAGAAATTCACAGTTTTCACAACACGCCCTGATACATTATTTGGTGCAACATACTGTGTACTAGCTCCAGAACATGCACTTGTTGCAGAAATTACAACAGCAGAACAAAAAGAAGCGGTAGAAGCTTACATTAACGCTGTAAAAATGAAGAGTGATCTAGAGCGTACAGAACTTGCGAAAGAAAAAACTGGTGTATTCACTGGTGCTTACGCAGTTAACCCAGTAAACGGTGAGAAATTACCAATCTGGATTGCTGACTATGTTCTTGCAACTTACGGAACAGGTGCTGTAATGGCAGTTCCAGCTCACGATGAGCGTGACTATGAATTCGCATCAGTATTTAATCTTCCAATGAAGGAAGTTGTAAAAGGCGGAGATATTACGAAAGAAGTGTACACAGGTGATGGTGCACACGTAAACTCAGCATTCCTTGATGGTTTAAATAAAGAAGAAGCAATCGCAAAAATGATTGAATGGCTTGAAGTAACGAGCGCAGGAAATCAAAAAGTAACGTACCGTCTACGTGACTGGTTATTCAGCCGTCAACGTTACTGGGGTGAGCCAATTCCAGTAATTCACTGGGAAGATGGTACAATGACAGCTGTGAAAGAAGAGGAATTACCATTAGTTCTTCCGAAAACAGAAAACATCCGTCCTTCAGGTACAGGTGAATCACCACTTGCTAACATTGACGAGTGGGTAAATGTTGTTGATCCTGAGACTGGTAAAAAAGGTCGTCGTGAAACAAATACAATGCCGCAATGGGCTGGTAGCTGTTGGTATTACCTACGTTACATCGATCCAAACAATAGCGAAGCACTTGTAGATCCTGAAAAAGTAAAACAATGGCTTCCAGTTGATATTTATATCGGAGGAGCAGAGCACGCTGTACTTCACTTACTATATGCTCGTTTCTGGCATAAAGTATTATACGATATCGGTGTAGTTCCAACGAAAGAACCGTTCCAACAATTATTCAACCAAGGTATGATTCTAGGTGAAAACAACGAGAAAATGAGTAAATCAAAAGGTAACGTTGTAAACCCTGATGATATCGTAGCAAGCCACGGTGCAGATACACTTCGTCTATACGAAATGTTCATGGGACCATTAGATGCTTCAATCGCTTGGTCTGAAAATGGTCTTGACGGAGCTCGTCGTTTCCTAGACCGCGTATGGCGTCTATTCGTTCAAGATAACGGTGAATTAAGTGAGAAAATTACTGACGCACCAAATAAAGAGCTTGAAAAAGCTTACCATCAAACAGTGAAGAAAGTAACAGAAGACTATGCAGAGCTTCGCTTCAACACAGCGATTTCTCAAATGATGGTATTCATCAATGATGCATACAAAGCTGAAACACTTCCAAGAGAATATGTAGAAGGTTTCGTAAAAATGATTGCACCAGTTGCACCTCATATCGGGGAAGAGCTATGGAGCAAACTTGGATACAATGAAACAATCACATATGCAAGCTGGCCAACATTTGATGAGTCTAAACTTGTAGAAGATGAAGTTGAAATCGTTGTTCAAGTTATGGGTAAAGTTCGCGCAAAACTAACAATGAGTAAAGACGCATCAAAAGAAGAAATGGAACAACTTGCACTTGAAGCAATTCAAGACCAAATTGAAGGGAAAACAGTTCGTAAAGTAATTGTTGTTCCTGGAAAACTTGTTAACGTTGTTGCAAACTAAATCATTTGAAAAAGCTCAGAGCGTTTATGTTCTGAGCTTTTTTGTATAGAAAATAATCTCAGGGTCACCTTCATCTAAGTTTTCAACTATTCCGCTACGTATAAAACCATTCGAGTTAAATACTTTCTGCATACTTTCATTCGATTCGTTCGTTGAAGAAAATATTTTTTGAGTAGGAGAATGACTTAACATATATGAGATTAACGAGCTTGCATAGCCTTGCCTTCTTTTAGTTGGTGAAACAATGATTAATGAGAGGAAAGTACAACCAAAGAAATTTGTATCGTATGTTAGAAAGCCAGAGATAGAATTTTCTTCTGTTACAATGATGCATCTGCCTTCATGGATAGTGTGCTTAATATAATTTCGTCTACTATCGTTTCCAATTACGTCAATATCTATATGGACGATTGAATCTAAATCATTGATAGAAGCCTTTGTTACATTCTTCAATATAAATACCTCCTAGAAAAAATATTCAGTTAATTAATTTTATCATGAATGAAGAAAAAGAAGCGGAATTCTAGTGCAGACAAACACCTATTCTTCTATAGGAAATATGATAAAAAAGGTAGGCTAAATTGAGTAGAAGAGGTGAAAGGAATGAAAGGGATGGACAATAATGCACCACATGGTTTCTTCGGGAGTGGATCGGATAGTTATGAACAAATGATGTTAATGGGAGGAGGACAACAAGGATACGGTGGAATTCCGAACTGGATGGGCGGAACACCTGGAGGGTTTTCTACATCAGTAGCGGGTGTACAAACTGGAATTCCAACATTAACAGGAGGATTTCCATCATCGGTAGCCGGAGTGCAAACTGGAATCCCAACATTTGTTGGCGGAGCGGCGGGAGGAGTACCAGTAGGCGTACCAACTGCATTTCCATCTTTCGTTGGAGGAGTACAGACAGGATTTCCTGTACCGGGAGTAGGTGTTGTAGCAGGAGGAGTAGGTGGATATCCGCAAGTAGTTCACGGCTACCATGGTCATCATCACCACCATCAAGGTCAACATGGCCATCATGGACATCACCACCATCAAGGTCAACACGGCCATCATGGACATCACCACCATCAAGGTCAACACGGCCATCATGGTCATCACCACCATCAAGGTCAACACGGCCATCATGGTCATCACCATCATCAAGGTCAACATGGTCATCAGGGGCAACAAGTACATCACCACGGTCACCACCACATTCATCCGCAAGCTGTTCTTTATCAAACTCACCAAGGCCAACATGGTCACCATGGACATCACCACCAAGGCCAACATCATGGACACCAAGGTCACCACCATCACCAAGGTCATCAAGGCCAACACGGTCATCATGGGCACCAAGGCCACCAAGGCCAACATCATGGACACCAAGGTCAACATCATGGACACCAAGGCCAACAGCACCAACAGCACCAACAGCACCAACAGCACCAACAGCACCAACAATATCAGCAATATCAACAACAACAACAATCTTCTCCTTGGACAGGTGGAATTGGAGCAGGAGGAGCAGGGGCAGCAGCAGGAGCAGCTAGTATTAGTGGAGCAGCAGGACACGCAGGGCACGTGGGTCATTAATGATTGGCAGAAAAAAAGCCATAATAAAAAACTGCTAGGAAATCCTAGCAGTTTTTTTCAGCTTCTTGACGCTGACGTTCAATTTCAGCACGAAGTTGTGGTTCCGGTGCTTGCCAGCCTTCTGGCTTTAGAATCTTACCGTCGCCTTCACGGAATCGAGGCTTCCCATCAGGGAATAGTTTTGCCATGTTGGCGTTGTTTACAATTTCGAATCCTTTATCTGGACGTACGCCCATTTCTGCAAACGTTCCGAATGCAAAGTAAATAAGGTCAATCAGTGCATCGTATTGATCTTCAACAGTCGTTGCCTCTAGAAATTCTTCTAGTTCTTCCTGCATAAAACTTGCACGGATTTTTGCACGCTCTTCTGTTAATTTTGTTGGAGTATTTGTCACAGGATGTCCGAATACTTCATGCATTTTCGCAACAAGTTCGTATCCTTTATCTAAACCTTTTTCGTTTGTCATGTTGTTTCATCCTTTCTTACGTTATGCCGAAGTTTATTGTAACATAAGGTGATTATGAAATGAAAAGAACATCTTATCGAAATAAGATGTTCGCTCGTTATTCTTCTTTTTTTATTAAAAGCGATGAAATAAGATCGATGCCAAAAATACCGACGAGTAACATTGGTATAACGACAAGTAAGTAACGTGTGAAGGAAACATTTTTTAAGTATGTATGAGCAAATAAAAAGACGCCGAGAAATAAAATACCATTTAAAATAGGCTTTACTAATTTTTTAGACATAAGCTCCCCCATAAATATCTTCTCTCTCTATTTGATAATAAAAAACTCCTCTCTCCGTTGTATCATGCTGGAGAGAGGAGTTCAATCATTTCTCATTCAATAACACCAGAATTTGTAATATTTACGGTGTATTTTATATGAACCGGAACATCTTTATACATTTGTCTCCATTCTTCTAATTTGAATGGGCGATAATGTTGTTTATACTTTGCACCTAGCCCGAGAGGATCGACGCCTAAAGATTTAAGTTGCTTAATTAACTTAGCAGCTTGTTTATCTAATTGTTTTTGGACATCTTTTTCAATATTTTTTGTATTCTTTTTATTTTCTAAGTTAATTTGTTTCGATAGTTCTTGAATACGTGCATCAAGACGAACGTGAATGAAAAAAGAAGGCTTCCCATTTTTAATTTTTATATCGTAAGTTGGAACAGAACGAATATTATTAATCATTACGTACGCAGAATCTGTTTTAAATTCATGTGAATCTAATTTATGTTTTTCTAATAGTCCTTTAAATATGAACATATCTTTTTCCGCAATTTTACCGATATATTTATCTTTTTTAAAAAGGCCAATTCCAGTGATTTTTATTTTATCACCATGCTTTTTTAGAATTGGAATGTAGTAGTCTTGCCCTTCTTGATAATAACGGAATGCTCCTACATGCAGATTATCCGTTGGTAAAGGACCAGTTTCCATGTTATGTTCTAGCAATTTTTTTATATAAATTGCAACGTTGTATGAAGTCGAATATTTGCCTTTTAAAAGTTCAGTACCATTCCCCTCTAATAAACCAACACATAAAGCGTTCCCTATATTCACATCTCGGAGTAATGTATCGAATGAAGTAGACATTCCTTTTTTTGCAAGTCTTATCGTATATAGAGCGACACGCATTTGTCCGCTAGCAAATGGTTGAGAAGACTCTAAAGATGTGTTTGCTTTTACTTGTTTTACCGCATTTGCGCTTCCTTCAAAAACTTGAACTTTATTTCCTTTTTTCTGAATGGGACAAACGAATGTTACTTTTACTTTATTATCTTTTGCTGCATCAAAAACTGTTCCTTGAATCAGCTGTACATCGTCGATAATATTTTTTTGTAAACATCCAGTTAGACTGAAGAATGTTATACAAGAAATAAGTATTAATTTGCTTGTGCTTTTGATTTTTTCCATTTTCTTTTCACCCACACAATAATAAATAGGATTGGGATGTATACATAAATGAGCCAAAAACTAACCTTTGATACATTGCTAATAAAGTTATTAATATCTTGTCTGTTTGTTAAAAGTTGTGAAACAATGAGAGTGATAAAGATAAAAGCGATTAAAACACCCCTTTGTTTTACACGGAATATTTCATGAGTTGCTCTCATTGACGCCCATAAAGGGAGGATAAAACTTGAAATAATAACGAGTGCGTAGCCTGAAATTGCAATATATTCGAGTCTTTCTATAAATGGTAATTGAATGACTTGGGTCATAGAAAGTTGTGCCCATATCGTTTTTAACAATTGTTTTTCACTAAAAAATGCAAAGGCTAAAAGGGTGCTAAATAAATATAGAAGATTTGAAAATAGTGCTCCAAGCTGAGCGTATTTATGAGATTGCATAGGCTTTTTCACAAATGGATATACCATGAGGTAAATCTCAAAACCGGTCATACTGTAGATTGACAGTTGAGCGGATTTTAAAATGTCTGAAAAAGAATGTGTGAATATAGGTAGTAAATTATCCCAATGTGAATATTTCAAAACGAATAAGCTTAGAAATAAATATCCTAATGTACCACCAACAGAGATGACACAAATGCCAGTAATGACACGAAATCCAGAAGAGATAATGTAATAGCTAACTAAGCACAAAAAGAGTGTTAACATAAAGGTGGAAGCGGTAGGAAACATCCATACTTGAATGATTTCAACATATGTTCGGATGACTGAAATACTAACGATTAAAAAATAAGCCATAAAGATGATGCTAATGCCATTTCCTAGCCATTTTCCAAATGTTTGCCGATGTAAATCAACTAAATTCCCATTTGTTTCTTTTAATAAGACATACATCATCCATATAAGAATATGGATGAAAATTCCTGTGATTATAACTCCTATCCATCCGTCGTATCCAGCGGCCTTTGCGATGATTCGAGCGAAGCCGAGAACGCCAGCACCAAACTGTGCACCGTGAATTAAGAAGAAAACAAAGACAGGAGATATTTGATATTTTTCTTGAACTTTACTCATCAATGCACCTCATTTCTTAATCATCAAAATCCGATCTATGTTTTGTTGAAATTCCTTTCGCTGCTTTTTTTACATGTTGTGGCCTTGCTTGTACATCTCTTGTATCAATCATTGTTAAAGGAAAACGGATCCAAGAATCTTTAACAGATTGTTGTCTTGTTGGATAAAACAAAGCGTACGGCTTGCGTAAAGAAGTAAGTCTAAATAGATGGGTGAATAAAAAGATAAATCCAAGTGAAATACCGAAAAGTCCTCCTATTTCTGCAAATATGAGAAACGGGAAACGTAGTAATCGAACCGCATTACCCATTTTATAAATAGGTGTAATAAAGGAAGCGAGTGCTGATAAGGCAACGATAATTAATAAAATATTACTCGTTAAACCTGCTTGTACAGATGCTTGCCCGATTACGATACCCCCTACGATACCGAGCGTTTGACCAACTTTCATCGGTAACCTCGCGCCAGCTTCTCTCAGTAAGTCGATCGCAAGTTCTAAAAAGAGAGCTTCAATTAAAGGCGGGAACGGTACTTGTGCTCTTGATAAAATTAAAGTTTCAAGTAAATCACTCGGAATAAGTTCATAATGATAATTTAAAACTGCAACGTATAACGGTGTAGCGCAAATTGAAAATAGAACGGCAATTAATCTTAAAATCCTTGAAAATGTAGCGTACATCCAGGAGACGTTATAGTCTTCTGGTGAAATGAAAAAATCGAAATAGGATACAGGTGTTAGTAAAACACTCGGAGAACCATCAACAAAAATAGCAATTTTCCCATCAATTAGTGCTTTTGTAACTCTATCAGTACGTTCTGTATTGATATAGAGAGGGAAAATCGATTTTTCACCCATTAATTCTTGTAAATAAGCACTATCATTAATTTGATCATATTCAAGAGCGCGTAATGACTCTTCTAGAAAATCTACATTATCTTTTTCAGCAAGGTTGTCTAAGTACATCATGACAACTTTTGTTTTGGAAAACTCGCCGATAATCATTTCTTTTGTTTGTAAATCTAAAACAGGAAGACGTTTTCGAACTAAATTAATGTTTGTATCAATATCCTCTACGAAACCTTCTTGCGGACCAATAACAGTTGATTCGTTTAAAGGAGGGGTTGGTGCACGATAATTATCAATTGCAATGTTTGCAAGCATACATTTTTGATCTTGCTGATTCAATTGAATGATCGCATGTCCCTTTAAAACCATGTCTTCAATTTTTTGCAAGTCGTTCGTAATTGTAATGCCACTCATCGGAATATGTTCTTTTAGTTCTTCTAGCGAAGTACAAGGTCTCTCTAAAAGAGTAGGCATTAAATATTTTTGTAATTTCTCCCCATCAAGTGAAGGGCGATAGTAAGAAATCCAATAAGGCATCGTTTCATCGTCAGATGTATGGTAATTAATAAAATCACTAGACTTTTTAAGTTTCTCTATTAAATCTTGTAGAGAATGAATACGGTCTTTTTCTGGTTTTGTAAAGTCATAAATACTATTACCTCCAGAGCTTTGTTGCTTACTTTGAGAAGGTTCATCTTGCTTAGCGTTTTGTTGTTTATCTTGAGACGAATCACCTTGTTTAGCACTTTGTTGTTTATCTTGAGATGAATCATCTTGTTTAGCACTTTGTTGCCTATCTTGAGACGAATCATCCTGTTTAGCGCTTTGTTGCTTATCCTGAAACGAATCATCTTGTTTAGCGCTTTGTTGCCTATCTTGAGACGAATCATCTTGTTTAGCACTTTGTTGCCTATCTTGAGATGAATCATTCTGTTTAGCGCTTTGTTGTTTATCCTGAGAAGATTCATCTCGTTTAGATTTTTGTTGTTTATCTTGAGAAGAATCATCTTGTTTAGCACTTTGTTGTTTATCTTGAGATGAATCATCTTGTTTAGCACTTTGTTGCCTATCTTGAAATGAATCATTCTGTTTAGCGCTTTGTTGTTTATCCTGAGAAGATTCATCTTGCTTAGAACTTTGTTGCTTATCCTGAGAAGAATCATCTTGTTTAGCGCTTTGTTGTTTATCCTGAGAAGAATCTTTTTGCTCGTTATTTTTACCTTTATTATGTTTTATACTTCTAGTCTGTTCTTTGTTATCATCCTCTTCATTGTTAGAATGTTGCTCCTGGTTATCTCTTTCGTTTGCTTCTGGTTTATTTAATTTTTTTTTCTTACGTAACCAATTCCAAATCATATGTATGCCCTCTTTAATCTTGTAATATAGTGCTATTTTGTGGCTAATTTTGTATATTATTCATTTATTTATGAAAAGAAGAAGGAGATTAGTTGCATGGAAAAAAATCTTTAGTAAGCAGTTCATACTATAATGGGGAGAGGGAGAGTCTGTGCAAATTGTAAAAAAAGAGAAGTTTGTTTTAAAAGAGTTTACGTTTGAAAATGGCAGGGAAATTCCTGTTCAAATGGGATACGAGACATATGGTACGTTAAATAGAGAAAGGTCAAATGTGATTTTGGTTTGTCATTATTTTAGTGCAACAAGTCATGCGGCGGGAAAATATACAGTGCATGATGAGAAGTCTGGTTGGTGGGATGGGCTCATTGGACCTGGGAAAGCAATTGATACAAATAAGTATTTTGTTATATGTACGGATAATCTTTGTAATGTGCAGGTGAGGAATCCATATGTGATTACAACAGGACCGAAATCAATTAATCCAGAAACTGGAGAAGAATATGCTATGGATTTTCCGATTTTTACATTTCTTGATGTAGCTCGTATGCAATATGAGTTAATAAAAGGTATGGGAATTTCAAGGTTACACGCTGTAATTGGACCGTCGGCGGGGGGAATGATTGCACAACAATGGGCGGTTCACTATCCACATATGGTAGAGCGGATGATTGGTGTTATTACGAACCCACAAAATCCAATTATTACGTCAGTAAACGTAGCGCAAAATGCGATTGAAGCAATTCAACTGGATCCAAGTTGGAAAGATGGAAAATATGGAGAACAGCAACCGATAAAGGGGCTTCATTTAGCAAATAGAATGATGTTTATGAACGCGTTTGATGAGCATTTTTATGAAATGGCATTTCCTCGTAATAGTATAGAGGTAGAACCTTATGAAAAGTTTTCTACACTAACATCATTTGAAAAAGAGATAAATAAAGCGACATATACAAGTATAGAGCTAGTAGATGCAAATTCATGGATGTATACTGCGGAGGCAGTTTTATTGCATGATATTGCACATGGGTTTTCTTCACTAGAAGAATCTCTTTCTAACATAGAAGCGAATGTGCTTATGATTCCGTGTAAACAAGATTTGCTTCAGCCGTCTCGTTATAATTATAAAATGGTAGATATTTTGCAAAAACAAGGGAAATATGCGGAAGTATATGAGATAGAAAGTATAAATGGGCATATGGCAGGAGCACTTGATATTTATTTATTTGAAAAAAAAGTTTATGAATTTTTGAATCGGAAAGTATCTAGTTTTGTGTAGAAGAAAAATGATGGGGAAAAGGTGCAATGTTTGTAGTAGGCACCTTTTTTCACATGATTTGTAGACGGAAAATATATGTAGCTATTGCTATACCAAAGAACGCTATGCTAAGCAATAGAAATAAGAATGACATTTCTTGTGAGGATTTTATTTTTTTATTATTTTTCATACTGAGAGTAATAATTGCAGCGATTAAGAAAATGATGCCCATAATGAAAAGGGAAAGTGTCATTTTCATTGGCTCCTTTCATAAAACAAGTATATTGAGGATACAATGCAAGAGTTATGTTTGTAAAGAATAAGTTTTGCGGGAAAATTGAGAAATAGTTTTTCGATTCTTTGCGTTCTTTCTTTTGCATGCTAAAATTGGTAGAGAATGTTTGTGAAAAAGAAACTAAAGGTTTTATTGTATATAAGGAGGAACTACATATGACAGAAGTTAAAACAATTACTACAGAAGAAGTGCAAGAGCGTTTAGAAAATGGAGAAACGTTATTTTTAGTGGACGTAAGAGAAGATGAAGAAGTAGCGGCAGGGAAAATTCCAGAAGCTGTACATATTAAAATGGGTGATATCCCACATAAAGTAGATTTCTTTAATAAAGAGAATGAATATATCTTTATTTGTCGTTCAGGAATGCGCAGTGAAAATGTATGTCATTATTTAAATGAGCAAGGATTTAAAACAGTGAACATGGTCGGCGGTATGCTTCAATATGAAGGTGAAACGAAATAGTAAATAGTTAAAAACTTGAAACGAGTATGTTTCAAGTTTTTTTTCTTTTGCATACAGTATATAAAAGGAGGATGGAGAAGATGGGAATTAACATGCGTAAAGTAAAAATTATAAATAATACAGGAGCTGTTAATGTTGGCGATTGTTATGATCTCTCACCTTTTGCTGTATCAAAAGCGTATGCGGGTGCTGGAGGGGCGAGTGCGGCTATTTTTTTAAATGGGAAAAGGCAGCCAGAAGCGGTAATTAGAACATCAGTATTTCTTCCACCATTAGCAACAAGTACACGTACGTTAGGTTCGTAAAGGAAAGGTAGTGTGTAAGTATGCCGGCACATATAAAAGAGTTTGTTATCGTTAATAATACAGGAAATATATTTACGGGCGATAATTTAAGAGACACTTCATTTACTGCTTCGAAATCGTATAGTGGTTCAATGGGGTGTACTTGGATTGATGTTGTTACTGTAATAGGGACGGAGACAAAGCTTTGTTTACAGCCAGGAGATTCTGTCACAACAACGTATACGAGAGGTACTCCTGCTGGTACTGTAACAGGAACGAATACTGGGCAAGGTGCAAATGTGTCGAGTACTATGCAGGCGGTGCCAAATACAGATAATATGGATTCAGTTGCTGGACTCCCTTAAGGAATTAAGGGAGTTTTTATTATTTAAAATAAAAATAGTCTTGGAAATTATTTTTGTAAATAGATTAAGAAGAGGTTTATTTATTATGAAAAAGAAGGTTTGTAGGTGGTGAAAGTGTGAAGAAACGTGATAATAATGGGAAGCAAAATTCGTTAAGCTCTAATTTTAGAATTCCACCCGAACTTATTGGACCTACTTTCCCTCCTGTTCCAACTGGATTTACAGGTATAGGGATTACTGGCCCAACAGGTCCACGGGGTCCAACTGGTCCTCAAGGACCGAGAGGGTTACAAGGTCCGATGGGGGAGATGGGCCCGACAGGACCTCAAGGTGTGCAAGGGATACAAGGACCAGTTGGTTCAATAGGTGCAACTGGACCAGAAGGACAGCAGGGACCACAAGGGTTAAGGGGGCCACAAGGAGCAACAGGAGCGACAGGTTTACAAGGGGTGCAAGGAATTCAAGGTCCGATTGGTTCGACAGGAGCAACTGGAGCGCAGGGGATACAGGGCGTACAGGGATTACAAGGTCCGATTGGAGCTACTGGACCTGAGGGACCTCGAGGAATCCAAGGTGTGCAAGGAGTGCCAGGGGTAACTGGTCCTCAAGGAATTCAAGGAGCTCAAGGAATTCAAGGGGCACAAGGACTAACTGGAAGTACGGGGTTAACGGGAGCAACTGGTCAGGGGATAACAGGCCCGACTGGAATAACAGGTCCAACTGGGATAACTGGACCATCTGGAGGACCTCCTGGTCCGACGGGGCCGACTGGTGCAACAGGTCCGGGCGGTGGACCGAGTGGAAGTACAGGTGCGACTGGAGCAACTGGGAATACTGGAGCTACAGGAAGTACAGGGATAACAGGAGCAACGGGAAGTACAGGTCCGACTGGAAGCACGGGAGCACAGGGCTTGCAAGGAATCCAAGGGATTCAAGGGCCAATTGGTCCAACAGGTCCAGAAGGTCCGCAGGGTATTCAAGGTATTCCTGGTCCGACGGGAGTAACTGGTGAACAAGGAATACAAGGAGTTCAAGGTATTCAAGGGGCAACGGGAGCAACAGGGGATCAAGGTCCACAAGGTATACAGGGGGCTATAGGGCCTCAAGGGGCCACAGGAGCAACAGGAGATCAAGGTCCACAAGGAATACAAGGAGTACCAGGGCCATCAGGAGCAACAGGCCCACAGGGAGTTCAAGGAATACAAGGTCCGATGGGTGATATAGGACCAACAGGTCCAGAAGGCCCAGAGGGACTTCAGGGCCCGCAAGGAATACAAGGTGTGCCAGGGCCAGTTGGAGCAACGGGTCCAGAGGGTCCTCAGGGGATACAAGGTATTCAAGGATCGGTAGGAGCAACAGGCCCACAAGGTCCACAAGGAATTCAGGGAATACAAGGTGTGCAAGGGATAACGGGAGCAACTGGAGTACAAGGAGCAACTGGAATTCAAGGGATACAAGGGGAAATAGGAGCAACGGGTCCAGAGGGTCCCCAAGGAGTGCAAGGTGCTCAAGGGGAGATTGGTCCAACAGGTCCGATGGGTCCCCAAGGTGTGCAAGGAGTACAAGGAATTCAAGGAGCGACGGGCGCACAAGGAGTGCAAGGTCCACAGGGAATTCAAGGAATCCAAGGTCCGACGGGGGCAACAGGAGATACGGGAGCAACTGGGGCGACAGGGGAAGGCACTACAGGTCCAACAGGAGTAACCGGTCCAACAGGGGTAACAGGCCCATCTGGAGGACCAGCAGGACCGACCGGCCCAACGGGGCCATCAGGTCCGGCGGGAGTAACAGGTCCATCTGGTGGACCACCTGGCCCGACAGGAGCAACCGGGGCGACAGGAGTAACAGGAGATACTGGGGCGACAGGCTCAACTGGAGTGACAGGAGAGACAGGAGAAACGGGAGCAACCGGAGTGACGGGTTTGCAAGGTCCGCAAGGAATCCAAGGTGTGCAGGGAGAGATAGGTCCGACCGGTCCCCAAGGTGTTCAAGGTCCCCAAGGAATTCAAGGAGTAACCGGGGCTACTGGAGATCAAGGTCCGCAAGGGATTCAAGGCCCACAAGGCGACATAGGTCCAACCGGCCCACAAGGAATTCAAGGCCCACAAGGTTCTCAAGGAATCCAAGGAGCGACAGGGGGAACAGGAGCACAAGGTCCACAGGGAATCCAAGGTCCGCAAGGTGACATAGGTCCGACTGGGCCACAAGGTCCAACTGGAATCCAAGGGATACAAGGAGAGATAGGTCCAACAGGTCCAGAAGGCCCAGAGGGACTTCAGGGCCCGCAAGGAATACAAGGTGTTCAAGGGCCAGTTGGAGCAACGGGTCCAGAGGGTCCTCAGGGGATACAAGGCATTCAAGGACCGGTAGGAGCAACAGGCCCACAAGGTCCACAAGGAATACAGGGAATACAAGGTGTGCAAGGGATAACGGGAGCAACTGGAGCACAAGGAGCAACTGGAATTCAAGGGATACAAGGGGAAATAGGAGCAACGGGTCCAGAGGGCCCCCAAGGAGTGCAAGGAATACAAGGGGCGATTGGTCCAACCGGTCCGATGGGCGCACAAGGAGTGCAAGGAATACAAGGGATTCAAGGAGCAACAGGTGCGACAGGAGTAACAGGAGATACCGGGGCGACAGGCTCAACTGGAGTGACAGGAGCGACAGGAGCAACGGGAGCAACCGGAGTGACGGGTTTACAGGGCCCGCAAGGAATCCAAGGTGTTCAAGGAGAGATAGGTCCAACCGGTCCACAGGGTATTCAAGGTCCACAAGGAATCCAAGGAGTAACGGGGGCAACCGGAGCACAAGGTCCCCAAGGAATTCAAGGCCCACAAGGCGACATAGGTCCAACCGGCCCCCAAGGAATTCAAGGTCCACAAGGTCCTCAAGGAATCCAAGGAGCGACAGGGGCAACCGGGGCACAAGGCCCACAGGGAATCCAAGGTCCGCAAGGTGATATAGGCCCGACCGGCCCACAAGGCCCGCAAGGAATTCAAGGCCCGCAAGGAATTCAAGGTCCAACGGGAGCTACAGGAGCAACCGGATCGACAGGTCTCCAAGGAATTCAAGGCCCACAAGGAATCCAAGGCCCGCAAGGAATTCAAGGTCCAACGGGAGCTACAGGAGCAACCGGAGCGACAGGTCCCCAAGGAATTCAAGGCCCACAAGGAATCCAAGGCCCGCAAGGAATTCAAGGTCCAACGGGAGCTACAGGAGCAACCGGAGCGACAGGTCCCCAAGGAATTCAAGGTCCCCAAGGAATCCAAGGTCCAACGGGGGCTACAGGAGCAACCGGTTCACAAGGTCCAACTGGAGATACAGGTCCAACTGGAGCTGGAGCCACTGGAGCGACCGGGGCGACTGGAGTTAGTACAACTGCAACGTATGCATTTGCGAATAATACATCAGGAACCGCTATTTCCGTTTTATTAGGTGGTACGAATGTACCATTACCGAACAATCAAAATATTGGTCCAGGAATAACCGTTAGTGGTGGAAATACTATATTTACAGTTGCGAATGCAGGAAATTATTATATAGCTTATACAATTAATTTAACGGCAGGATTAGTTGTAAGTTCTCGTATAACTGTAAATGGCAGTCCGCTTGCGGGAACGATAAACGCTCCGACAGTGGCTACTGGTTCATTTAGTGCAACAATAATTGCTAACTTGCCTGCTGGAGCTGCTATTAGTCTGCAGTTATTTGGATTAGTTGCAATAGCTACATTATCTACGGCAACGCCAGGAGCTACTCTAACGATTATTAGATTAAGTTAATAAAAAGAAAACCTTGGGGCTTTTATGCTTCAAGGTTTTTTTATCCTTGTATTTGTAAGTAAACCTCGTTAACCAGGGGGAGTGGATCCCCTCTAATTATTTAAAGTTTCACTTTATTCACTTGAGCAAAAACATCGCAGTTCGAAAATATATTATAATAGAATGAAAAGAAAGAAATTTGGCAGAAAGGGAGGGTGGCGATGCAGGAGATGGTTAAAGATTTTTTTGGACGCCCACTTCAAGATTTACGTATATCTGTCATTGATCGTTGCAATTTTAGATGTACATATTGTATGCCAGCGGAAATATTTGGGCCAGAATATGCTTTTTTGAAAGACGAGTTTTTACTAACTTTTGATGAAATTGAGCGTTTGGCAAAATTATTTGTTAGCATCGGTGTACGGAAAATTAGACTTACTGGCGGTGAGCCACTGCTTCGTAAAGATTTAACAAAACTTATTGCACGTCTTGTGAAAATTGATGGGCTAATAGATATAGGGTTAACGACAAATGCTATTCATTTAACGAAACAAGCGAAGGCATTAAAAGAAGCTGGATTACATAGAGTGAATGTTAGTTTAGATGCGATAGATGATGACATATTTAAGAATATTAATGGTCGAAATATTAATACGAAACCGGTAATTAAGGGAATTATAGCAGCTAAAGAGGCGGGCTTGGAAGTAAAGGTAAATATGGTTGTGAAAAGAGGGATGAACGATCATCAAGTACTACCGATGGCTGCGTATTTTAAAGAGCAAGGAATCACGCTTCGGTTTATTGAGTTTATGGATGTTGGTAGTACAAATGGGTGGAATTTTGATCAAGTCGTTACAAAGCGAGAATTGATTGAGATGATTCATAAGGTGTATCCGCTTGAGCCAGCTGAAGCGCATTACTTTGGTGAAGTTGCGAAGCGATATCGGTACGTTGGAACAAATGTTGAAGTTGGTTTTATTACATCTGTTTCTGAGTCATTTTGTGTCTCTTGTACGAGGGCGAGAATTTCGGCAGATGGAAAGTTTTATACGTGCTTATTTGCGACAGAGGGTTTGGATGTAAGAGAACTTCTTAGAGGAAATCTTTCGGATGAGGAGTTATTAAGTGTTATACAAGATGTATGGATGAATAGAAAAGATAGGTATTCGGATGAACGAACAGAAGAAAGTGCAAAAAATCGTCCGAAAATCGAAATGTCTTATATAGGAGGATAAGAAAGGGGGGTATCGCATGCAGGAGCGATATTCAAGACAAATATTATTTTCTGGTGTTGGAGAAGAAGGACAGAGAAAAATAAGAGAGAAGCATGTGCTTATTATTGGTGCTGGTGCTCTCGGTGCGGCAAATGCAGAAGCGATTGTTAGAGCGGGTGTTGGAAAAGTAACGATTGCTGATCGTGATTATGTAGAATGGAGTAATTTACAAAGACAACAACTATATACAGAAGAAGATGCAAAGCAGTATAAACCGAAGGCGGTAGCGGCAGCAGAGCATTTAAGAGCGATTAATTCTGAGGTGGAAATAACTCCTGTTGTGACGGATGTAACGGTGCAAGAAATGGAAGAATTAGTGAATGATGTAGATTTAATATTAGATGCGACAGATAATTTTGAAACGCGTCTTCTCATTAATGATATTTCACAAAAGTATAATATTCCGTGGATATATGGTGGGTGCGTTGGAAGCTACGGAGTAACGTATACAATTTTACCAGGGAAAACACCGTGTTTTCGCTGTTTAATGGAGCATCCGGCGAGCGGAGCAACATGTGACACAGCTGGTATTATACAACCGGCAGTACAATTAGTAGTTGCGCATCAAACTACGGAAGCGCTGAAAATATTAGTAGAAGACTACGGAGCGCTTCGTGAAACGATGTTATCATTTGATCTTTGGAATAATCAACAGATGGCATTTAAAGTGAATAGGCAGAAAAAAGATACTTGTTTATCTTGCGGAAGGTTACGTACATATCCGAGTTTAACATTTGAAGCACAAACGAAAACAGAAGTGTTATGTGGGCGAAATACAGTGCAAATTCGTCCAGGTGTGCGGAAGAATTTTAATTTGGAAGAAATTAAAAAGCGCTTACAAAGAAGCGTAGAGATAAAGGCGACACCTTATTTATTGTCGTTTCTGGTAGAAGAATATCGTTTTGTTTTATTTACAGATGGCAGAGCTTTCATTCATGGGACGAATGATATAAATGTAGCGAAAAGTTTATATGCAAGATATATAGGTTGAACCTAAAGGAAATCCTTTAGGTTCAACGGAGAAAGGATTATGAATTTCTCGTATAATCTCCACTTTTTCCACCTGTTTTTTCAAGTAAGTACGTTTCGCCGATAATCATACCTTTATCGACAGCTTTACACATATCATACACAGTAAGAGCGGTAGCCGAAGCAGCTGTTAAAGCTTCCATTTCAACACCGGTGCTACCTTCTGTTTTAACTTTTACTTCAATGAGTAAACGATATTGTTCTTCTGATTGTTTCCAATCGAAAGAAACGTCAACACCTTTTAATAGTAAAGGATGGCACATTGGGATAATATCAGAAGTTCGTTTCGCAGCCATAATGCCTGCGATTTGCGCAACTGCTAATACGTCACCTTTCCCAATTTCATTGTGAGAGATTTTATCGTAAATTTCTTTCGTAACGACAATGCTAGAGCACGCAATTGCTGTTCGAACGGTTGCTTTTTTGTCACTTATATCAACCATCTTCGCGCGTCCTTGGTCATTAAAGTGTGTAAATGAAGACATGGAATTCCTCCTTGAAGTAATTTCTATTGAATATATAAAGTTTAATCGAGATAAAAAAAATTGCAAATATGAGGTGAGAAACGATGGTAGAAAAACGAATTCCAATTCAAGTTGCTGAGGCAGTAGAACGGGTAATGAAATATGCAAAGCATGGTGAAGTAGAAGAAATTTCTATTACGGAAAGTTACGGGAGAATTCTCGGGGAAGATGTTGTCTCAGATCATGACGTTCCTCATTTTGATCGTTCCCCTTACGATGGTTTCGCCATTCGAGCAGAAGATACGAAAGAAGCAACTCAAGAGAATCCAGTTGAATTTGAAGTAATAGGAGAAATCGGGGCGGGTTCTGTTTTTACAGAAGAAGTAGGATCTTTTCAGGTGGTTCGTATTATGACAGGAGCAGCTATTCCAAAAGATTGCAATGCAGTCGTAATGCTAGAGCTGACAGAAGGGTTTGAGAAGAACGGGAAAACATATATGAAGTTAAAACGCCCTTTTAATAACGGTGACAATGTGTCGTTTAAAGGAGAAGATATAAAACAAAATCAAGTTCTCGTTCAGAAAGGCGTTGCAATTAATCCAGGTGTTGCCGCCTTATTAGCAACGTTTGGATATAGCACTGTGAAAGTTGTAAAACAGCCTGTTGTCGGTATTGTAACGACAGGAAGTGAATTATTAGAAGTACATGAGCCGTTAGAGCCGGGGAAAATTAGAAATAGTAACTCGTATATGATCGCAGCTCAAATTATGAAAGCTGGCGGGAAAGTTCGTTATTATGGTCAACTCGCGGATGAGTTAGATGCATGTTTTACAGCTGTTCAATCAGCGGTGGATGAGGTCGACATTTTAATTACAACAGGCGGTGTATCAGTAGGAGATTATGACTACTTACCAGCTATTTATGAAAGGTTACAGGCAAATGTACTCTTTAATAAGATAGCCATGAGGCCCGGAAGTGTAACGACAGTAGCTGAAGTTGATGGAAAGTTACTCTTTGGTTTATCAGGAAATCCGTCTGCTTGTTATGTAGGCTTTGAATTATTTGTGCATCCAATTATAAAAACGTATTTGTATGCGAAGGAACCTCACGTATATAGAGCGGATGCTATTTTACAAAAAGATTTTCCAAAGCCAAATCCATTTACTCGTTTCGTAAGAGCGAACGTAACAATTGTGGACGGGGCGTTACAAGCGATGCCAGTTGGTTTAGATAAATCGAGTGCGGTATCTTCACTTGCAGATGCGAATGCTTTTATCGTGTTACCTGGAGGAACGAGAGGATTTGAGACCGGAATGAAAGTATCCGTATTATTGTTAGAGCACTCTGAGGGATGTGATTGGCCATGGGCAAAGCCCCTTCAATCTTACAAATAGTAGGATATCAAAATAGCGGGAAAACAACACTTGTTGAGAAAGTGGTGCATGCATTAGCTGAACGAAAAATGAAAGTTGCTACAATTAAACATCACGGGCACGGAGGCTTTCCAGAAGTAGCGCAAAAAGATAGCGAAAGACACCATAAAGCTGGTGCTGTCGTAAGTAGTGTAGAAGGTGCTGGATTGCTTTCACTTTCTTCACTAAGAAAGAAATGGTCCTTGCAAGAAATTATTCGCTTATATGAGTTTTTTGAAGTGGATACAATTTTAATAGAAGGCTATAAAAAAGAGAATTACTCGAAAGTAGTGTTACTTCGTTCTGCGGAAGACATTGAGCTTTTACATAAAGTAGAAAATATAGTGGCGGTTATTACGTGGTATGATGTTCCGGCAAATATACGAGAAGAATATAAAGTATTTCATATAACAGAAGAAGAGTTGTACATAGACTGGTTTTTACAAACGGTTAGGAGTGCGAAATGATAAATACATATTATGAAGTAATTGATACAGAAATCTCAATTGAAGAAGTAACGAAGAAAGTAATTCGACGTGAATGCGGTGCTGTTACAACATTTATTGGAACGGTTAGAGAGTTTACGAAAGGGCGTCGTACATTATACTTAGAGTATGTTGCTTATAAGACGATGGCAGAAAAGATGCTAGAGAAAATTGGCTTGGAAGTGAAAGAGAAATGGCCAGGTACATATGTTGCGATTACACATCGCATCGGTACGTTGCAAATTTCTGATATAGCGGTTGTTGTTGCTGTTTCAACACCACACCGTAAAGCGGCTTATGAAGCGAACAAATATATTATGGAACGCATAAAACAAATTGTTCCGATTTGGAAAAAGGAGTTTTGGGAAGATGGTGACTCATGGATTGGTGATCAATTAGAAAAAACACCATATCCGGCGGGAGAGCCTGGGAAGGAGCTATAAGTATGATTAGAGTATTGTTATTTGCGCACTTGCAAGAAGAAGCAGGGACAAGTGAATTACAAATAGAGAAAGAAAATATTACGGTTGCACAGTTAAAAGATGTTGTTGCGAACGAATATAATGTACCAGTTTCAGAGCCAATTATGGTTGCGATTAATGAAGAATACGCAAATGAAGATGACAGGGTCCAATCTGGTGATGTTGTTGCACTAATTCCACCAGTGAGCGGTGGTTAATATTGGATTCATTAAAACGACTTTCCTACATAGGGAAAGTCGTTTTTTTATGGCAGTTTTGAGAACACTAATCTATAGAACAAGGAGGGAACTATGAAAAAAATATGTGTAGTTATCACAATGCTATGTGTGGCCTTTTTCTCTTCTCCAAGCGATTCTTTCGCGAAAGAATCAAGAGAACAGCTTTTAGAGAGTGCATTATCAAATAGGTACTATTCAGTTATTAGACAAGTGACAGAAGATCAACATGAATGTGCTTCAGTTATAGATATAAAGCGTCTCGGCAAGAAAGATGAATTTGTTCCTAGATACGAAGTGAAGCTACAATTTCTTACATTTCAAGGAGCGCATAATCCGCCGAACGATAAAGTTACGCTTACTTTGGAAGACCATTTAGATCACGTAAAGATAAAGAAAGTGGAGCGAGAAAAGAATGTTTCTGACGTTATTGCAGAAAAAGTTTGTGAACGGGAAAAAGAAAAAATAAAAGCTCACTCTAACGACTTAGAGTGATAATCTATGGCATTTAGTAAAGAAAGGTAATGAGTGATGGATATATTTTTAGCGATTTTACCAGCTATATTTTGGGGAAGTATTGTGCTATTTAACGTAAAACTGGGCGGGGGCCCGTATAGTCAAACGCTCGGAACAACGTTTGGAGCACTTATTTTCTCAATTGTTGTTTATATTTTTATGAAGCCAGTATTAACACCTACCGTTATCGGAGTTGGAGTTGTGTCAGGTTTATTTTGGGCGCTTGGTCAGGCAAATCAATTGAAAAGTATTGATTTAATGGGTGTTTCGAGGACGATGCCAATTTCAACAGGACTTCAATTAGTCGCGACGACTTTATTTGGCGTTATCGTATTTCATGAATGGTCCACGACAATATCGGTCGTCCTTGGGATTTTAGCGCTCGTTTGTATTATTATCGGTGTTATTTTAACATCGCTTCAAAGTGAAGAAGAAAAGAATGCAGAGCAAGCAGCAAACTTTAAAAGAGGTATCGTAATTTTATTAATTTCAACAGTCGGTTATTTAGTTTACGTAGTAGTAATTAGGTTATTTAACGTAGATGGCTGGTCCGCTTTGTTGCCACAAGCAGTTGGTATGGTGTTAGGTGGGATTTTGCTTACCTTTAAACATCATCCATTTAATAAATATGCAATTCGCAATATTATTCCAGGATTAATTTGGGCAGCTGGAAATATGTTTTTATTCATTTCACAGCCGCGTGTTGGAGTTGCAACAAGTTTCTCGCTATCGCAAATGGGAATTATTATTTCCACGCTTGGTGGGATCCTTATATTAGGTGAAAAGAAAACGAAACGTCAATTAACGGGTATCGTTGTCGGTATCGTTTTTATTATCGCAGCCGGAATTATGTTAGGTATAGCCAAAAGTTAAAGGAGGTATGGAAATGTATAGTGATTTAGCAGGGAAAGTTGTCGTTATTACAGGATCAGCAACTGGTCTCGGAAGAGCGATGGGAGTGAGGTTTGCTAAGGAAAAAGCGAAAGTGGTTATTAATTATCGCTCACGAGAATCAGAAGCGAATGATGTGTTAGAAGAAATTAAAAAGGTAGGCGGCGAAGCGATTGCTGTAAAAGGTGATGTAACCGTCGAATCAGATGTTGTGAATCTCATTCAATCTGCTGTGAAAGAGTTTGGTACGCTTGACGTTATGATTAATAATGCAGGGATAGAAAACGCGGTACCGTCGCATGAAATGCCGCTTGAAGATTGGAATAGGGTAATTAATACAAATTTAACAGGTGCTTTTTTAGGAAGTCGTGAAGCGATTAAATATTTTGTAGAACATGATATTAAAGGGTCTGTCATTAATATGTCTAGTGTTCATGAGAAAATTCCGTGGCCACTATTTGTGCACTATGCAGCAAGTAAGGGTGGCATTAAACTGATGACAGAAACGTTAGCGCTAGAATATGCGCCAAAAGGTATTCGAGTAAATAATATAGGACCAGGTGCAATTAATACGCCAATCAATGCAGAAAAGTTTGCTGATCCTAAAAAACGTGCTGACGTAGAAAGTATGATACCTATGGGCTATATTGGAAAACCTGAAGAAATCGCAGCAGTAGCAACTTGGCTTGCTTCATCAGAGGCGAGTTACGTAACGGGAATTACGCTATTTGCAGATGGTGGAATGACGTTATATCCATCGTTTCAAGCTGGGCGTGGGTAATATAAAAGGACGAAGAGATAAAACTCTTCGTCCTTTTTTTACAAAAAAAAATAGCGGCCAGCTATTTTAAATTTAGTGATTAATTGTATCTTGAAGAAATTCTGTTGCTTGATGTTCAGTAACATTTTGTACGAGCGCGACTTCGCTGATCATCATTTTTCGTGCATTATCTAGCATTTGTTTTTCGCTCGCATTTAATGTTCTCTCTTTATTACGGCGAAGTAAATCCCGAACCACTTCTGCGCTATCTTGTAAATTGCCATTTTTCATTTTTTCCATATTCATTGTATATCTTTGTTTCCATGAGAGTGATGGGTCTGACTCCCCGTTTTGAAATTCAAGAAGTATATCATCTAACGTACCTCGATCAACGATATAACGAATACCTGATTTTTTTAATTGATCCATCGGAAGCATTACTTGCATATCTTTACTAATGATGCGTATCACACAATATTGACGTGAAGTACCTAATATTTCTTTCTCTTCAATTGCTTCGATGATTCCTGCACCGTGCATTGGATAAACGATTTTATCACCAATTTGAAACAAATCATCCACCTCCATATGTGGTAACCACTTTTAATGATAGCATACGTATGTAAAAATGTCAAATTTTATATGATAACATAATATTTATATTCGAGTCAATAAGATAAAGTGCTTTTTTATGTTTTTTTTGAACTTATTTATCCCGCATTAACGGGCAATAAGACCCCCACCTCAAAATTCAGCGAAAGCAAAGAAGTTAGGTGGGTGGTCGGGCTGATTAAAGTTTCACTTTATAGTGATTTTTTTAGAAAAATAGTACAGGTGAGAAAGAGGGCATATCCACTTATTTTTAAGCATAAAATGTAAAAGCGCTAATACAATATACCTAAATCCGTTCTTTGCAAAGGAGGGAGAGAAGGTGGGGCGCACAATAAAAATTGATATTACAAATAAAGTTGTAGCTAAATTTAGACCAAATTATTTGGAATTATATACGAGTAAATTTATGATAGGTAAGTTTTATGTCTATACTGAAGATAAAAAATATGTGTTAGAAGACGGATATATATATGAGAATGGAAAGTTTTATCGCATCATAGATACGCACCGTGGCAATAATCAAGCGGCGGAGGGCTGCGATCTAGGATGGTGTTAACATGATTCGTGTGAAAGTGTTTGATGAAAGTCACGAAAAAGACTTAGAAGACGCTGTGAATGTGTTTTTGAAAAAGATTGATGATAGCAACTTTGTAGATATTAAGTATCAAGTTGGTGTTTCCATTAACGACGATGAAAACCAAATTTATTGTTTTTCAGCAATGATCGTTTATAAAGCATAAAAAAGAGCTGGCTCACCCAGCTCTTTTTTATGTTTTATGTTGGGACAACATGTGTCGGTAATACGTTCATAATAGATTGGGGTGTGCCTAATTTCTTTGTCGTTAAAAGAGGCTCCCCTGTTTCATGATTTTGGGCATCTTTACACATACCAAGGTGATAACGATCACCTAAAAATGGATCAATATAAAAACCGTTTTTGAATACTTTATCATTCGGATGTTTTTCATGATGAATATCAGAGCAGTTAATGCAATAGAACATAGCTTTCATCCCCTTTTTATTTTTGTTTGAAAAAAGTGAGTCGGTAGTCATTTCGCTCCTGAGGAAATGTTGAGGAGAAGAGAAATAACTACCTACTCAAATGGTGGGCATATTCCTTCTGATTTGTCATATCTCGCGTATTGTCCCTTGAGGGAAGGAGGAGAGACGAAGTACGCATGATATAAGTAAGGCGCTTCTTTCAATATGAATGATGGAGTTCCATGTTGAGAGAAGTTTTTATTTTGTATTGCCTTTGTGAGTATATTATGAGGGAATGCTAAGAGGGTGTTTGTCCTGTTGAAAAAATGTTGAGAATTTCTCAACAGTAAAAGAATTGGCGTTGACATGAAACTAAAAGGTGTTATATTATCGAAGTATAACCAAAAGGTGTTATGTTGTAACGCCGAGTAAAGGAGAATGAAAATGGAACAACAAAATACATTAAATGATATTAAACAAACAATCGTTTTTAACGCGTCTATTCAAAAGGTATGGAGTGTAGTATCAACTGCAGAAGGGATTGCGTCATGGTTTATGCCAAATGATTTTGTATTAGAGGTAGGACATGAATTTCATGTGCAATCACCATTTGGGCCATCACCATGTAAAGTGTTAGAAATTGATGAGCCAAACCATTTGTCTTTCTCATGGGATACAGATGGCTGGGTTGTTTCATTTAATTTGAAAGACTTAGGAGATAATAAAACAGAATTTACGTTAATTCACGGCGGCTGGAAACATCCTGATGAAATTCTTCCGAAAGCAAATGCGAAGAGCTCTATTATTCGCGATAGAATGAGCGGTGGTTGGGTAGCAATTGTAAATGAAAAACTGAAAAAGGTTGTCGAAGGCTAAGTGTCCTCGTCAGCAGCGAAATATGATGTATTTCAAGCAATTGCTGATCCAACCCGCCGAGAAGTAATACGGTTATTAAGTGACAAAGAGTTACCGATTTCCAAAATAACGGATCATTTTCCGATGAGTCGTACTGCGGTTGTAAAGCACCTTCATATTCTTTCGGAAGCGAATTTAGTAAGTGGAAGAAAAAGCGGAAGAGAGAAGATATATCGTTTGCATCCAGAACCATTAGAAGAATTACAACAGTGGCTCTCATATTATGAACGTTTTTGGGATAATAAATTATCCATGCTGAAACATATTGTGGAGAATGAAGAATAAAAAAAGGATGACCAAAATGGTCATCCTTTTTATTGTTGCTCACTTGTTTGTGTAGCTGGCTTTAATAAAAGCCAACCGATAATTAATGTACATACTGCTAATACGAAAGTGCTCATATAAATAACGTGTACACTTGCAGCTAATGCGGATTGTGATTCAGTGGCTACACTTGCTGTAGTCCCGCCGTGTCCACCAGATACAAGATCAAGGTTTTTAATGCCGCGTGCATGAATCATCGTATTAAAGATTGTTCCAAAGATTGCAGCACCTAACGTTTGACTGAATGTATTAATAAATGTGTTTAAACCAACGGCTGTTCCGCGTGTATGAGCTGGTACGGCTGCTTGAATTGTTACCATGTAAATCGGTGTCACAAGCCCCATTCCTAAGCCGAATAATCCGACTGCTACATAAATAAGGAACGATGGTGAATTTGTTGATAGTGTAAATAATAAGAACGTAGCGACTGATAAAATGCTAGCTCCAAGTAAAATGATTTGTTTCGTTTTTAATTTGCCTACTAAGTTACCAGAGAAAATAGCGCCAAATGTCCACATAACAGGGATTGGCATTAAAATAAGTCCAGCTTCTGTAGCATTTTTCCCTAATACACCTTGGCTCCAAATTGGAAGGTACATTGTAATACTAATAATCATTGCGCCAGCAATAAGAGTTAATATATTTATCGTAGATAATGTACGGTTAGAGAAAAGTGCTAGCGGAATTAATGGTTCTGGAGATTTTTTCTCGATGAATAAGAAAATAATAAATGAAATAGCGGCAAAGATTAATAGGCCGATAATTGTCATGTCTCCCCAGTTTTGCTTACTGCTACCTGTTAATAATGCATATAGTAGAGCGATTGTACTTAATGAGAAGACTGTTGCACCAAGATAATCGATATGATGCTTAGCAGGTTTAATAGATTCTTTGTAGTAAATTGCAATCATTAAGCAAGCGATAATTCCGAATGGAACGTTTAGGAAGAAAATATAACGCCAAGAAAGAGAATCAACTAAAAATCCACCTACTAACGGCCCGATAACACCGGATACACCCCAAACGGCACTCATCCAACCTTGTGCTTTCGCGCGGTCTTTCGCTTCGCTATATAAGTCTCCAATAATCGTCATTGTGATTGGCATAACAGCACCAGCACCGATACCTTGAAGCGCGCGGAAGAAGATTAATTGTTCCATCGATGTAACGACTCCGCAAAGTGCAGAACCGACTAAAAAGATTGTAGCTCCGATCAGTAAAACTTTTTTACGGCCAAATAAATCAGCGAGCTTTCCGTATATTGGAGTCGAAACAGCTGTTGCAAGCATATAAATTGCATATACCCAACTAACAAGTTCGACGCCTGACAAATCACTCGTTATACGAGGGATTGCTGTACTAACAATCGTTCCTTCTACCGCAGAAAGAAACGTCATTAACATTAAAGACATCATGACTTTTTTTCTCATTTGTTTTCCCCTTACCCTTTTTAAATATTCAACAATATAAAATATAAAGGTACTAAGGTAAATAAAGCAACAAAAAAGCAATGGAAAGTTACATGGAGCAGATATTTGTCGTTTCTTGTCGGTAAGTCGATAAATTTGGGAAATCGCCGATATAAGTTGCAGAATCGCTGATAAATTTGGGAAATCGCCGATATAAGTTGCAGAATCGCTGATAAATTTGGGAAATCGCCGATATAAGTTGCAGAATCGCTGATAAATTTGGAAAATCGCCGATATAAGTTGCAGAATCGCTGATAAATTTGGAAAATCGCCGATATAAGTTGCAGAATCGCTGATAAATTTGGGAAATCGCCGATATAAGTTGCGGAATCGCTGATATATTTGTGGAATTGCTCATATAATTTCATGTACCTATAAAAAAAGAAACAGGAATCCCTGTTTCTTTTTTTAATACTGCATTTTCGCGTTTTCTCCAGCTGTCGTTCCGGCAATTCTACCAGTAACAAGGGCTGATGTAATATTATAGCCACCAGTATAACCGTGAATATCAAGAACTTCTCCGCAGAAATATAAGCCGTTCGTAAATTTAGAAGACATTTCTTTCGGGTTAATTTCTTTCACGGATACACCGCCGCCAGTAACGAATGCTTTTTCAATTGACTGCGTACCATTTACATTCACAGTAAACTCTTTAAAGTCTTTCACAAGTGCACGAATCTTTTCGTGAGAAACTTGTCCAGCTTGTTCGCTGCCGTCAATTTCATTTTTTTCTAATAAGAATAGGAAGTAACGTTCAGGAACATAACCTTTTAAAACGTTTTTAATTCCTTTTTTCGGATCTTCTTTCATTTGTTTCAGCATGCGCTGAAATAGTTGCTCACTATTTTCCTCTGGCAATGCATCAATACTCATTTGTATTGTATTCGTTTTAAACTTTTTCAGTGCTTTCACGACGAATTGACTACAGCGAAGAGCAGCAGGACCAGATAGGCCAAAATGAGTGAAGAGCATGTCCATTTTGTGAGAAATGATAGCTTTTCCTTTCGGGTTTAATACGCTTAAGTTTATATCACGTAAAGCAAGACCTTGTAATGAGCGGTCACGTATAAACGGCTCGTTTGAAAGGATAGGTACTTCTGTTGGGAATAATTCTGTAATTGTATGACCCGCTTTTTCAGCCCAAGCATATCCGTCTCCAGTAGATCCAGTTTGAGGAACTGATTTTCCGCCAACAGCGATAACGACGTGATTCGTTTCTAACACTTCGCCTGTTTGCAGTATAACTGCTTTCGTTTGACCATTTTCATATTCAATCGTTTCAACAGGCGTATTTGTACGGATTTTTACACCTAAGTCTTTTAATCGTGTTAAAAGTGCGTCTACAACAGATTGTGCTTTGTTTGACACAGGGAACATGCGACCGTGGTCTTCTTCTTTCAATTTAACACCAAGATTTTCGAAGAATGTAATAATATCTTCATTATTAAAAATAGAAAAAGCGCTGTATAAGAAGCGACCGTTTCCTGGTATATGTTTAACAATTTCATCAAGTGGTAGACGGTTCGTTACGTTACAGCGTCCGCCACCAGAAATTGCAAGTTTACGCCCAAGTTTATTTCCTTTATCAAGAAGTAAGACATTTGCGCCTTCTTCTGCAGCAGCAATTGCAGCCATTAGCCCAGAAGGACCGCCGCCGATGACAATAACATCATAATGCATAATATATCGACCTCATTTTCTACATTTCCTGCCTAAAAGAATAGCATGTTTTCCCTTAAAAGAAAAATAGAGTGAAGTACTGCTTAATGAGAGAATTGTGGTACAATACAAAAGTTAGAGTTCAGCACTATCCTGCCATTTGTAGGCGATAAGACTAAAACCTCAAGATTTAGGAGAAGTAAATAGGGAGTCTGTTAGCCTGTAAATGCTCGAATGGTTCAACTAATAAGGAGTAGGAGAGAAGTCTCCAACTAATTATAGTTTCACTTTATGTAGATGTAGGAGGATTTTTGTATGTCCGATTCGAAATTTCTGCGCGGAACGCTTATTGTTACGCTAGGGACATTTTTAGTAAAGTTCTTAGGCATGATTTACGTCTTTCCGTTTCATGCATTAGTAGGAACAGAAGGCGGAACGCTCTATACATATGGATACATTCCATATACGATCTTTTTAAGTATCGCAACGGCAGGTGTGCCACTTGCTGTTTCAAAATTTGTTTCCAAATATAATGCGCTTGGCGATTATAAAACGAGCCGGAGAATGTTCCGCTCGGGAATGGTTATGATGATAGTAACAGGAGTTCTTTCGTTCCTAGTACTGTACATGACGGCGCCATTGTTTGCAGAAGCGATGCTTGGTAAACAAAGTATACACAATAATGTAGGAGAAGTTACGACGATCATTCGTCTTGTAAGTTTCGCACTTATTGTTGTACCAGCAGCGAGTTTAATTCGTGGTTATTTCCAAGGTCACCAGTCTATGGGACCAACTACCGTTTCACAAATTATTGAACAAATTATTCGTATCGTCTTTTTATTAGCGGGTAGTTTTATCGTTATTAAAGTACTTGGCGGTACAGTTGCAACAGCAGTTGGAGTAGCGACATTTGCTGCGTTCGTTTCAGCGGTTGGAGCGCTCGGTGTGTTAATTTGGTACTGGTTAAAACGTAAAAAATATTTGGATCAATATTTAATTGAACAAACTGTACCAGAATCAACAGTAAGCACCGTTCAATTGTTTAAAGAGTTATTTGCATATGCGATTCCTTACGTTGTAATTGGGTTAACAATTCCTTTATATCAACAAATTGATACATTGACATTTAACTCAATTATGCAGGCGATTGGTCAAGGTGATATCGCAGAGCGAGCTCTCGGTATTTTCACAATGTGGACGCATAAGTTAATCATGATTCCTGTATCACTTGCAACAGCGTTTAGTTTAACGCTTGTACCAGCAATTACAAAATCATTTACTGAAAAACAATACCGTTATTTGAAATTACAAATTACACAAACATTCCAGGCGAATATGTTTTTAACATTGCCAGCAGTTGTCGGTATTTCTTCACTGGCATATCCAATTTATACTGCGTTTTACGATTCAGATCCACTAGGTGGACAAGTATTAATGTGGTATGCACCAGTTGCGTTGTTATTCGCTTTATTTACAGTAACAGCGGCAATCCTGCAAGGTATTAACCAGCAGAAGCATGCGATTATTGCGCTTATAATGGGCGTTATTTTGAAATTTGTATGTAACGTAATCTTTATTCGTTATTTCGGTACAGTAGGAGCAATTCTAGCAACAGCAGTTGGTTTCTTAGCTTCTGTTTGGTACACAAATCAACAAATTAAAAAATACGCACACTATTCATTCGGTGTTGTATATAAAAGAACATTCCAAATTGCAGTACTAACACTTATAATGGTCGTTGCTGTAAAACTATCACAATGGCTTCTATCCTTCATGATTTCGCCTGATGGCCGTATTGGTGCTCTTATAACAGTTGCAATTTGTGCAGGTATTGGCGGTCTTGTTTACGGATTGTTAGCAATTCGCACAGGAGTACTTGAAAGAGTATTTGGCGGAGAAGCATTAGATAAAATTCAACGTAAACTTGGTAGTAGATTTAAAATAAAGTTGAAATCAAGAGGGGCGTAATTACGTCCCCTTTTCTATGATAAATAAAGAAGGTGAAAAACGTGAGATTAGATAAATTATTAGCAAATATGGGATATGGAAGTAGAAAAGAAGTAAAGAAATTATTGAAAGACGGCGTTGTGAAAATTGATGGAACACCAGTAAAAGATGCGAAAGTTCATGTAAATGTAGAAGAGCAAGAAGTTATGATTCACGGTGAAGTTGTGGAATACAAAGAATTTGTTTACTTAATGATGCATAAACCACAAGGTGTTATTTCAGCGACGGAAGATGATAATCATGAAACAGTAATAGATTTATTAGAATTAGAAGATGCAATCTTTGATCCGTTCCCAGTTGGACGACTTGATATCGATACGGAAGGTTTCTTATTGATAACAAATGATGGGAAGTTATCACATCAATTATTATCTCCGAAAAAGCATGTGCCGAAAAAATATTATGCACACGTTGCAGGAGTAGTAACAGAAGAGGATGTAAAAGAGTTTGCTAAAGGTGTTATTTTAGATGATGGCTATGAAACAAAGCCAGGTGCACTTACAATATTGAAAAGCGATGATATTTCTGAAATTGAGCTTGTGATTACGGAAGGGAAATTCCATCAAGTGAAGCGTATGTTTGAAGCGGTAGGGAAAAAAGTAGTCTACCTAAAGAGAACAGAGATGGGTCCGTTAGTATTAGATGAAGAACTAGAACTTGGACAATACCGAGAGCTAACAGATGAAGAAGTAGAAATGTTAAAAACATATCAAGTAGATACTGAAAAGTAGTACCTTTATAGGCGCAGAAAAGACCCCTTTCTAATTATTAGAAAGGGGTATGTATTTATTTACATACAATTATTTTTCATTATGAGGTCATTCTCACTTTCTTTCCTGTTGTTGTCCACTTACCGCGGCAAGGGCTATACACGAGTTCATTAAACTGCAACACATTTAGATCACGTTGTATCGTTCGCGGTGTGATCCCGAACTCATCTACAAGGTCTTTCGTCGTTACCGTTCCGTTTTCATTGATGTACATATAAATTGATTTAATGCGTGTTAGCATACGAGTAGTTGTAGGTTTCAAGAGAAAACCACTCCTCTACTAGTTTTTTTGACCCCATTCAGGAAAGAAGGTCGTTACTACCATTGTACTCTACATGATAAAATTCATGCTTTAATCTACTTAAATTTTACAGAAATTTAACAAATATTCATATAGAAAAATATTGGTAGTTGACATTGTATATATGGTCAGTCAACTAACACATAAAATTCTACGTAAAACGCCAAATTCCTGCAAATTTTTTTGAAAAAATAAAAGAAAAACTAATAAGAAATATCTGAAATATTACAATTGTTCGGTATTTAGTTTTCGTGTATGGCATAAGAGATTTCGGTTTGTTATGATGAAAGAAACAATATAGTGAAGGATGGATGCGTGATGTCAGCAATTAATTGGACAGAAGAAGTTGCGAAACGAAAAGATGATTTAATTCGTGATACACAACAATTTTTACAAATTAAAAGTGTATGGGAAGAAGAATCGGCGAAAGAGGGCGCACCATTCGGTGAAGGTGTAGAAAAAGCTTTATCTTTCATGTTACATAAAGGAGAAACTGAAGGTTTTGCTTCTAAAAATTTAGAAGGATATGCAGGTCATCTTGAAATGGGACAAGGAGAAGAGTTAGTAGGCATTCTTTGTCACGTTGATGTTGTACCAGAAGGAGATGGCTGGACGACTCCTGCATATAGTGCGGATATTCGCGATGGAAAGATTTTTGCACGTGGTGCAATTGACGATAAAGGCCCAACGATGGCAGCATATTATGCGATGAAAATTGTGAAAGAATTAGGCTTACCTCTTTCCAAACGTGTTCGTATGATTATAGGAACAGATGAGGAAAGTAATTGGAAATGTGTAGATCACTACTTTAAAAATGAAGAAATGCCAACAATCGGTTTTGCACCAGATGCAGACTTTCCAATTATTAATGCAGAAAAAGGAATTTCTGATATACAAGTTGTGCAAAATGGTAGTGAAGAGAAAAAAGGTACATATGAACTTGTTTCATTTGATTCAGGGCGCCGTTTAAATATGGTTCCTGATTTTGCAGAAGCGGTTATTACAGGAGAAGATGTAAATGAACTTACAGTAGCATATGAAGAATATTTACAAAATGCTAAAAAAATAGGGGAATCGACTATAGAAGGAAATGCAGTGACGTTGCAAATAGAAGGAATTTCAGCGCACGGATCTACTCCTGAAAAAGGAGAAAATGCAGGTTTATTATTAGCAAACTTCTTAACTACAGTTTCACTTAATGGAAAAGCAACTGCATTTGCGACATTTGCAACAGAAACATTTACTGGTGATATTTTTGGTGAAAAAGCTACTATTGCTTATAAAGATGAAATTAGCGGTCCGTTAACAGTGAATGTCGGTCGCATTTCTTATACGAAAGAAAACGGTGGTAACTTAGGGCTAAACGTACGTTACCCAGTTACAACTAACTTTGAAGAAACAATTGTGAAGTTGAAAGAATATGTTGGTACGCATGGTTTTGAAGTGGCCGACTATTCTAATTCTCGCCCACATCACGTCGATAAAGATCACGTATTAATCCGTACGTTACAACGTGTGTATGAAGAACAAACAGGTGAAAAAGCAGAACTATTAGCAATCGGCGGCGGTACTTATGCTCGTTCATTAAAAGCTGGTGTGGCATTTGGCCCGCTATTCCCTGGAAAAGAAGAACTTGCACATCAAAAAGATGAGTATATCGAAATTGAAGACTTATTAAAAGCAACAGCAATTTACGCGCAAGCAATTCATGAATTAGCGAAGTAATGGATATATAAATAATGTCCGCTCTCTATTTTGGAGAGCGGCTTCTTTTTACCTGAATGAGATAAGAAAGAAAAGCAACAATAGAAAGAAGGAGAAGATGTACATGGAACTGCATTATTTTGTCGCAATTACGTTACCGAATCATATAAAAGAAATGCTGTATAACTATAAAAAGGACATGCAAGAGGAATTACAATTTCGTTCATGGGTACATAAAGAAGACTATCATATTACCCTTTCATTTTTAGGGAGTGCAACGGAGGAACAATTAGAGGGAATAAAAAATGGATTACAAACAGTTGCAGAAACAAAAGAACTATCGTTCACGTTACAAGGTTTTTCAACGTTTGGTAGGGAAGATCAGCCCCGTATTTTTTGGGCGAAGGTAAGTGAGAATCACGATTTGTTTCAGTTGCAAAAGCAAGTACATGCCATTTGTGAAGAAAATGGATTTTCTCTAGAAATACGCCCGTATCACCCGCATATTACCGTTGCTCGTAAATGGATAGGAGAAGAAAAGTTTCGTTTAGAAAGTATAAAAGAAGTGCCTGAAATATCATTTCAAGCAGATACAATTACTTTATACGAATCCCACGTGAAAGAAACCCCGAAGTATAAATCGATTGCTGAAATAAAATTACAAAAATAGAATGTTGAAAACGTTTTTTATGCAGGTGAATATACTATAGAGAAGAATGGAGTTACTGTATAGAGTCTTGTTGATAAGAAAAGCCTTATCATTTGCAGCTCATTTTATCTCGCCTAATTGGTGAAGGCTAATAATAAGTGAGGATGGAAAAATTTTCTCGCTCATTAAAGTTTCACTTTATTTTAACTTTGAGAATGATGGTGATTTTTTTATGTTGAAAGTAAAACGTCCATTTGATGCCTATTTAGATGAAATGAATAAAATTACAATTTTGCTCCCACATGCGTATGGAACAAGTCGGACATTTCGTTTGCAAGAAGGAAGTAATGTGAAAGATTTACCGATTGCTCATACTATTGCGCTTCCAGATGCAACGAAGTATGAGTGCTTTATAGAAGAGCCGCTAGATGTGGGGAAGTATTATACAGTACGAGATGAACGGAATGAAGAAACTGATTTACAAATAGGTGCTGTTATTCGAACAAAAATTTTCGATGAAAAGTATTATTACAAAGGTACAGATTTAGGTGCTGTGTATCAAAAACAAGAAACGACATTTAAAGTATGGGCCCCAACTGCAAGGCTTGCGAAAGTAAGAATTTATAAGAGCGATAAAGAATATACCGATCATGAAATGTACAGGGGAGAAAACGGAGTTTGGATTCAAACATTACAAGGTGATTTAGACGGAGCACGCTATACATTTCTTGTTTGTATTAATTTAATATGGAACGAAGCGGTGGATCCTTACGCAAAGTCAGTGACTGTAAATGGAAAGTATGGCATTGTTATCGATTTAGAAAAGACGACTGTAACGAAACGAGAGCAATTACCACCATTACAAGCAATGACAGATGCCATATTGTATGAATTGCATATTCGTGATGCTACTATTCATCCGAACAGTGGAGTGAGTAAAAAAGGGACGTATAAAGGGCTAATGGAAGAAGGAACAACAGGACAAAATGGGACATTGACAGGTTTGTCTCATATAAAAGATTTAGGCGTTACGCATGTTGAATTATTGCCTTTATATTGTTTCGGTGGTGTGGATGAGGCGAATCCTTCTTCTGCCTATAATTGGGGGTACAATCCATTATATTACAATGCACCAACAGGATATTATGCTACAAACCCCTCTGATTCGTATAACAGGATAGTTGAGTGCAAACAACTAATTGAAACATTTCATGAACAAGGTATTAGGGTGATTATAGATGTTGTATATAATCATGTTTATGAAAGAGAGCTATCATCATTTGAGAAGCTTGTTCCAGGATACTATTTTCGTCATGGTGAAGATGGTATGCCTTCTAATGGGACGGGAGTCGGAAATGATATAGCATCTGAACGGAAAATGATGAGGAAATTCATTGTAGAGTCTATTTTATATTGGCTTACTGAATACAATGTCGATGGATTCCGATTCGATTTAATGGGAATTTTAGATGTTGATACAATGAATATGATAGAGAAAGAAGTGCGAAACATAAAACGAGATGCTTTGTTATTAGGAGAAGGATGGGATTTACAAACACCGCTTCCTCTTGAGGAAAAAGCAACGTTAAATAATGCGAAGAAAATGCCACATATCGCGCAGTTTAATGATCAATTTCGTGATGGGATAAAAGGGAGTACATTTCATATAAATAAGCGTGGTTTTGCATTTGGTGGGCATGTAGACTGTAATCATTTGCAGTATATTGCAGCAGGAAGTCTTTTAAGTATGAAAGAAACAGGGCTGTTTTTAGAGCCGGCGCAAAGCATTAACTATGTAGAATGTCATGATAATATGACGATGTGGGATAAACTAGTGCGCAGTAATGAGGAATCAGAAACGATTTTGAAAAAACGTCACCTATTAGCGAGCGCAATGGTTATTCTTTCACAAGGCATTCCTTTCTTACACGCAGGACAAGAGTTTTATCGTACGAAGAAAGGAAATGAAAATAGTTATAATGCAAATGATGAGATCAATCAATTAGATTGGGATCAAAAAGAGAAAGAGATAGAGACCGTTAACTATATAAAAGGTTTAATTGCGATTCGTAAAGAGCATGGGGCATTCCGATTACAAAATGCAGACCTTATAAAAAAACATATGACTTTTTTACAAACATCTACAGAAGTACTTGCATATCACCTAGAGCATGCAGAATCGTTTGGGCCGTGGAAAGAGATTATCGTCTTATTTAATAGCGGTTTAGAAGCTAAAACTGTGCAACTTCCGAAAGAAGCAACGTGGCATGTGTTAGTAAACGAAAACGAAGCGAAAATAGAGCCAATTTCTTCATTTAGAGGAAAGGAACTTAGGCTCGCTCCAATTAGCACGTATATATTGACGATAATGTGACAAATCGCTACTTGACGATGAGAATGTAATAAATGTAGAATTGACAAAGGTGACGATTTTGATAAGTTGTCATTCTATGACAGGTTTTGTAAAATAAAATAGAGGATTTTTGGCTTAGGCTAATTTTTCTTTTCATTTACAGTAAAATATATGAATCCACAACATGTGTAGAAATGTTGCGGTTTTTCTTTTCATAACTATAAAAGATAAGGATTTGTTAACGGGTAATGAATATGGAATGGTTGGAACAATTATTAGGAAAAGAGTGGAGTCTTGTACCGGCTGGTGGAGTAACGGGCGATGCATATATTGCGCAAAACGGACAACAGAAGTTATTTTTAAAGCGGAATACATCGCCCTTTTTAGCGGTATTGTCAGCAGAAGGAATTGTTCCAAAATTACTTTGGACAAGAAGGGTAACGAATGGTGATGTAATTTCTGCTCAAAAATGGCTTCCGGGACAGAAGCTAGAGCCAGAGGATATGAAACTAGAACGTGTTGCGAAACTTTTGAAGAAAATACACTCCTCTAAAGCGCTTGTACAGATGATTCAAAGACTTGGGAAGCAGCCGCTTCACGCACAAGAGTTATTACAACAACTGCAACTCGTTTTAAGAGGAGATATAAGGGATGATGAAACAATTCAGCAAGGCCTTCAATATTTAATGGATTCATTAAAAGCTATTGAATACAATGAATTCGTTGTATGCCATTGTGATGTAAACCATAACAACTGGCTATTGTCGGATGAAGATGAATTGTTTTTAATTGATTGGGATGGAGCTGTAATTGCTGACCCAGCTCTAGACCTCGGTATGTTATTATATTGGTACATTCCGCGCCAGGAGTGGAGTGAGTGGCTCGGTTATTATGATATTGAAATGGATGAATCGCTGCTTAGGCGTATGAGATGGTATGTGATAGCACAAACGATTTTGTCTATTCAATGGCATACAACAAAAAAACAGCAAGCAGAAGCTGAATATTGGCATCAATATTTACAGCAACTACTTGCTTCAGAATAATACTTAAGAAAAATTGTCCATTCCAGCAATCCACTGAGTAAGTTGTTCTTGATTATTGGAAATATGGTTGTCCAAATTAGAGGAAGATTTACCCGATTGACTATAAGAATATACATCGTTTAGCATTGTTTTAGCGTCACTACTTATATTATCGTTTGCGAGTAACGATTGAATGAGGCGCTCTAATTGCTCGCATTCTGAAACTGTCCCGCAGCAATCACTTTGGTGGTTGACTAAAATATCTTTCAGCACTTCTAATTGATGTTGTTGATTAATTGGCATGAACGGATCATCCTTTCGATTGTTTTTCTCTTCAAATGTAAGAGAAAAAGCTGTTTCGTCATGGAATGTTTAATGCTGTATGTAGTTTTTATCAAAATGGTACATCTTATACTTGAAAGAAACGGACCGAGTGCTCGTACGTACTTGGTTTTTTGTTTGGTAGATTGATTAAAAAAGAAAGAAGGAATTATTCCTTTAAAATAGCTATGTAAAGAGAGGGAAACATCTATGCGTTTAAGACATAAACCGTATGCAATGGATCGAATTAATGAATATTCACATATCGTAATCGGAAACCCAGAGGAGCGCGCTGGTAGCTGGAAAGAAGTATTTGGAAACGAACAACCAATTCACATTGAAGTAGGTACAGGTCGTGGCCGCTTCATGTATGATATGGCAAAAGCGAATCCACATATTAATTATATTGGAATTGAAAAATTCACAAGTGTTGTTGTAGATGCACTTGATAAATTAATTGAAGAAGAATTACCAAACTTAAAGTTAATTAATAAAGATGCTGAAGATTTAACAGTTTTCTTTGCGAAAGGTGAAATTGATCGCGTTTATTTAAACTTCTCAGATCCATGGCCAAAGAAACGTCATACGAAGCGTCGTTTAACGTATAAAACATTTTTACGTAATTACGAAGAAGTGTTAGTAGAAGGCGGAGAAATTCATTTCAAAACAGATAACCAAGGTCTATTTGAATATTCTCTTATGAGTATGGCTGAGTATGGTATGTTACTAACGTACTTAAGCTTAGATCTTCATAACAGCGACTTTGAAGGTAACATCATGACTGAATACGAAGAGAAATTCTCTAGTAAAGGTCATCGTATTTACCGAGTTGAAGCAAAATATCGTACAGAGCCTATGCAGTAATGCATAGGTTTTTTTACATCTAAAATAATCAGAATTTTATGTTAAGATTAATTGAAAGGGGGATGTGTAATGGAACAGTTACAAATTGGAGATATAAAAGTAACGTGGTTAAAAGGCGGGAATACACATTTAGACGGGGGAGCGATGTTTGGTGTTGTGCCGAAAGTACTTTGGTCACGTAAGTATAAACATAATGATACAAATCATATTTATTTACGAACAGATCCGTTACTTTTGCAAACGAAAGACGGAAATATGCTCATTGATTCCGGAATAGGAAACGGTAAATTGAATGAGAAGATGAAGCGGAATCAAGGTGTAACAGAAGAATCATCGGTTTATGAATCATTAGAAAAACTAGGATTAAAGCCAGAAGATATTCACTATGTTTTAATGACGCACCTTCATTTTGATCATGCATCTGGTTTAACAAAATGGGAAGGTGATCACCTTGTACCAGCGTTTCCGAACGCGAAAGTTTACGTAAGTGAAACAGAGTGGAATGAAATGAGGAACCCAAATATTAGATCCCGTAATACATATTGGAAGGAAAATTGGGAGCCGATTGTAGATCAAGTTGTTACGTTCCAGCAAGAAATAGAAATTACAGATGAAATAAAAATGGTGCATACAGGTGGTCATAGTGATGGACATGCAGTTATTGCTTTAGAAAGCCATGGGGAAACGATGCTTCATTTAGCAGACCTATTACCGACGCACGCACATCAAAATGTATTATGGGTAATGGCATACGACGATTATCCGATGACCTCGATTGAAAATAAGCAAAAGTGGATGAAGTATGGTGCTGAAAAAGAGGCATGGTTTACGTTTTACCATGACGCATATTATCGCGCTGTGAAGTGGAATGAGGAAGGGCATATCGTAGAAAAAATAGAACGGAAAACGAGTATAGAAGCATAAAAATAGGAGGTTGTTCCATCATATTTATTGGAGCAGCCTCTTTTTTATTGTCGGGTTTTGTCGGTAAGTCGATATATTTAAACGAACGCTGATATAAATTGAGTTGCGCCGATATAATTGGGAAATCGCTGATATAAATTGAGTTGCGCCGATATATTCGGAAAATCGCTGATATAATTTTAATCAATACCCGCAATTTCAAAAAAATAAGAGGTTCACCTAATGGGAACCCTCCTTTTTATGCTGCTATAACCTCTAAAACAGTACCTGTTTTAGCATCAACTAAAAATTCAAATCGTTCTTGTATATCATTTAACATTGTTGTAAGACCGCCGCGATAAACTTCATATGCGACATCATATTTTTCAAATGTCTCTGGAACCATATGTACCCAAGAGCCAGTAATTTCACCTTTATGACTTAATGCTTGTTTCACCATTTTCAATGCTTTTTCTGAAGAAATATGGGATTGTTCTTGTACTTTGTTTGCAACGAGATAACCAGCTGCGAACCCAACGCCAAGACCTGCTACTAAACCTTTCCAGCTCATATATTCACCTCAATTCTATAAAATAAAAATAGTGTACCGATAATAATTATAAAGCAAATACAGCTAAAAAAGAAGAAACTAGAAACATTTCGAAAATTTCGTTACAATAAAAGGGGTATTCTACTAAGGTTTGAAAGAAGGGGACTTCGTGAATAAAGAGACATTACAATTATTTCGTACGTTAACAGAATTACAAGGTGCATCAGGTTTTGAACATGATGTACGCCGTTTTATGAAACAAGAATTAAGCAAATATGCAGATGAAATTGTACAAGACGGTTTAGGGAGCGTATTTGGTCTGAAAAAAGGGGACGGAACTGGCCCGCGTGTTCTTGTAGCAGGTCATATGGATGAAGTAGGTTTCATGATTACGCAAATTACCAAAAACGGAATGCTTCGTTTTCAAACGTTAGGCGGATGGTGGAGCCAAGTTTTATTAGCACAGCGTGTACAAGTTATGACGAAGAATGGTCCTGTTATTGGGGTTGTTGGTTCTATTCCTCCTCATTTATTAAGTGACGCGCAACGTGCAAAACCGATGGATATAAAAAATATGTTAATTGATATAGGTGCAGATAGTTATGAAGATGCGATTGAAATTGGTGTAAAACCAGGACAACAAATCGTGCCGATTTGCCCATTCACGCCGATGGCAAATGAGAAGAAAATTATGGCGAAAGCTTGGGACAACCGTTACGGATGTGGTCTTGCAATCGAATTGTTAAAAGAATTAAAAGATGAAACATTACCAAATACATTATATTCTGGTGCTACTGTACAAGAAGAAGTAGGCCTCCGCGGAGCACAAACAGCTGCAAATATGATTCAACCAGACATTTTTTATGCGCTTGATGCAAGTCCAGCAAACGATGCATCTGGTGACAAAACGCAGTTCGGTCAATTAGGAAAAGGTGCTCTTCTTCGTATTTATGATCGCACGATGGTAACACATAGAGGAATGCGCGAATTCATTTTAGATACAGCAGAAACAAACAACATTCCGTACCAATACTTTATTTCACAAGGTGGTACAGATGCGGGCCGTGTACATACAAGTAACTCTGGTATCCCATCAGCAGTAATTGGTGTTTGTGCACGCTACATTCATACACATGCTTCAATTTTACATGTTGATGATTATGCAGCGGCGAAAGAATTAATTACGAAGCTTGTAAGAACAACAGATAAAACGACGTTAGAGACAATTAAGAATAACGCGTAGAGAAGAAGGGCGAAAAACCCTTCTTTTTTTAGGTTGAATAGATGACCCAGCGATGAGTGGTGGCGGTTAGTGCCTAATGGGTGCTCGAATGATGTATTAAGACCGCGGGTAGGAAGAAAGAAGAAGCCTGTTTTTGTGTTTAGGACCAGTAATATTGTAGAAAGCGACCTTCTTTTATGGGGAGAAGGAATTCCCTGATGGTGTGTGGTAGTGGTTGGTACTTAATTTGTGCCGAAGCGGATATTAGAATAGAATGATGAATTTTTATAGAGGTGAACGAAATGAAAGTAGTAGTTGGATCGAAGAATAAAACGAAGGTTGGCGCTGTGGAGAAGGTTTGGAAAGATGCTGAAATTACATCTCTTTCTGTTCCGTCAGGAGTATCAGCTCAGCCTTTCTCAGATGAAGAGACGATGCAAGGAGCGATCAATAGAGCGAAGCGAGCGCTAGAGGAAGGAGAAGCTCCAATTGGTATTGGGCTAGAAGGCGGCGTAATGAAAACGGAGCACGGTTTATTTATGTGTAACTGGGGCGCGCTAGCAACAAGTGATGGGAAAGTATTTGTGGCCGGAGGAGCGCGTATTACGTTACCAGACGATTTTTTAGCACCTCTTGAAGATGGTAAGGAATTAAGCGAAGTGATGGAAGAGTTTGTGCAGAGAAAAGATATTCGTAGTCACGAAGGTGCGATCGGTATTTTTACAGAGGATTATGTCGACCGTACGGAATTATTTGTACACGTTGTTAAGTTGTTAGTTGGGCAATATAAGTATGACAAAAAGCAAGCATAAACCTTGCACCGTGCGCGATGTATGGTAGTATAAAAGAAAGATTATAACATGAAAAATGCACTCGTTAGAGGAGGAAATATAGATGAAGTCATTAGAAAGCATGGAGCAATTCCAACAATTAAAAAATGAAGAGAATGTAGTCTTTATGTTCTCAGCAGAATGGTGCCCAGACTGCCGCTTTGTAGACCCATTTATGCCAGAAGTAGAAGAGAAATATAGTGATTTCTCATTTTACTATGTAGATCGCGATGAGTTTATTGATCTATGCGTAAAATTAGACGTATTTGGCATTCCGAGCTTTGTAGCGTACAATAAAGGTGAAGAAACTGGTCGCTATGTAAACAAAGATCGTAAAACACAAGAACAAATCGAAGAGTTCATTGAAGGTTTAAAATAAGGCAATTTGCCAATTGAATTGTAAAACAACCTCTACCTTCGCGGGGGAGGTTATTTTTTTGGAAGGGAGGAAAAAGAGATGAAGATGACAAGTAAAAAGATGAAAGATGAGTTAATAAAGAAATTATCTCGCCCAGAATGGGACTTTCAGTATGATAGTGAGAAAGAAGTTTTACGTATTGAACAAAAAGACTCCAAAAAAGGTATTAACGTATCGCTTCCAGGAGTTGTGGCAAAATGGGAAGTGAACAAAGAAAAGGCAATTGAAGAAGTTGCTTATTACGTACAAGAAGCGCTAATTGCGATGCATAAAGAAGAAAATAGCGGAGCGAAAATTTTACCTGTTATTCGCTCTACTTCTTTCCCGAAACAAGCAGAAGAAGGAAATCCGTTTATTATGACGGATCATACGGCGGAAACACGTATTTACTATGCGTTAGATTCGAATAAAACGTATCGACTAATTGACGAGCGTCTATTACAAAAATTAGAACTTACAGAACAGCAAGTGCGTGAAATGGCATTATTCAACGCACGCTCATTAGGTTATGAATTTAAACAAGACACAGTAGCGGGGAATACATTCTACTTTTTAAACACAAATGATGGGTATGACGCGACTCGTATTTTAAACGAATCGTTACTACAATCGATGCGTGAAAAGATTTCTGGTGACATGGTTGTTGCTGTTCCTCACCAAGATGTATTAATTATTGCTGATATCGTCAACGAAATCGGTTATGATATTATTGCACAAATGACAATGAAATTTTTTGCCGAAGGGCATGTTCCGATTACATCACTTTCATTCGTATATGAAGATGGAGAATTTGAACCAATCTTTATTTTAGCGAAAAATCGGAAGAAGACAGATGGAAAAGAGAAAGGATGAACGAAGTGAACGTTTTTTACAACCTTGAAGGAATTGGTGACACTTTAATTGTTGCCTTACAAGATATTACTTTAGAGAACCGTACTTTTGATCGCAAAGGAGATGTTGCACGCGTATACGATCGTGAAAGCAACGAGACAGCAGGATTCAACATCTTTAATGCATCTTCTTACTTAGAAGTAAAAGAAACAGGCAACCTTACATTAACGAAAGAGCTTGTAGAGAAAATCAACGAAATTTTAGCGAAGAATGGCTTTGAAGAAACAGTAGAAGCAGATCTTTCTCCGAAATTTGTTGTAGGCTATGTAGCTGAAAAAGAAAAACATCCAAATGCTGATAAGTTAAACATCTGTAAAGTAGAAATCGGTACAGAAACATTACAAATCGTATGTGGTGCACCAAACGTTGATGCAGGACAAAAAGTTGTCGTTGCAAAAATCGGCGCTGTAATGCCAAGCGGTATGTTAATCAAGCCAGCTGAGCTTCGCGGTGTTCCTTCTTCTGGAATGATCTGCTCTGCACGTGAATTAGAGCTTCCAGATGCTCCACAAGAAAAAGGTATTCTTGTATTAGAAGATAGCTTTGAAGTTGGACAAGAGTTCAAATTTTAATTGATATAAGAAAAGAGAGGTTGTCCTTTTGGACAACCTCTCTTTTTTTTGCATTCATTGTTGGTAATTCGAAATTTCGTGTTGAATCGTTGATATATTGAGAATAGTGATAGATATATTTAAAAAATCGTTGATATATTGAGAGTAGTGATAGATATATTCAAAAAATTGTTAATATGATAAGGATGTCACCTTTTTTCTTAAAATCTATATTGTATTTTATAAACAAACTAGTTAAAATTTAGAAAAATAGAAGGAGATAGACGTATGAAACAGCAACCAAAAATCGCAGAACTTCTAAAACGAATTGAAACTTCAAAACAGCAAGATGTTGAGCTAGGTACTTATGAAATATATTTGTTTAGTGAAAGTGAATTAGAAAAAGGACAAATCGGTTACCGATACGATAAACATAAAAATTCATTAATAAGTGAAGAACACGGAAAATGGAAAGAAGAATGGATTACAATTGGATATGAAACGGATATGGGCGATCTAGTTTTCGTAAATATAGATGATGCCGCTTATCCGCTTTATACTGCAGAACGTGGTACAGAAAAATGGCAGCCAGTTTATATTGGAAATATAGATGAGATTATAGGGCAATTATAAGAAAAACTTTGAATCCGGTGCAAAGTGATGGGGGAGAAGTATGAAGTATATAAAAATAATGAGCATGATTGCATTCATTGGAATATATATGGCCGGTTGTTCACAAGAGCAGCCGAAAAAAGAAACTACATCTTCTATACAAGAGAAAAACAAAGATACCAAAGAAGACGCACCGGTAGAAAAGAAGCAAGAACAAGAAAAGAACGAAGAATCGCAAGCAATTCAAACGAATGACCAAGTAGAACATAAGCAAGAGGAAGTATCATCTGATGAAAAGAAAGAAGAAACTACGCCAGTGCAGCCGACTGAGCAACCAGTGCAAAATAATGAACAAAAAATAGAGAGTAATGAAAAACAAGAGAAGTTTCTCGTCGTTATTGATCCAGGGCATCAACAAAAAGCGAATTTAAATTTAGAGCCGATTGGACCAGGGGCAACAACGCAAAAATATAAAGTGACAGACGGTACAACAGGTGTTGTGACGAAAAAGAGAGAGGCTGTACGTGTATTAGAAATGGCTTTTTTATTAAAAGAAAAGCTTGAAGCAAAAGGGATACAAGTATTAATGACGAGAACATCACAAGACGTTGATATAAGTAATAAAGAAAGGGCGACATTCGCAAATAATCATAAGGCTAATTTATTTTTACGTCTTCATGCAGATGGTTCTGAAAATCCAAACCAAAGTGGATTCGCTGTATTGACGCCGGCAGAAGGAAGTCCGTATACGAAAGAGATTTATGCGGAAAGTCTTCAAATCTCTCAAATGATTGTAAATAAAATGAGGGAGAACCAGCAAGTAAAAGTAAATGGAATTAAATTTCGGGATGATCTTTCTGGATTTAATTGGGCAAAGGTTCCTGGTGTGTTATTAGAACTTGGGTTTATGTCAAACCATGAAGAAGATAAAAAATTATCTGACCCGCAATATGTAAATTCTTTATTGCAAAGTGTAACGGATAGCATAGATGCATATCAGAAGAGTAAAGCTTAAGCGCAGTCTTATATGAAAGGCTGCGTTTTTTCATATGAAACACTCGTAAATTAGAATATTGTGGATAAATATGACATGCTTAATTTTACCTGCACTTTTTGCCGAATGCTGATACAATAAAGGATGTTACTATTTAGTAGAAAGAGTGGTAAGCATGTTAGATTGGATGAAAAAGCTGTTTAACAAAGAGGAAGAACAAACAGCGATGAATAAAGAAGTACCAAAGCAAATTGAAAGTCAGCCGAAAATTCCTCGTGTAAACCACTACACTGAAGCAAGAGAAGCACAAATGGCAAGTAGGAATGCAGGTAAATGCCGTTTTCCTTTAGTACCGGATAATGGGTTCGATGAAGAGGATGAAAGCGAAGTAAATCGCTTCGAAGAACAACCTGTTCAAGGAGTAACATATGAAGAACCGACTGCCCAAAGAGGAATAAAGGTGGAAAGAAGCAGACGACCGTATGTGGAAAAGGTAGTTTCTACATATGAAGAGCCGGAAGTGCAATATGAACCGGTGCGGGAGTCTGTCGTTAAAAAGGCATCTGTACCTTCGCAAGAGAGTAACCGTAGACCATTTCGTCCAACAGAAATGATTTCGCCAATTTATGGATATAATCGTCCTTCAGTAGAGAAAAAGGAAGAAAAGCAGGAGGAAGTAAAGGAAAGAGAAGACCTTGAAATATCTGTAGAGGGTAAATCAGTCGTTGATGCATGGTTAGAGAAAAAAGGATATACATTATCTGATTTCTCAGAAGGACAAGCACCAACTTCTTCTAGTCATAGAGCTGCTAACCAGCAAGGGGAGCAACAATATGAAGAGAATAAAAAGGAAGAAAAGTCAGTAGTTGATCAATGGCTAGAGAAAAACGGTTATGAAATTGAACGCCAAGTGCCTTTAGTAGAAGAAAAAGAAGTGATTCAAGAAATGAGTACACCGCAGGAAGTTTCAGCGGATGAATTACTTCATAAAACAGTAGCTGAGCAGATGGAAAGTGCTAAGCTAGAAAAAGATGTAGTGGTGTTAAACAAAAACAATCTACAAGAAGAATTAGTAGCTTCTAAAGTAGAGCACGAGGATACAATATTATCAGAAGAAATTAAACGTAATACAGAAATAAAACAACCTACTATTGAAGTAGAAAAGCAAGCTCCAGAAGAATCAGTGATTGTCAAAGCAGAAGAAAAACTTGAAGAAACAATCATTGTGGAAATACTAGAAGAAGTGTCAAAAGTAGAAGTAATTGCAGAAACGGAAGAGTTTGAAGAAGTAGTTATGGAAACAGAGGCACCTGAAGAAGTGGAAGTAATTACAGAAACAGAAGAGTCAGAAGAAGCTGAAGTAATTGCAGAAGCGGAAGAGTCAGAAGAAGTAGAAGTAATTACAGAAACAGAAGAGTCAGAAGAAGCTGAAGTAATTGCGGAAGCAGAAGAGTCAGAAGAAGTGGAAGTAATTGCAGAAGCGGAAGAGTCAGAAGAAGTAGAAGTAATTACAGAAACAGAAGAGATAGAAGAAGTAGAAGTAATTGCGGAAACAGAAGAGATAGAAGAAGTGGAAGTAATTACAGAAACAGAAGAGTCAGAAGAAGTGGAAGTAATTACAGAAACAGAAGAGTCAGAAGAAGTAGAAGTAATTGCGGAAGCAGAAGAGTCAGAAGAAGTGGAAGTAATTGCGGAAGTAGAAGAGTCAGAAGAAGCTGAAGTAATTGCGGAAGTAGAAGAGTCAAAAGAAGTGGAAGTAATTGCGGAAGCAGAAGAGTCAGAAGAAGCTAAAGTAATTGCAGAAATAAACGCGCCTGTAGTAGAGACATTTGTAGCACTTGAGGAAATTCAGCAAGAAGATGAAGCAATTGAACAAAAGAGTGAATTCATACATGTTGCTGAGGCTGATGAACAAACGAAGAAAGATGTTCAAAGCTTTGCGGATGTTTTAATTGCAGAAGAACAACCAGTTGTAGAAGAAGCGCCAGTCGCAGAAGAGCAACAAGTTGTAGAAGAGCAACAAGTTGTAGAAGAGCAACAAGTTGTAGAAGAAGCACCGGTCGTAGAAGAGCAATCAGTTGTAGAAGAAGCGCCAGTCGTAGAAGAACAACCAGTTGCCGAGGAAACACTAGTCGCAGAAGAGCAACGAGTTGTAGAAGAAGCACCGGTCGTAGAAGAGCAATCAGTTGTAGAAGAAGCGCCAGTCGTAGAAGAACAACCAGTTGCCGAGGAAACACCAGTCGCAGAAGAACAACCAGTTGTACAAAAAGAAGAACCAAAACGTGAGAAAAAGCGTCATGTACCATTTAATGTTGTTATGTTGAAACAAGATAGAACACGATTAATGGAAAGACATGCAGCTAGAGCAAATGCAATGCAGCCTTCTGCTAATGTACGAGTAGAGAATAAGCCAGTGCAACAAGAGGTAGCAGAACCACAAGTGGAAGGCCCAGTGCAGCAAGTAGTAGCAGAACCACAAGTGGAAGAGCACCCAATGCAGCAGGTGGTAGCAGAACCACAAGTGGAAGAGCACCCAATGCAGCAAGTAGTAGCAGAGCCACAAGTGGAAGAACGCCCAGTGCAGCAAGAGGTAGCAGAACCACAAGTGGAAGAGCACCCAATGCAGCAGGTGGTAGCAGAACCACAAGTGGAAGAACGCCCAGTGCAGCAAGTAGTAGCAGAACCACAAGTGGAAGAGCACCCAGTGCAGCAAGTAGTAGCAGAGCCACAAGTGGAAGAACAACCAATACAGCAAGTAGTGGTAGAGCAAGTACAAAAGCCAATTTCAAGTACGGAAGTACAAGAGAAAGCATATGTTGTAAATCAAAGAGAGAACGATATGCGAAATGTATTGTACACACCACCGACATACACTGTTCCGCCATTAGCGCTGTTGTCGATTCCACAGCAATCAGCGTTAGATAATACAGAATGGTTAGAGGAGCAGAAAGAATTATTAGATACAACGTTTAATAATTTTCACGTTGGAGCACATGTTATTAATGTATCGCAAGGTCCGGCAGTCACTCGTTTTGAGGTGCAGCCAGACCCAGGTGTGAAAGTAAATAAAATTACAAATTTAAGTGATGATATTAAGTTAAGCTTAGCTGCGAAAGATATTCGTATTGAAGCACCGATTCCAGGGAAGAGTGCGATTGGAATCGAGGTTCCAAATAAAGAAAGTAAGCCAGTATTTCTTCGTGAAATTTTAAGAAGTCCTGTATTCACAAAGAGTGAATCACCGCTTACTGTTGCGCTGGGGCTTGATATTTCAGGGGATCCAATTGTAACGGATATTCGAAAAATGCCGCACGGACTTATTGCGGGTGCAACGGGTTCAGGTAAAAGTGTGTGTATTAACGCGATTTTAACGAGTATTTTATATAAAGCGAAACCACATGAAGTGAAGTTAATGTTAATCGATCCGAAGATGGTTGAGCTTGCACCATACAATTCTGTTCCACATCTTGTAGCACCTGTTATTACGGATGTAAAAGCAGCAACAGCTGCATTAAAATGGGCAGTTGAGGAAATGGAACGTCGTTATGAATTGTTTGCGCACGCAGGTGCTCGTGATTTAACTCGTTATAATACGATTGTAAGTGAGCGAGAAATTCCGGGAGAAACATTACCTTATATCGTTATTGTCATTGACGAGTTAGCCGATTTAATGATGGTAGCACCTGGTGATGTTGAGGAAGCGATTTGTCGTATTGCACAAAAAGCACGTGCTTGTGGTATTCATTTATTAGTAGCGACGCAGCGTCCATCTGTAGATGTTATTACAGGTTTAATTAAGTCAAACATTCCAACGCGTATTGCGTTTACTGTATCATCTCAAGTTGATTCGCGTACGATTATCGATATTGGTGGCGCGGAGAAATTACTTGGCCGTGGTGATATGTTATTCTTAGGGAACGGTACATCTAAGCCTGTTCGTGTACAAGGTGTATATGTATCGGATGATGAGATTGAAAAGACAGTTGATCATGTGAAAAAGCAAATGAAGCCGAATTATTTATTTAAGCAAGAGGATTTATTAGCGAAAACAGAACAAGCTGAGTCGGAAGACGAATTGTTCTTCGAAGCATGTCAATTTGTTGTAGAACAAGGGGGAGCGTCCACATCTTCTGTACAGCGAAAATTCCGCATCGGTTATAATCGCGCAGCACGTCTCATTGAAGAGATGCAATCGCAAGGAATTATTTCTGAAGCAAGAGGAACGAAGCCAAGAGATGTCCTTATTTCTGAGGATGAATTCGCTGCTATGCAGGAAACAAATGTATAGTAAACGGTTATGCTGTATACTAAGAGAAAATGTTGGATAGTAAAGTAGGGAGTAAAGCGACATGAAAGAAATTGAATTAAAATTAAAAGGTGAAATAAATAGACTAACAAATAAAACATTTAAATTTGACGAACGCGTTGGAGAAGGTTGGTTCTCTGCCGTTTACTTTTTAAAGACTAGAGAAATCATTGAAGAATTTCGCCCGAAAAGTGTTGTAACGATGCAATTTTTCCAAAAGGAAAATGCAGTTCTTTGCGGAACGGATGAAGTAATTGCATTGCTACAAACATTCGCTAAAAATCCTGAGGAACTTGAGATTAATTCTTTAAAAGATGGCGATAAAATTAGTCCATTTGAAACAGTGTTAACAATTCATGGTCCTTATGAAAATTTCGGATTTTTAGAAGGTGTCATTGATGGGATTTTAGCTCGTCGTACATCGGTTGCGACAAACGTATATAACGTTGTCCAAGCTGCGCGTAGCGTAGATAAAGAAAAACCAGTTATTTTCATGGGAGATCGTGACGATCATTATACACAACAAGCTGGTGACGGTTATGCAGCATACATCGGAGGTATGAGCGCACAAGCGACGCATGCGATGAATGAATGGTGGGGCAAAAGTGGTATGGGGACGATGCCTCACGCATTAATTCAAATGTTTAATGGTGATGTTGTGGAAGCGGCAAAAGCATATCATAAGAAATTCCCAGAAGATGAATTAGTTGTATTAATTGATTACAACAATGATGTCATTACAGATGCACTTCGCGTAGCGCGTGAATTTGGATCAACATTAAAAGGTGTACGTGTAGATACGTCCCGCACGATGATTGATCAATACTTCATTCGCCACCCAGAAGTACTTGGAACATTCGATCCACGTGGTGTAAACCCATCGCTTGTATTCGCACTTCGTAAAGCACTTGATGAAGAAGGATTCCAGCATGTAGACATCGTTGTAACTGGTGGATTTGATGAGAAGCGTATTCGTGAATTTGAAGCTCAAAACGTACCTGTTGACATATACGGGGTAGGAAGTAGCTTATTAAAAATGAATATTGGCTTTACTGGTGATAATGTAGAATTAAATGGGAAACCAGAAGCAAAAGCTGGTCGTAAATATCGTCCAAACCCACGTTTAGAGCGTGTTCAATTAGAAAAAAGAGAAGAGATGTAAAAGAGAGAAAAACTGATAGGTGATTGACCCTATCAGTTTTTCTGTTATCATAGTATAGCGGCTTCTTTTTTGCTATAATGGACTTGTTATGGACATATAAAGAAGTACGTACGAGTTTATCCTGATAAGTGAAGGGAAAAAATAACTTCACTACATCAAAAATGTATGATGATTACCAAAATAAGAAAAGATTCATATACTGTCTTATAGATAGGCCGTTGTATTAGTTCGAAATGTTGGAGGTTCTTTAAGATGACAGTTTACCATTTTGTAGGAATTAAAGGAACAGGAATGAGTTCATTAGCGCAAATTCTTCATGATATGAAGCATACTGTTCAAGGGTCTGATTATGAAAAGCGTTTCTTTACACAAACAGCGTTGGAAAAGCGTAGTATCTCGATCCTTCCTTTTGATAAGAATAATGTAGAAGAAGGACAAGTGATTATTGCAGGAAATGCATTTCCTGATACGCATGAAGAAATCGTAGCAGCAAAAGAATTAAACATCCCAGTCCATCGTTACCATCATTTCTTAGGTGACCTGATGAGCCAATACACAAGTGTTGCTGTAACTGGTGCACACGGAAAAACATCAACAACAGGTTTGTTAGCCCATGTAATGCAAGGTGCACACCCGACATCTTACCTTATTGGAGATGGAACAGGGCATGGGGTAGAAAATAGTAAGTATTTTGTATTTGAAGCTTGTGAGTATCGTCGTCATTTCTTGTCTTATAATCCAGACTATGCAATTATGACGAATATTGATTTTGATCATCCAGATTATTTTGCAGACATCAATGATGTATTCAGTGCATTCCAAGAGATGGCATTGCAAGTGAAAAAAGGCATTATTGCATGTGGAGATGATGAAGAACTTCAAAAAATTCAAGCGAAAGTACCTGTTATTTTCTATGGATTTGGAGAAGATAATGATTTCCAAGCACGCAACATCCAAAAGAGAACAGATGGCACGATATTCGATGTATTCGTTCGTAACACGTACTATGATACGTTCAAAATTACAGGATACGGCAATCACAGCGTATTAAATGCGTTAGCAGTAATCGCGCTTTGCCATTATGAAAATGTTGATGTAGAAGCAGTAAAACATCAATTAACAACTTTTGAAGGCGTAAAACGTCGCTTTAATGAAAAGTCGATGGGAGAGCAAGTAATCATCGATGACTACGCACACCATCCGACAGAGATTAATGCAACGATTGAAGCTGCTCGTCAAAAACATCCAGAGCGTGAAATTGTCGCTGTATTCCAGCCACACACATTCTCACGTACAGAAAAGTTCTTAGATGAGTTCGCAGAAAGCCTAAGCAAAGCTGATCAAGTATACTTATGTGATATTTTCGGATCAGCGCGCGAAAATAAAGGTGAATTAACAATCGAAGATCTGCAAAAGCGTATTGACGGTGCAGAGCTAATTACAGATACAACAACGGATGTATTAAAGAAACATAAAAACGGCGTTCTAATTTTCATGGGCGCAGGTGACATCCAAAAATTCGAAGCAGCTTACGTAAAAGAAGTTCAAGTTGCAGAGAAGTAATAGAAAAGACGCATAGCTTAGCTGTGCGTCTTTTTTATGTTGTCGTGGTTATGCATTAATGTTGAAACGTCTATATATATGGAGTTGTGTTCGATATATTTCAAAAATCGTTGATATATTGGTACGCGTTTTGAAATATAAGTGTTAGAATAATAAGAAAACTAAAAAGGGGACTAAAAAACATGTTCACACTCCGAGTAGATGACGAAATCGAACTACAATTACTAGAAAAACATCATAAAGAGGAATTATATCAATTATTAGATCAAAACCGTAATCATTTACGAAAATGGCTCCCTTGGGTAGATGGGACGAAATCTGCTGATGCTTATGATGAGATTTTTCCGATGTGGTTAAAGAAATTTGCAGAGGGAGATGGTTTTGAAAGTGGCATACGTTACAAAGGAAAGCTCGTTGGGATGGTAGGTATTCATCCAGTGAGCTGGGGGAAGAAAGCGACGAGTCTTGGGTATTATCTTGCAGAAGATGCTGGCGGGAAAGGTATTATGACGCGTAGTGTGAAGGCTGTACTTCACTATGCATTTGAGAATTTAAAATTAAATAAAATGGAAATTAGATGCGGTGTTGAAAATGTGAAAAGCCGCGCTATTCCAGAACGTTTAGGATTTAAGTTAGATGGCATTTTAAGAGATGATGAATGGCTATATGTTCATTTTCACGATATCGCTGTATATAGTTTACTAGCTTCAGAGTGGAAGGAGATTCGATGAACGAGAAGATACGCATTATTCCGTATGAAAGTACGTTTCAAGAGGAAGTAGTAGATCTTATCGTTCATATTCAGCAAAAAGAGTATAATGTTTCAATTACGAAAGAAGAGCAACCTGATTTACTTGAAATAGAAACATTCTATCAAAAGGATTACGGAAACTTTTGGATAGCAATTTATGATGGTAAAGTAGTTGGAACAGTAGCTTTATTAGATATTGAGAATCATCAAGTAGCGTTAAGAAAAATGTTCGTGAAGAAAGAGTTTCGCGGAAAAGAATGGGGCGCATCACATATGTTGCTTCAAACAGCAATTTCATGGGCTGAGGATAAAAAATTGAAAGATATTTACTTAGGAACAACAGTAAAATTTTTAGCGGCACATCGTTTTTATGAAAAGAATGGTTTTGAAAGTGTGAGTATAGACGAGTTGCCGAAAAACTTTCCGGTGCTACAGGTAGATAAGAAATTTTATAGGTACATTGTGTAAAAGGTCATTTAGAAATGGCCTTTTTCTATGAAGTAAAATGGAAATAGTGGTATAATTTGGGTTAGGGGGTGTAGGTATGAACTTTCCAATTCAAAGAAGTAAGTCAGTAGTCATTTTCGTTTGTCTTACGTTAGCGTTTATGTTAATATATCCAATTGTCATGCTTTTCACCAATAAAGCGCATTGGATGTCAGCGTTGATTGGGATGGGTTTATGCTTCATTGTAAATGTACCACTCGTTTGGGAAGTATTTATTAAAAAACATAAAGTAGAAAATGGCGTATTAAAGTACGGTATTTTAAATGATGATATTGTATTAAAAGATGTGAGAATTATACGTCAGGTCGGAAAGTCTCTTGAAATTACGACGAATGCATATAAAGTACATATGGTTGCGATGCCGCAAAATATGGATGAATTCTTGGGGCTTATAGAGAAAGAAAATCCACATGTGAAAATAGAAATGGTAGGAAAGAAATAAAAACGCTCGGCGAAAATTCCGAGCGTTTTTATTATTATTTTAAGTTCTCTGGGTTTAAAGCTTCTAGTTCAGGTACAACGAAGCGTCCGTCTTTACGGATTAGTACGTCGTCGAAGTAAATTTCGCCGCCGCCGTATTCAGGGCGTTGGATGCATACTAAATCCCAGTGGATGTTCGAGTTGTTGCCGTTCCATGCATCGTCGTAAGCTTGTCCAGGAGTGAAGTGGAAGCTGCCATCGATTTTTTCATCGAATAGGATGTCTCCCATTGGATGTAAGATGTATGGGTTTACGCCAATTGCGAACTCACCAACGTAGCGTGCGCCTTCGTCTGTATCGAAGATTTTGTTAATGCGCTCTGTATCGTTTGCAGTTGCTTCAACGATTTGACCGTTCTCAAACTTAAGTTGTACATTTTCAAATGTATAACCGTTGTAAGGAGATGGTGTGTTGTAAGAAACTGTACCGTTAACAGAATCACGAACTGGTGCAGAGTATACTTCACCGTCTGGAATGTTTAAATGACCTGAGCATTTAATTGCTGGAATGTCTTTAATAGAGAATGTTAAGTCAGTTCCAGGACCAGTTAAACGAACTTTATCTGTTTTATTCATTAATGTAACAAGGCTATCCATTGCCTTATCCATTTTACCGTAGTCTAAGTTACATACTTCGAAGTAGAAGTCTTCGAAAGCTTCTGTACTCATTTTAGCAAGCTGTGCCATAGAAGCATTTGGGTAGCGAAGAACAACCCAGCGTGTTTTTGGAACGCGAATGTCTCTATGAACTTTTTTACCAACTGTTTGGCCATGAACTTTCATACGCTCACTTGGAACGTCAGCTTGTTCATTAATATTATCACCAGAGCGAAGGCCGATATAAGCGTCCATGTCTTTCATTACGCTTGCTTCATATGCAGCGATTTGTTCGAAATGTTCTTCAGTAGCACCCATTAATAAAGAGCGATCTACTTGATGATCTTTTAAAGAGACGAATGGGAAACCACCAGCTGCATATGCTTCTTTTACAAGTGCAGTTACAAGTTCTTTTTGTAAGCCAAAGTTTTCAATTAATACTTTTTCACCTTTTTGTAAGCGGATAGAGTAGTTAATTAAATTGTATGCTAACTTTTCAATACGTGGATCTTTCATATGTAAAGCCTCCCTACTAATTATGTATCCTCTCCTATTGTAACCTACTTAGTGGAATTTGTTGAATGATTTATGTTACAGTTAACGAATAAGTATGAAAATTCTAATGATGAGATAGGGATTAGAATGAAACGGAAAATGATTGTATAATAGGGGAAAGTATGAAAAAGATAAAGGAAGTGATGAAATGCAAGTTCTTTTATATGTAAGTGCGGCTATTATCGCGGTTGCTTTCGCAGTATTAGTAGTGTATGTATGCAGAACGTTGTTATCGGTTCAGAAGACGTTGGAAAACGTTGCAAGCACGTTAGAAGGTTTAGAAAAGCAAATGCAAGGAATTAGCGTAGAGACAGAGCAATTATTACATAAAACGAATGCGTTAGCTGATGATATTCAACAGAAGTCACAGTCATTAAATAAAGTGGTAGCGGGTGTAGATGGGATTGGAACGACAATCCAATCTTTAAATACGAAGCTTCGTAATGTATCGGACTCTGTAACGGACGAAATTGAAAATAACGCTGATAAAGTAGCGCAAGTTGTACAGTGGAGCAGTGCGGCGATTGAAGTATACAATCATTACCGTGCGTCGAGACAAGAGAAGAAGGTTGAAAAAGAAGAGCGTAAATTAGAAAGAATTGAGAAAAAAGCTGAAAAGAAAGAGAAGCGCTCTAGATTTCGTATGAGAGGTGAATCGTGATGAATATGACAAAACTTGAAACAATTGAAGAGCTTGAAGTCTTAGTAGAAAAGAACGAGCCGTATGTGCTTTTTAAACATAGTACGACATGCCCGATTAGTCACGGTGCATACACAGAATTTCAAGCGTATTGCAGCGAAGAAAGAGAAGTGCCAGCGTATTACTTATACGTACAAGATGCGAGAGATGTGTCAAATCGTGTTGCAGAACAATACAGTATTAGACATGAATCACCGCAAGTGCTATACATAAAAGATGGGATGGTAGTATGGAATACATCTCATTGGAATATTAAAAAAGATGCTTTAGAAGAGAATATAAAGTAAAAAGAAGCAAGCTAAAGGTGCTTGCTTCTTTTTTTTGTTTTTGTTGAAATATATTTAGTGGTACACTATTAATAGTTCAAACTAAATAACTAGATTGTTGAAAGTAGGTTTTAAGTAATGAAGAAAATGGCATTATCCTTCGCAGTCGTAAGTTTATTACTGGGAGCTTGTAGTAACAATAGTAATACGATTAGTAAGAAGGATGAAGTTATACAAAAAGATACAAAAGAAAAAAGTATGATTCCGAGAACTGCTGTTTCTAAAGATTATTATAGAACTGTTATTCCTTTAAAAGAACAAAAGGTTATTAATACAGCTAATATAAAAACAAATTCTAAATTAGATTTAGCAGAGTATGAAAATGGTTTAATAAATATTGCAACGCAGCAATTTGATACAGAGAGTCACGTACTGCAATTAAACCAGTATATTCCAGAGAAACTAATTGATGAACTAGTTGCGAAAGTAGAAGCGCCAGTTTTGACGAATATTATAGAACAAGACTATTTCGGAAAACAGAATTCAAATGAACTAAGTTTATCTGGTGTTATGATTGGCTTAGCTATGTCTTCAAGTGTATCGAATGAAGAAGCTATGTCTAAAGGGTCTGAAGTTGCTAAACAACTTATTGAAGCTATTAACAAAAATGATAAGTATAACAAATCTCCAATTACGTTTGCTATCTTTAAGCAAGAAAGTACTAGTTCTTTAAAAAATGGTACGTATATTGCTAGTGCTACTGTTCAAAAGAATGATACGAACCTTGGAAATTGGAGTACAATTGATGAAAAGTCGTATTCATATCCTTCTGATGAATTTACACAAGCACATGGAGAAGATAATACAAAAATAAATAACTTTGCTAAGGAAATAAAAGGTTTTTCTAATGGAGATTTTATTCCAGTCAACGCTAAAGTTTCTTATAAGAAAGATCAAATGGATACATTAAATATGAATATTGTTATTAAATATAACGGTAAAACAGAATTAATGGCTCTTACCCAATTGGCTGCGCAAGGTATGTTAGACAAATTGCCTAAAGATGCGAAAGTACAATTACAGATCAAGTCCGAAAGTAAAATCGAGGCTGTGATTATAAAAGAGAAAAACAGTGATAAACCGTTTGTTTCCTTCTTGTAAAAAAGACAGTATGTAAACTGTCTTTTTTTATTTTAAATGAAAATATACAACGTTTTTTGATGGTAATTCATTGCTGTATATCGTGTGACAATCGTATATGTATCAGCTATAATAAGTTATCTTAAAAAAGTAACATATAGGAATTTGAAAGAGGTGGCTTTCTTATGGCATCACAACAATTAGGTCGTTTACGTTCTGAAATTGATCAACTTAATTTACAAATATTAGAGTTACTAAACGAAAGAGGTCGTCTCGTACAAGAAGTTGGTAATTTAAAAGAAGTACAAGGTGTGAAACGTTTTGATCCTGTACGTGAAAGAAATATGCTGGATTTAATTGCAGAGAATAATAATGGTCCATTTGAAACTTCGACTTTACAACATATTTTCAAACAAATTTTTCAAGCTGGTTTAGAATTACAAGAAGATGATCATCGTAAAGCATTACTTGTTTCTCGTAAGAAAAAAACAGAAAATACGATTGTTGAAATTAATGGTGAAAAAATTGGTGACGGAAATCAGCATTTTATTATGGGGCCGTGTGCAGTGGAAAGTTATGAACAAGTACGTCAAGTTGCTGAAGCAATGAAAGAACAAGGTCTGAAATTAATGCGTGGTGGTGCGTTCAAACCACGTACTTCACCGTATGATTTTCAAGGTCTTGGATTAGAGGGATTACAAATTTTGCGCCAGGTAGCAGATGAATATGATTTGGCTGTTATTAGTGAAATTTTAAATCCGAATGATATTGAGATGTCATTAGATTACGTTGATGTTATTCAAATTGGCGCTCGCAATATGCAAAACTTTGATTTGCTAAGGGCAGCTGGTGCTGTAAATAAACCAGTATTATTAAAACGTGGTCTATCAGCAACGATTGAAGAATTCATTAATGCGGCAGAATATATTATGGCAAAGGGAAATGGGAACATTATTTTATGTGAACGAGGTATTCGCACGTATGAAAGAGCGACGCGTAATACGCTTGATATTTCCGCTGTGCCGATTTTAAAGAAAGAAACACATTTACCTGTCGTTGTCGATGTAACGCATTCTACAGGGCGACGTGACCTTCTTTTACCAACTGCAAAAGCAGCGATGGCAATTGGTGCAGACGCAATTATGGCTGAAGTACATCCAGATCCAGCTGTAGCTTTATCTGATGCAGCGCAACAAATGAATATACCGCAGTTCAATGATTTTATGAATGAATTAAAATCATTTGGAAGTAAATTATAAAAACTTTTAATGGGCTGTTCCAAAAAGGCATTTTGGAACAGCTTTCTCTTATTGTATAGCGACTGTCATTGTCGATTTTTGTTGGTAAGTTGATATATTTAAAAAATCGCTGATATAATTAGAGTTGCGGTCGATATATTTGGAAAATCGCTGATATATTTCGAGTTACAGTCGATATATTCGAAAAATCGCCGATATAAATTTCATTTACTATCGTACTGCTTAAAATAAGATTTCTACTTAGGAAACATCTATTTTTTTACAAAAAATGCCCTTTTTTCATAAAAAATACGAAAATACGAGAAAAGAAGCGAATTTTTTCGAAACTTTTGCGGGAAAATATTGTATGAGCCTGCGTTTTTATCGTATCATTAGTAAAAGGAAGAACTCGGGACGATTGGTGGCATCTGCAAATAGAGTTGATGTCTTTTTTTCATTCAAGTAACCGATACATAAAAATAGATAACAAAAATAGAAGGAGTGTGCGATGAGATGAACGTAACAATCTATGATGTAGCGCGCGAAGCAAACGTTTCAATGGCTACCGTATCTCGTGTTGTGAACGGTAACCCAAATGTAAAGCCTACAACAAGAAAGAAAGTATTAGAAGCAATTGATCGTTTAGGATACCGCCCGAATGCGGTAGCACGTGGACTAGCAAGTAAGAAGACAACTACAGTAGGTGTTATTATTCCTGATATCTCAAATACGTTTTATGCAGAACTTGCACGTGGAATTGAAGATATCGCAACAATGTACAAATATAACATCATTTTAAGTAACTCTGATCAAAACAAAGAGAAAGAGTTCCATTTATTAAATACGATGCTTGGAAAACAAGTGGACGGAATTGTTTTCATGGGTGAAGATATTACAGACATTCACATTGAAGAATTTAAAAAATCTCCAGTACCAATTGTATTAGCAGCGTCATTTGATGAGCAAAATGAAACGCCATCAGTAAATATTGATTATACACAAGCAGCTTATGATGCAATGAAGCACTTTATCGAGCAAGGACATAAACGTATCGGTTTCGTCTCTGGTCCTTTCATTGATAAAGCGGGAAGTGCGAAGAAGTTACAAGGTTATAAAAAAGCTTTAGAAGAAGCTGGTATTTCATATGATGAAAATCTTGTAATCGATGGAGATTACACATATGACTCAGGTATCGAAGCATTCGAAAAGCTTTGGAGCAATGATGAAAAGCCAACAGCAATCTTCGTATCTTCTGATGAAATGGCACTAGGTGTAATCCATGCAGCACAAGACGCTGGATTAAACGTACCAACTGACGTAGAAGTACTTGGTTTCGATAACACACGTCTTGCATTAATGGTTCGTCCGCAGCTGTCAACAGTTGTTCAACCGATGTATGATATCGGTGCAGTAGCAATGCGTCTATTAACAAAGTATATGAACAAAGAAAAAGTGGAAGATCACACTGTTATCTTACCTCACCGTATCCAATTTAGAGATTCAACGAAGTAAGTATAAAAAAGCTCACAGCGATTGCTGTGAGCTTTTATTCGTATTCAGGATAGTATTTTTGTACGACTGCATTTACCATTTCGTCTTTCTTAACGTGTAAAAATCTTGCGTACAGTTCTTTTCCGGTTTCAAATGGTGTATCGTCTAATTCAAACACATGCAACACTTTTCGGAACTTCCACGTTATTTGCTCACCGTACATATTATCGTACGTATCTTCAGATTGCATAGCAATTTTTTTACCAAGTTCGTGAGCATCTTCTAAATTGTTTGCTTTAACAAGAATAATACTTTCTTCAAAAAGTGTATCGTTATTCTCTTCATAATGCTCATCAATTTTCGTAGGATCAGGCTCACTACAATGAACAGATTCAAACAATAATTTTACAGCGTACATATTATGCTGCATGTTTCACTTTATAAATAATACTTGCGACAAGCGAAGCAGGTATTGTAAATACGTTACTTTGATAATGGTAATGTACTTGGGATTCTTCATAAGACATGTTATCATATAGTTCGTTTTGTGAGACACTCAATTTTTTCTGTTTTTCTTTGAGCATTTTAATGTAGTTGTACTGTATTGGGACGAGAATGATGAAATAAGCTAATACGATTAGTGAAATCCAAATTATTATGAACACTCCCCTATAAAGAATATTTCTATATAACAATTATATCAATAAAAAGAAAAAATAACCGTTTTTTTTGTTGGAGCTAATTTTCTTCTAAAAATGCGAACAGTTCCTTTTGGTTTTTTAAATTGTGATCAATACATGTTCGAGCAACATATTTCAATCCTTGTAATAATGCATCTACGTGAAAAGTATCATAATGAATTATATTTCCCTCTACCATCGTTTCGTCTTTTTGCAAGTTAATTGATATTTTTAGTACAGTTATATTACTTTGTAAATTTACAACTTCGATGTAAAAAAACTGTTTGTCTAAGTCAATCGTAACATAATCGAATCGTTCGGATAGCTCTAATTTATATGTAGTAGTATAGTCCAAATGAAAGCCTCCTTATTGTATAAGTGTATGTTATAATGCCTTCGCTATAGATGGGGCTATTCCTTGTTATATGTCACATAAGTGCAAATTTAACTATTATAGGGCAATGTCATGTATAATAGAAAGAAAAGGCTTGTGAGGGGGGGAAAGAGATGATCGTTCTTTGGATAATTACGCTTTGTATGACTGCTATTTTTGCATATATGACGTTAAAACAAAATGGTTTAAAGCGATTTGTTCCAGGAAGTATTCTTGCAGGAATTGCCCTTATCACGTATGTAATTTCTATTTTTATTGAAAGTGTATCAGTAGATATGAGCACAAGTTTAATGTTTATTGGTATTACACTATTTGCAGGTAGCATTATGGTACTTATGGTTGCTGGTATTATTTTATTTATTCATATGAATTCGGAAACGTTATAGCATATAGAAAAGGCATGTCCCGAGGGACATGCCTTTTTATCCGTTCAATTATGCTCTATCTTTAGAAGAGTTTTGCTGTTTTAGTAAGTCGCGAATTTCGCCAAGAAGAACTTCTTCTTTTGTTGGTTCTGGAATTTCTTCCTCTTTTTCTTCTTCTTCTTTTTTAGATGTTAGTTTGTTGAAAACTTTAACAAACATAAAGATAGAAGCTGCGATAATTAAGAAGTCAAAAATTGTTTGGATGAAGTTACCATACATAACAGCTGATTTACCATATCCAAATTGTAAATCTGTAAAGTCAACGCCACCTAATACCATACCAAGTAATGGTGTGATGATATCTTTTACTAAAGAACTAACGATTTTACCGAATGCAGCACCGATTACAACCCCGACAGCTAAATCAACGACATTGCCTTTGAAAGCGAACTTTTTAAACTCGTTCCACATGTGTTAATCCCATCCTTTCCACGATTCATTATGAAATTTATAATTCCTATCAACATATTCTATAGAAATTTACGAGAGAAATAAAGGGGAAATGGGAATGAAAGTAAATTCTGAAAAATGTATCCGTTTTAATTTTTGTTTACATCATCTAGTAAAGATTGCAACAGTTGCTGCGTTTTTAATCCTTCTAATCCATCTACAACGGGCTTTGTATCGCCTTGTACACACTCAATAAAATGATGAACAGCATCTTCAAAACCACGTTGTTTTAACGTCGTATCCCATGATGGGGAACCACTTTGTGAAACTGAGTTTTCCTGTTCAATTTCAAATGTATTCATATTTTTTACGCGAATGATTTTCCTTGGCGTTACAAGTTCAATTTGTTCTAAATTAGTACCGGCATTGCGATGCATTGCAGTAGAAAGTAACAGTCCACTTGGAGTTGTATATGTATGATGTCCGTAAAGAAGTTCATTCTTTTCATTGATTTGCATCATATTGTGAACGGCGTTAAGGTCATCATTAGCTAACCAGCGAGCGGTATCTACAATGTGTAAATAATCATCTAACATAGTGAAGTCGTACGTATATGGCCCGACTTTATTTGTACGATGCTTTTCAATTCGAATCCATGAAATATCATGAGCCTGTTCTTTGGCAGCGACATACATAGGAACGAATCTGCGATTAAATCCGACCATTAATTTTCGGTTATACTTCTCGCTCAACTCGACTAGTTGCTCAGCTTGTTCCACTGTAGCTGCTAGCGGTTTATCAACATAAACGTCGATCCCTTTTTTTAGAAGTTCAGAAACGATTTCATAATGCGATGCAGTTGAACTATGAACGAAGATTGCATCGCATTCCGAAGCTAACATTTCAATAGAATGAAAGTCTTGAATTCGGTATTGCTGGCAAACTTGTTTTCTTTTCTCTGCGTTAGGTGTAAACGCCCCTACAAAATTCCAATCAGTTTCTTTTGTAAGTGTTGGAAGATAGGCCTTTTGCGCAATACTTCCAAGTCCAATCATTCCGATTTTAGGTATATTCATTTTATCTCCGCCTTATTATTCAATATTTATATGCCGGAATAAATGTAGCATAGGATAGCTGAGAATGGCAAAAATGAAGAATCTATATTGAGAGATTCTTTATATCATAGTAAGTTCGCTGTCGCTTAATAATTTGTGTAGCATTTTTTCTTGATTTTGTTTAGCTGTTTTATTCCCTGTTTTAGCGTATAAGGAAATTAAATGGTGATACGTATTTTCTTCAAATGGATTCATAGATTGCATACGCATGCAAATATCAATTGCTTCAGTGTAACTCGCGCCTTCTATATAAAAACGAATAAGGGAAAAGGCGTGTTGAAAATATAAGTTTTGTAATCTTGTTCTTTCTCCTTCGCTCCACCAATAGTCCATATCAATAAGGTAATCTCCAGTATATAAAGAGAGGCATGCAATGTATTTATCTAATGTATCGCTACATATTTCTTTTGGAAGAGCGGCTGCTGCTTGTTCGAATAGATCAACATCAATCAAAATGTTTTGTAAATCGAGTTTATATCCGTCATTCACTCGAGTAATGTTTACATTCATTTCGTAAGCATGGATGGTTCTTCGAATTTGATATATGGCTGAATGTAGATTTACTCTTGCTTGTTCTAAATCAGTATTTGACCAGAGTAATTCAATTAAAGTATCTCTATTAATAACTTTATTTCGATTATGAACTAAAAATAAAAATAGTTCTTTCGCTTTTTTTGTGCGCCATTTTTCTAGGGGGATTTTTTTGTCTTTTTCATGATCTACATAATATAACTCACCAAGGCAATTGAGTATCGAAGTTTCTATTGTAGAGGAATTAGTTGTTTCAATCGTCATGCTTTGCATAAGACGTTGAATAGTGTTATGCAATCTTTCCCTCGTAATAGGTTTCATAATGTAATCCAATGCATAAATTTCAAATGCTTCAACCGCATAACGGTCGTGTCCTGTAATGAAAACTATTTTTATATTTTTATGTTTTGATTGTAGTTCGCGGGCTAACATAACGCCATTTTTTTCAGGTATCTCAATATCAAGAAATGCGACATCAATTGTATGATCTTTACTATAAAAACTAAGAGATTCACAATCATCAAAGCAAACGATATCTTTAAAAATTTGAAGTTCTTTTAACATCTTTTCAAGTCTTTGGAGTATTAATGGTTCATCATCAACAATAATTGCCCTCATAGTTCATTACCTCTTTCTTACAATCTTGTTTAATGATTTAACTCAAGTCATATCATCAATAAATATTTAGACAAAATAGGACATTTTTCATTCCTCCATAAATAACCATAAATATTCCATGGTAATTATTTGTAATTAATATTATAAATGATTCTTATTAATTGTTATATACGATAAATTATTTAAATATTTCTATTTTTTGATTTTTTGTTCAGTTTTTGTTCAGTATCCCAATTTATACTTTGAGCGTAAAAGTAATTTAGCGAAAAAGGGGGAAATGAGGCGAGATAAATTTATGTTAAGTGAGAGGATGGAACGATGAAGAAGAACGTCACATTATTTATGTTGCTTCTACTCGTATTTCAAGTGATTAGCCCAGGGATAATAGCGGTTGCTGCTAATACGGTGGAAGCGGTGCAGCATAAGGTAACAACTAAATCGACAGGGAATATGTGTTTAAGGGAGCATGAAGGGGAGCTAAGTTTTAAGTGGCCAGCACCAAAACAAAAGAAAGTTGATTTTGTTATTGTGCAAGATGCAAGTGGAAGTTTCAAAGGCACAATGCCAAATGTGAAAAAAGCATTGAGCAATATCGTAGATGAACTAAATCCTGCGACGGATCGGATTATGGTAACGAGTTATCAAGATTATAAGGGATATAAAGCTAGTGACGGGCGTGTACTTGAAAGTAGAGGTAATGGGATTAAAACAACCTTGCAAGCAGGATTAACTAATAACTTTACCTCAGCAAAGAATGGCATCAATAAAATAACTCCAGATAGCGGTACACCAACTGCCAGTGGTCTTCAGTTTGCGTTAGCTGAGTATGAGAAAGCGAAGGGACAAAATGATCCAGACCGAGAAACAGTTTTTCTGCTTGTTACAGATGGTGTTGCTAACATTCGAAAGGATGGCTATATTTACAAATTAACAAATCAACTAACGGATCAGGGCACAGGTTATAGGTCGAATGAATATGGGCAAGATTATGTAGGTGCTTTGAAGGAAGTAACTACAGAGGCTCAAAATATAAAAAACGCGGGATATAAACTTGTTACAGCTTTTTGGGAAGATAAAAGTATACTAGCAGCATCTGACCAATATTATACTAAGTACGATAAAGAAGTAGGTCCATATGCAAGGCAAGAGTTAAAAAAGATGGCAACAAAACCGGAATGGTTTGTACTGGCAAATGATATTGAAGAGTTTACAAAAAATTTAATTGAAACCGTTACAAAAGTGACAAAAAAAGAAAAAGATAAGTTGATTTTAAATATTAATAATGATTTGCTCGTAACAGGTGTGCAAGGGTCTGGTCCAAATGGTGTTAATACAAAGCCTGTTATACAAGGGAATCAGATCATTTGGGATTTAGACGGACAGCCAGAAGGAACGTATAAAGTCACTTATAAGGTGAAGGAAAAAACACCGCAATCGAAAGAATTTAATGTTGCGGATGGATATTTTATGTTCTTTGATCAAAAGTTTGATATTCAAGCCGTCAAGGCACTTCCGAATGAAAATGCTACTAAGTGTAATACGGCGGTAACGAAAAAAGTTTCTGATTCAGATCAAAAACTGGTCGATGAGGCATTGTTAAATTCATTGCATGAAGAATTTGTATATGATGTCAATTACAACTTTGGATTTGATATGGAGTCAAAACAAGAAATCGTTATACAAGATGATTTGGAAGATATTTTAGAAGTTTTAGATACGAAATTAGTAAATGAAAAAGGCGAAGTTGTAAATATAGCGCCAGTTATAGATAAAGAAAAGTCAATTGTAACGTATAAGTTGCCAAAGCAAAATGATTCGTACGCGTATTTAGCTGGTGGACAATATCGATTAACGATTAAAGCGAAGATAAAGATTGGTACAAATATCGATGTGATCAAAGGGTACCTAGATAAAGGTGGCGTTCCGAATACTGCAAAGCTCATTATAGATAACAATCCAGTTGTTTCTAATAAAGTCATTGTGAAGCCACCAATTGAAGAACCAAAATTACGCAAGACTGTATCGGATGATGATGAAAAGGACGTGGAAAAGGCTACATTATCCAATGTAAAAGAGAAGTTTGTTTGGAATGTGCAGTATGAATTTGGAAGTTCACCAAGTGGATACGATTCTATCGTATTACAAGATGATTTAGAAGATGTTTTAGACATATTAGATGTGAAGGTCATCAATAAAAAAGGTGAAGTCGTAAATATAAAACCAAAAATTGATACTGCTAAGAAACAGGTAATGATTGAAGTACCGAAGCAAGAAGGAAGTTATGTGTATTTAACAGGTGAAGTATATACGGTGCAAATTACATCTAAAATTGCTGATGGTGTAAATCAATCAGAATTAGCACGTTATATAGTAAAAGGTGGAATTCCAAATACAGCAGAGTTAGTACTAAATAATAAGTCATTGAAATCTAACGAAGTGTATGTGGTTCCTCCGAAGGAAAAACCGAAAGTAACAAAAACCGTTTCTACTCAAAATGAGAAAGAAGTGGAAAAGGGTACATTGCAAGAGAGAAATGAAGAGTTTACTTGGAATGTAGCATATCAATTTGGTAATGATACAGCAAATTTAGAGAAGGTTACCTTACAAGATGACTTAGAGGATATTCTAGATATTTTAGATGTGAAGCTTATGAATGAAAAAGGTGAAGTTGTAAAAGTAACACCGAACATTGATAAGCAAACAAAGAAAGTGACAATTGAGTTAGAGAAGAAAGATGGTTCATATGCGTATTTAGCTGGTTTAAAGTACACGATGCATATTAAAAGCAAAATAGCAGAAGGTACACCAGTAGAGGTGTTAGCGAAATATATTGCAAATGGCGGCGTGCCAAATATAGCAGAGCTCATATTTGATAATACGCCAATTAGTTCGAATAAAGTAGTTGTTATTCCGCCATCTATAGGTAAGATCGAAATTGAAAAGGTAGATGCAGCTGATGAAAATATTAAGTTGCAACATGCGGAATTTCAAGTTTTTAACCAAGAAGGAAAAGAAGTTGGAAAGTTAATTACAGATGAAAATGGCAAGGCTAGCTTAGAGAAACTACCGTTTGGAAAATATACGATTAAAGAAGTGAAAGCGCCGAATGGATATATGTTGCTCCGTGATCCAATTGAGGTCGAGGTAACGGCAGCGACACCTACACAAACGTTAAAAGTAGAAAACAAAAAAAGCGAGTGGGAAATTCCAAACACAGGCGGTGCTGGAACAAATGTATTTTATTTAATTGGTACTTTTTTAATGATTGTAGTTGTATTTTTGTTTTTCCATAAGAGAAATAGTAATTACTAGAATATTAAATTGGTAGAAGAGGAGAACGAGAAATGAAAAAATTTTTAAGTATGTTTTTAATCTTTTTGCTAGCATTTGCTTCATTGCCAAGTATGTTAATAAAAGCGGAATCGAAAAGTGAAAAAAAAGGCACGTTAACAATCCATAAATTTGAACAAGAGCCGCTTAATAATCCAGGTTTAAAAGAAAGTAGCTCTAAAGGAGTAGAAATTCCTAAAGATGCGAAGCCTTTAGCAGGAGTTGTGTATCAAATTAAACAAGTTGAATCATTTGGAACAATTTCAAACGATGGGAAAATTGTTAAAGAAGACATCAAACCAGTAAATGGAGTTCCAATTGAAGTTGAAACGAATGCGGATGGGATTGCATTTTTTGGCGATTTACCACTAGGTCGTTACGAAGTGAAAGAAATTTCTGGACCACCACATGTAAATATAGACACAAAAACATACAAAGTTGATATCCCGATGACAAGTGAAGATGGGAAAGTATTAACATATGATGTTAAAATTTATCCGAAAAATGAAACGAAACGTGGTGCAGTAGAATTAACAAAAATTGGTGTGGAAAATAAAGCGTTAAAGGGTGTTCAATTCTCTTTATATAAAGAAGATGGAACAGAGTTAGAAAAAGGTTTGGAGACAGATGGAAATGGTAAAATTCGTGTCGGTAACTTATCGTACGGGAAGTATTACTTTTTAGAAACGAAAGCGCTAGATGGTTATGTGTTGGATCCGAAAAAATATGAATTCTTCATTAAAGAATCTGGTGTAATTAATAAAGATGGTACAGTTACTTCTGGTGAAGTAGTTAAAGTTGATGTGAAAAACTATGAAGAACCAACAATTGATAAGAAGATTAATGGAGATTTAAACAATTTACCAATTAATACGAAGACGGATTATAACTATGATATTAAAACACTAATTCCAGAAGATATTAAGGATTATAAATATTATGTCGTAACAGATGTATTAGATAGTCGATTAGAAATTCAAGATCAACCAGTTGTAAAAATTGATGGTAAAGTAGTAGATGCAAGTGTTGTAGAAGTAGTTGTAGACGGTCAAAAAGTAACGGCTACTGTAAAAGATTTCTCTAAATTAGATAACAAAAAAGAGTTTCATTTGCAAATTAAAGCACAAATTAGAGATGGCGTAGAAACAGGAGTAGAGATTCCGAATACGGCAACAATTACATTTAAAAACAAAGATGATGTAACAGGTGAGAAGGCAACAAAACCAGTTATCGTTACTCCAACGACTGGTGGTATTACATTAACGAAAGTTGATGGGAAGGATGGTAAGAAATTAGAAGGTGCAGAATTTGCGCTGCAAGATACAAAAGGAAATCCAGTAGAAATCGATGGAAAGAAAGTAGTAGGTACATCTGATAAAAATGGTGTAATTACATGGAATAAGCTACCTTACGGTGAGTATCAAGTTGTGGAAACGAAAGCTCCAACTTATGAAAAAGAAGATGGTACAACAGGTAGTTATCAACAATTAAGAGAGCCAATTCATGTAAAGATTGATGCTGATCATAAAACAGTTACACTTACTGTAGAAAATAATAAGAGTGGATGGATTTTACCTTCAACAGGTGGTATCGGTACAATCTTATTTACTGTAGTAGGTCTTGTATTAATGATAATAGCAGCATTTGTTTTCTTTAGAAAAAAAGCAACAAATAATTAATAAGCGATTTAAACGGTAATGAAAAGAGGAGAGGGAGGCCTTTCCTCTTTTTCGGCATTTTAGCCCGTTATTTGAGGGCTAACAATCAGTGGGGTGAACAAAACCTACACTGATTAAAGTTTCACTTTATAGGAGGATATGATGAAACGTAACATTATATTTGGTGCTATTTTTTTATTGGGACTTTGTATTTTCTTATATCCAACAGTTAGTAATTGGTTAGCAACACGAGCTCATTATTCAGCGGTTAGTTCGTATGATAAAAAAGTAAAAGAGTTACAGCAAAAAGAAATTGAACGTAGGGAGAAAGAAGCGAATGAATATAATAAAAATGTCCAGACGACGTCACAGTCATTTTCGGATCCATTTAATGAAAAAGGGGGCGACGAGAGTGGACGTTCATATGCAGATGTATTAAATGTAGGTGAGAGTATGGGGTATATTGAAATTCCTACAATTGATGTAAAGCTTCCAATTTATGCTGGCACATCTGAAAATGTTTTGAGCCGAGGAGTAGGACATATTAATGCTTCTTCTTTGCCAGTAGGGGGAGAAAGTACGCATGCTGTTTTAACGGGGCATCGTGGTTTGCCTTCTGCTTTATTATTTACGGACTTGGATAAGGTGAAGAAGGGAGATACTTTTTACATACATTCATTAAATAAAGTGCTTGCTTATAAGGTGGATCAAATAAAAGTTGTATTACCAAATGAAACAAATGATTTATTAGTTGTGAAAAATAAAGATTACGTTACGTTAGTTACATGCACACCTTATGGAGTAAATACACATAGATTGATAGTTCGAGGGGAACGGATTCCTTTTGAAGTGAAAGAAAAGGAAGCAGTTGTGGCTCAAGTGAATCCATTTGTAGTAGAAAAGTGGATGATTGGAATAGTAATCGTTCTATTATTTTTCATTGGAATGTTTCTTTATTTTAAAGTGAAAAAACGTTAAAGTACGAGTGATGGAAATATTTTTAGAATATAGTTATTATTCACTCGATAAAGAAAGTGTGATATGTTATGGTAAAGATTTGAAAAGATTCCGTAATTTTATAAAGAGGGAATAAGTATGTCTAAAAGAAAAATATTGATAGTAGTATTCTTATTTATCCTTTGTATTGTCGGTTTTCGTTCCATTTGGTTTAAACAATCTCTTTATATAAATCAACCACATGCTGAAGAAGGGATAGTAAATTTATCAGATATAACATTTGGCGAAAAAAATTTAGTTACGTTAAATGGTGAATGGAAATTTTATCCGAATGTTTTACTTACCCCGGATCAAATGAAGGAAAATAATAAAGATTATGAATATATTAATGTTCCGGGGAACTGGAAAGAAAGAGTTGATCGTACTCATCAAAAAGAATATGGCACGTATGCGCTATCTATCAAAGTGAAGAATTCGAATGAAAATTACGGCTTAAAAATACAGCGTGTTCATAATCAGTTCGATTTGTATGTAAATGGAGAACTTGTACAGGAAAGAGGAAGTATTTTTAAACCGAATGATGTACATAAAACTTCACTTACACCAACTGTCATAAAGGTAAAAGCGAATGAACAAGGGGTAATTAATCTTCTTATTCCTGTTACGAAAACGACACAAGAATCGAAACATGGCGGGATTACAGGTGGAGTGCGTTTTGGCAGTGAAAATGCTATTGTACAGGATAGCTTTAACAATCTTATGATGCAAATTATTGCAACGACAATAGTGTTTTTACATGGTATATATGCATTTATCATTTTTGTGATGAAGCCGAAAAATGTTGAGATTCTATATTTTTCACTTGGTAGTATATTTGCAGGTATTATATTTTTAATTACGGATGAACGTTTTTTGTTCTCTTTGTATGAATTTGAATTTTCAACATATATGAAAATTATATATACATCGTTTGTAGGTTTCGCTTTATTTATTTTACTGTATATGAAAAGGTTTTTACGAGGTTATGGGGACAATAAATTTATTTTATTTACCATCGTATTATGTGGAATTTATGTTTTCGTAGTATTATTTTCTTCACCTAGACTAGTGCAAGATTTTGGATTTATATTATTTTTTACAATTATTATTCCATTCATTTTAACAGCAATTATTGTTTTACGAGTGGTGGAAAGTGGAAAGTATGATTTAATCTTTTTACTTTTTACAGTGATTAGTGCTACTTCTGGAGTATTGTGTGCGAGTTTTAAAGAGTTTGCGTTCATGTATAGCATAGGGTTTGCGAGGATATTTGATGCGGATTTTTATCCATTTGATATTTTTTTAGCAATGGTATCATTTTCGACTTTTTGGTTTATCCGATTCTTTCGCACGAGTGATGAGAATAGTGAACTGGTTGGAAAATTAAAAGAAGAGCATCATAAGAAAGATCAATTTTTAGCAAATACAGCGCACGAACTTAGAAATCCGTTACATGGGATGATGAATATTGCACAAAGTGTAATGGATGAAGAGAAAGCGATAAATGGTGAAAGTAAACAACATCTAAAACTATTAATGACAATAGGAAGGCGTATGTCGTATTTGTTGAACGATTTAATAGATGTTACAAGAATGGAGCAGAAAGGGATACCGATTCATAAGAGACCGGTTGATTTGCAACCAATTATTACAATGGTGATTGATATGCAAAAGTTTATTGGAGAAGAAAAGAAATTACAAATTATCGCGAATATCCCTGAACGGTTTCCATTTGTATTAGCTGACCAAAATCGTCTTATTCAAATTTTATTTAACCTACTTCATAATGCAGTTAAATTTACGGATGAAGGGGCTATTACAATTGATGTTGAAAAACGAAAAAATTACGCGGCTATTCAGGTTACAGATACTGGTATTGGAATTGATAAAGAAGCGCAAAAGCGAATCTTCCTTCCATATGAACAAGGTAGTGATTCATATGGTGAAAGTGGAGGATTTGGACTTGGGCTAAGTATTTGTAAACAATTAGTGGAAATGCACGGGGGAACACTTACTGTTACATCCGTTTTACATAAAGGCTCTACTTTTACATTCACATTACCACTTGCTGAAAGAGAAGAGATGCTAATTGTGTCAAAAGAAACAATTGAAAAAGTAGTGGAATTAAAACAAGTTGAAATGAAGGATAATCGAGTCGGTAATAGAAGGAGAATTCTTGCTGTTGATGATGATCCTATAAATTTAAAAGTATTAAAGAGTATATTACCACAAGATGAATATGAACTTGAAACGGTAACAACCGGAAGAGAGGTTTTGGAGCGGTTAAATATGGAGTGGGATATGATATTAGTAGATGTGATGATGCCGAAAATGTCAGGTTATGAATTAACAAAAATGATTCGTACCCAATATTCTATTGCAGAGTTGCCTATTGTACTGTTAACCGCTAGGTCGCAGCCAGAAGATATTTATACAGGATTTCTTGCTGGGGCGAATGATTACATTGTAAAGCCTATAGATGCACTGGAATTAAAAGTGAGAATTAATGCATTAACAGAGTTAAAGCAATCAATTCATGAGCGAATAAGAATGGAAGGTGCTTGGCTTCAGGCGCAAATTCAGCCGCATTTTCTTTTTAATACACTAAATACGATTGCTGCATTAGGTGAAATTGATATTGTTAGGATGGAGAAATTAATTGTTGAGTTTGGAACGTATTTAAGAGCCAGTTTTGGTGAAGAAGTGTTAGCGGAAACCGTACCTATACAGCATGAATTAGATTTACTTCAATCATACCTTTATATTGAAAGAGAGCGATTTGGAAAGAGAATACAGAGCGTGCTGGAAGTCGAAGATGGAATAGAATGTGTAGTACCACCGTTTTCTATTCAAACATTAGTAGAGAATGCTGTGCGTCATGGTATATTAAAAAAAGCAAAGGGTGGAAGCATTCATATAAAAATAGAGAGTGTGAGTGGATTTATAAACATTTCGATTGCGGATGATGGGATAGGCATGTCAGATGAAAAAATAAAAGAAATATTAGTGAAAAAACCGAATCAAAAACAGGGAATAGGTTTATTGAATACGGATGCACGATTAAAACAGTTATACGGAACTGGATTAGAAATAAAAAGTGAACTTGGAAAAGGAACGATTGTTTCATTCCAGCTTCCTGTTGTTATGGATAAATAAGGTTGTTAAAAAATCCGAAGTGATGAGCGCTTCGGATTTTTTAGTACATTTTTTACTTATTCCCCTCTAACAAAATCTTCTCTATCTCCTCAAAGTGATGAGCGCGAGCATGCTCTAGCGGAGTAACACCATCATTGTCTGGAATATTTACATCTGCACCGTGCTCAATAAGAAGGCGAATGACTTGTTGCTGTGTTTCGTTTCCGTTACTTAGTACGATGGCTTCCATTAAAGCTGTCCATCCCAGGTTATTTACATGATTTACATCAATATTTGTTCGAGTGAGGAGTTCTTTTATAACGTCAATATAGCCATGTTCTGAGGCTGGGATAAGAGCTGTTCCGCCGTAACGATTTGTAATCGTAGGATCTGCACCAGCATCAATTGTTAATTTTAAAATGTCTAAGTAACCTTCCGCACCGGCGTATAGAAAGGGATTATTTTTCATGTCATCTTGGATATTTACGTCAGCACCAGCTTCGATAAGTGCCTTTGCGGTTTTTACATCATTTTTGTATGTAGCAATCATAAGCGGAGTGCGTCCTTGACTATCCGTCGCATTTATATTTGCGCCTTGTTTTAGTAAAGATATAACAGTATTCGTTTCATTTTTTTCAGTGGCTGCTAGTAGTGCAGTCTCCATGTTTATCATCTCCTTTTTTACTTCTTGTTCTTGCGAGCATCCTTGTAAAAAAATTACGCAACATATCATACTGAATGTTTTTTTGAACATGGAATTTCAACCTCCTAATTTCAACTGTAAAATAGGAACATTAAATTTTTATAAACTGACGCTAAAATTACTATAAAATCGCTTGAGTAATTGAACATATATTTTTATGCTTATAAATAATAAGGTTTGATAAAGTGAGGATTTAAGATATGTCTATTAAAACAAGGTTTTTATTTTCTTATATTGCTGTTATCCTCGTTTCCATTACGCTTATATTAGTCGCGGGATTTTTAATCGTTTTTTCGATAACAGGTGACTTGGAAGCAGTGAAAAATTTCTATAAAAGTTCTTACATTCAAAAGCCGCTTACACCAGAAGAAGAGAATGCCTATCTTGAGTTGAAGTCAGCAGCCAAACAGCATCAATCTCAATTGCTAGATGAGTCGTTTGTCTCAGCAATAGAAAAAGAGGGTGTGAAAATAGTAGTAAGAAAAGGAGAAACACTTTCATATGCTTCAAACGTATTTGAAAGTGTATCTTTAAAAGAAGCCCTTCCGAAATTTGAATCAGCAAATATTAATAGTCGTGGTACAACGGAACTAGGCGATACATTTTATCGATATGTAAAGTTTGATTTTTATTTTCCTCAGGAAGAAGAGGGAAGTATATTTGTATTAAAAAAGCAAAGTTCATTTGTAGATCTTACACAAAAATTATTTCCAATCTTATTCGTATCGCTTTTACTACTAGCCATTTTACTCATTGGATTATTAAGTTACCTCGTTTCAAGAAGTGTAATAAAACCAATTTTTGTATTGAAAGGCGCAACGGAGAAAATTAAAGAAGGAAATTTAGATTTTCAAATACCAATTACATCACACGACGAAATAGGGCAATTAAATCAAGGGTTTGAGGAAATGAGGAAGAGATTAAAAGAATCGATAGAGATGCAAACACAGTATGAAGAAAATCGAAAAGAGCTTATTTCAAACATCTCTCATGACTTAAAAACACCGATTACATCAATTATAGGATATGTAGAAGGAATAAAGGACGGGGTAGCAAATACGCCAGAAAAAATGGATAAGTATTTAACAACTATCCATACGAAGGCAAAACATATGGACACACTCATTGATGAACTATTTTTATTTTCGAAGCTCGATTTGAATCGAGTTCCATTCCAGTTTGAAACAGTTGAATTGAATACGTTTATGCAAGAATTAATAGAAGAGATGCAGATGGATTTAAGTGAAGAAGGTATAGAAGTGCGCCTACAGTTACATGCATCACCACTATATGTAACGGCTGATTGCGAAAAAATCAATAGAGTGATATCAAATTTAATTCATAATAGTGTGAAATACATGGATAAAGAAGAGAAGAAAATTACTGTAACAGTATCGAGTGATAATAATAAAATTATTGTGAAAGTGATGGACAACGGATCAGGTATAGAATCTGATACATTGCCGTATATCTTTGAACGTTTTTATCGTGCAGAGCAATCTCGGAATTCTAGCACAGGTGGAAGTGGACTTGGTTTAGCAATAGCGAAGCAAATTGTTGAAGAACATGGCGGGGAAATTTGGGCGGAAAGCGAGCTTGGTAAAGGCACAAGCATTTTCTTCTCATTGGAAAAAGTAGAGGAATGTGGTGAGTAAATTGAAAAGAATTTTATTAATAGAAGATGAAGTAAGTATTGCAGAATTACAGCGAGATTATTTAGAAATTAATGATTTCCAAGTTGATGTAGAGCATTCAGGAGAAATAGGTTTACAAACAGCCTTGCAAGAAGACTATGATTTAATTATTTTAGATATTATGCTTCCGAAAATGAACGGATTCGAAATTTGTAAACAAATACGTGCTGTAAAAGATATTCCGATTCTACTTGTTTCAGCAAAAAAAGAAGATATAGATAAAATTCGCGGACTCGGATTAGGAGCGGATGATTATATAACGAAACCGTTTAGCCCGAGTGAATTAGTCGCAAGAGTAAAAGCACATATTGCCCGTTATGAAAGATTATTAGGAAATGTAAGTAAGCAACGTGATACGTTATATATTCACGGAATTTCTATCGATCAACGAGCGAGAAAAGTTTTTATAAACAATGAAGAAGTTGCGTTTACAACGAAGGAATTTGATTTATTAACATTCTTTGTCACACATCCAAACCAAGTATTAAATAAAGAACAGTTATTTGAACGCATTTGGGGATTAGATTCCGCTGGTGATTTAGCCACTGTTGTCGTCCACATTAGAAAGCTACGTGAAAAAATTGAAAGAGATCCTGCTCACCCGCAATATATTGAAACAGTATGGGGAGCTGGTTATCGTTTTAACGTGTAATATACCTGCCGAGTAATTGGCAGGTTTTTTTATGTTATTTGTTAAAAGGAAATAATAGGTAATTCGTGTTAAGATATAAAGAGAGATAAAACATAGTAGAGCATGAGAGGGTGTGCTACATTTTGGGAGATACATTACAAGATAATAAATCAAACAAGGTCTTAAGGATTGGAACTAATATTATAATTATTTTATTAATTATTGGTGCAATACAAATGTTTTATGATAAAGATTATACAAATGATCATTTCGGCTGGTTATTTTTAGTATTAGGTTGGATAGTTAGAAGCATTTTTAATATTACGATAGGTTTAAAAGAAGGAGATAAAAAGTCAGTGTTGTTTGATGTAGGTTTGGTGCTCTTTTCCTTTTATCTTTTATTTTTATATAGTACGAAATATTTCTTCTGAAAATTTAGCTCATAGTCTTATAGAGACTGTGAGCTTTCCTTAATAATAACGGTACTGGCGTAACGATTTATAAAATATTTGAGTAGTAGAAGTAAACAGGGTCGCTTCTTCTAAAAAAGGATAATGGTTGCTGTTTTCGAATGGAATGAAGATAGAATTACGTATCCCATCATGTATCTCGATAGAATATTGAACTGGACACTGCACATCATATCTTCCGCATATAATAAGTGTCTTTGTTTGGATGAAAGGTAAATACTCTCTTAAATCAAATGAAGGATATTCATTGGCGAAAGCGTTCATCCGGCTAACGGACATTGTTTTATTGATTGGTTTACAAAAATAAGAGTTGTAGTTTTCTGGTTTATACAATGATAATTTTGTTCTCTCAGTAGATAGTTCTTTTCGTTCTTCACTTGTAAGGTGAGGGCTTTTTAAGTTTTCGATGAGTTTTTGCATATAATGAAACTGTGGATGTGCTGGGTGATAAATGCAAAATGGTGTTTCGGTATAGTTACTTGCTGCAGCTCCTGCTACGACTAATGATTGTAAGGAATTTGGATATGTAATCGCATATAAAAGTCCAAGCATACCACCTGTTGAATGACCGGCGAAATGCCATGTTGGAAGTTGTAATGCTTCTCGTATTGCTTCTAAGTCGTGGATTGTTTCAATCATGCTTAATTCGTTTTCTGACTGGGCGGTTACAGAGCGACCAGTATCTCGTAAATTAATGAGAAATACACGATGCGTAGCAGTAAAAACATCCGCAAAGTAATCACCAGTTTCATTAAATTGTGAATAGTGATGTGTAATACAAAGCGATTCGCCATTTCCTTTTGTAAAGAGTTCAAATGTACCGCGTTTCGTGTTGATTATTTGTTGTGTCCACATAATATCACGACCTTTTCTCATAAAAGTTGGGCCAGACTGTTATAAAATGAAAATATATCAGCGATTATTAGAATATATCGGCGCAACTCGGAATATATCAGCGATTATCAAAATATATCGGCGTAACTCGGAATATATCAGCGATTATTAAAATATCTCGACTTATCGACAGAAAACGACAATAATAGCAAGCTTTAAATAAAAGGAGGCTATTCAAAAACGAGCCTCCTTTTCTTTTAGTATAAAGATTTTGTCATATTATTCCGAATAATTTCAAGGGATTTCGCTACAGTTAATGCGTTTTTTTCTTCAATTTCTGGTTTACGGGGGATAGGTTTATACATGTTGTCTGGATCTTCCCATGTGAGGGGAAGTTCTGTTTCTGCTTGTCCTTTCCAAGCTTCAATCCATTCTGGAGGGAGATAACCTGAGATGTTTTGGATGTTGTTCATTTCGAGCCAAATGAGCGCCCAAGCTCTTGGAACGACGCGCCAGTGATCATAGCCACCGCCACCGACAGCGATCCAGCGACCGTCGCAATACTCATTAGCAATTTCACGAGCGAGCTTCGGTATTTCGCGGTAAATATTCATTGTCGCACAAAGATGTGTAAGTGGGTCATAATAATGTGCGTCAGCACCATTTTGCGTTAAAATAATATCCGGTTTAAAGTACGCTGCAACTTCTTTTACAACAGTTCGATATGATTCTAAGAACGATTCATCTTCTGTAAAAGCATCGAGTGGAACATTAAAAGAATAACTATAACCATTACCTTGGCCACGTTCGTTTACAGCGCCAGTTCCAGGGAATAAATAACGACCAGTTTCATGCAGTGAAATGGTGCATACGTTAGGGTCATCATAAAACGACCACTGTACGCCATCACCGTGATGAGCATCTGTATCAATATATAAGACGCGTAAACCGTATTTCTTTTGAATATATTTTATTGCGATAGAACTGTCGTTATAAATACAAAAGCCAGATGCTTTGCCGCGAAAGCCGTGATGTAAGCCGCCGCCCAAATTAAGTGCGTGTTTTACTTTTCCGGAAAGAACAGCATCGACAGCTGTTAACGTACCGCCAACGAGCAATGCGCTTGCTTCGTGCATATTTGGGAACATCGGTGTATCTTCTGTTCCGAGTCCATATGTCATTGCAATTGATTTTTCTAACTTTCCTTCTCCAGCACGTTTTACCGCATTTATGTACTCCTCTGTATGAACGTAGGCGATCTCTTCATCTGTAGCCATCCGTGGTGAGATGATTTGAGAGGGAGAGATGAAACCGCCCTTTTGTAATAAATCATACGTAAGTGTGACGCGCAGTTGGTTAAAAGGATGATCAGGGCTAAATGAATAGCCCCGAAAGTCATCCGAATAAATAAACGCGCTACTCATGCTTGCATCCCCATGATGTTTGGCCATAATACGCGGTAACCTTCTGCTTCAAGTGCATCAATCACTTTTAGAGGATTCATCGTTTGAATGCGGAAAACGAGTACTTTATCATTCTCGTCTTTTGCTGGGTAGACGAGAACGCTCACGATATTTATTTGTAAATCACTAAAAATAGCAACGACTTTTCCAAGAATACCAGGTTCGTTTTTTACTTGAATTTCAATTTGCGAACTTGGTTGATGTGCTCCTGTTAATTTTACTAATGTGTGCAGTACTGTAGATTCAGAAATGATTCCAACTAACTTCCCGGCCTTTGTAACAGGAAGACAGCCAATTTTATTTTCAAAAAATAAAGTAGCAATTTCCTCAACGAAATCGAGAGGATGGCAAGTCATAACAGGATGTTTCATAATAAGTTCGAGCGGTTGCTGTAGCATATCGATTGAAACTTGTTCATCTAGAATAGACGGACTTGCATCTCTTACATCCCGATCAGAAATAATGCCTACGACGTCATTATTTTGATCGACAATTGGAATGTGCCGAATGCCTTTCGTGCGTATCGTTCGGATTGCTGTTTCGATTGTATCGTTTGGATGCAATGTAACTACATTTTGATTCATAATTTCTTCTACAATCATTCCAGTTGCCCCCTTTATTAATACATAAAACGATTGTGAAAACGTAGACGATCAAAAGCTTGAATAGAATCCGTATCAACGCGTTTACCGATGCGGACCATTAAACAGTTGGCAGGATGTGAACAAATTTCAGGATCGTCTGTAGCCATCCATTGTAACCCGCCAGCATTCATCATCTTCTCCATTACTTTTCGGTATTCCCACACATTCAATCCTGTTTGTTTCAAATCCCAGTGCCAATAATATTCAGTCGTCAATATAATGTAATCTTCCATATAATCGTCCATCATAGAAACCTCTAGTAAGTTCTTTCCGACAGAACTCCCGCGGAAGGCTGGGACTACTTCAATTGCCCCAAGCTCAATTAAGTTTTCCATTTTTCCTTCTGACCATCGTTCAAGTGGATCAGGATACAAGTATGTAACATATCCAACAATTGTTTGGTCATGTCTAGCAATAATGAGACGAGCTTCTGGTAATTTAGAAATTTCGACAATTGCTTTATATTGTTGCTCGGCAGGACGAAACGCAATTAAGTCTGGATGAAACTCATACATTTCTAAGTTATGTGTAGAGACAGGACCTTCAATAATTAAAGTGCCTTTCGCTGTTTTTAAGTTTCTAGCATTATATATTTTTTTATGAATCAATGTATTGCTCACCACCTTGAGGGTTTGTGAATCTATTAATATCGTACTTTATAATATATGCGATGTGAATCGAAATTTGTCATTAAAAATTTGTCTAAAAATCAACAAATATACTGAAAATTTTAAATAATGTCATTATAATAGATAATAGAATACATAGGAGGGGGATGTAAAGTATGAAAGTAGAAACGCTTCCTGTCATTAAAGGAGAAAATAATTTGCCGAATTATGATGAGGCATACGCGAATTTTAACTGGGAAGAGGTTAATAAAAACTTTACTTGGAATGAAACAGGCCGAGTAAATATGGCGTATGAGGCAATTGATAAGCATGCGAAATCCGATCGAAAGAATAAAGTAGCTCTTTATTATCAAGATGGATCGCGAAAAGAGAAATATACATTTAAGGAAATGAAGGATTTTTCTAATAAAGCAGGAAACGTCCTTAAGAATTATGGCGATGTAGAAAAAGGCGATCGCGTTTTTATTTTTATGCCACGTTCTCCAGAGTTATATTTCGCACTTTTAGGTGCAGTGAAATTAGGAGCAATTGTTGGACCGCTATTTGAAGCATTTATGGAAGGCGCAGTTCGCGATCGCTTAGAAGATAGCGAAGCAAAGGTGTTAATTACAACGCCTGAATTGTTAGAGCGCGTACCATTAAATGATTTACCGGCTTTAAAAACAGTTTTCCTTGTTGGAGATAATGTAGAAGAAGGCGGTAAAACGGTAGCGTTCAATCCTTTATTTGAACAAGCTTCAAAAGAATTACATATTGAATGGTTAGGCCGTGAAGACGGCTTGATTCTACATTACACGTCTGGTTCTACTGGTAAGCCAAAAGGTGTGCTTCATGCGCAAAACGCAATGGTTCAGCACTATCAAACGGCGAAGTGGGTATTAGATTTAAAAGAAGACGATGTATATTGGTGTACTGCTGACCCGGGCTGGGTAACTGGAACAGCTTACGGTATTTTCGCACCGTGGTTAGTTGGAGCGTCAAACGTTATTTTAGGTGGACGCTTTAGTCCAGAAGCTTGGTATGAAGCGCTGCAAGATTACGGTGTAACGGTTTGGTACAGCGCACCAACAGCATTCCGTATGTTAATGGGAGCTGGACAAGACGCAATTAAAAAATATGACTTATCACAAGTGCGCCACGTATTAAGCGTTGGTGAGCCGTTAAATCCAGAAGTAATTCGCTGGGGTATGAATGCATTTGGACTTCGTATTCATGATACGTGGTGGATGACAGAAACAGGTGGACAAGTTATTTGTAACTACCCTTGTATGGAAATCCGTCCAGGCTCAATGGGTAAACCAATTCCAGGTGTGAAAGCAGCGATTGTTGATAATGAAGGAAATGAAGTGCCTCCTTACACGATGGGTAACTTAGCAATTGCGAAAGGTTGGCCATCTATGATGCGTGGGATCTGGAATAACCAGCAAAAATATGAATCTTATTTCATGCCGGGAGATTGGTACGTATCAGGTGACTCTGCCTATATGGATGAAGATGGATACTTCTGGTTCCAAGGGCGTATTGACGATGTAATTATGACGTCAGGTGAGCGCGTTGGTCCGTTTGAAGTAGAAAGTAAATTAATTGAGCACGCTGCTGTTGCAGAAGCTGGTGTAATTGGTATTCCTGATCCGGTGCGCGGCGAAATTATTAAAGCATTTATCGCACTTCGAGCAGGATACGAACCATCTGATGAATTAAAAGAAGAAATTCGTCAATTTGTAAAGAAAGGCCTAGCAGCTCATGCAGCGCCACGACAAATTGAATTTAGAGATAAATTACCGAAAACGAGAAGTGGTAAAATTATGCGCCGCGTATTAAAAGCGTGGGAGTTAAACTTACCAACAGGTGACTTATCAACGATGGAAGATTAAGAGAGAAAGGTCTGAACGAAAAATGTTCAGGCCTTTCTTTTTGTCAATAATAAAGGAGCTAATATAGATGAAGATACCGAATTTAGAAGGAGACATAGTGTGTTTACGTTCTGTAGAACCTGAAAAAGATTACACCGAGTGGTATGAGGTAATGAAAAATCCCGATATGCATCGTTGGACGGGGAATACAGTCCCGAAAGATAGTAATGAAATTAAAGAGTTGTTATACACTTATAAAAATTTGAAAGATATTATGGCTTGGTCAATTATAATGAAACAATCAAAGGAAATGATAGGGACATATTGGATTTCTATGCCAACTGTGAATGAAAATAAAAAGTTAATTGTGAGTGCAGAGGCTCAACGGATTGCACGTAAGTTTTGGCGTACAGGTGTTAATCGAGAGGCGAGAAATTTAATATATAATTATATATTTTTAAATTTAGATGTGGATGAAGTTCATGCACAGGCTTGGGATAAAAATATCAATTCATGCAGGTCTATGGAGAAAGTAGGATTTAAATTAGAAAAACAAGTGAAACGCTCATTCCCTAAATACAATGAAATATTTTTGGAAAACCATTATGTACTATATAAAAAGGACTGGCTTACATAAAAGGTTATGGTTGAAAAAGATATTTGTTGATGTAAAATAAAAGAAACTCATATATACGAGTTAAAGGGGAGAAGAAAATGAAAACAGAAAAGGAAAAGATGATACTAGGAGAAATGTACATACCGGCTGATCCAGTTTTAGTACAAGAAAGAGAGCAAGCACGTATATTAACGAGAAAATTAAATGAAACGCCAGAAGTACAATTAAAAGAGCGTAGCGAAATCGTAAAAGAACTATTCGGAACGACTGGAGATAACATTCATCTTGAATCTTCTTTCAGATGTGATTACGGCTATAACATTCATGTGGGTGAAAATTTTTACGCGAACTTTGACTGTACCATTTTAGATGTATGTCCAGTAACAATTGGAGTGAACTGTATGTTAGCTCCAGGTGTTCACATTTATACAGCAACGCACCCGCTTGATCCGGTAGAGCGCATAAGCGGATCAGAATACGGAAAACCAGTTACAATTGGCGATAACGTATGGATTGGCGGAAGAGCAATTATTAATCCAGGTGTAACAATTGGAGACAATGCGGTGATCGCATCTGGTGCTGTCGTAACGAAAGATGTGCCTAATAATGTAGTAGTTGGCGGGAATCCTGCAAAGATTATAAAAAAACTAAAATAATATTTGAACGAAGTGCCTTCCTCGTCTGTATACATTTATGAAAGAATAGATGAGGGAGGCTTTTTTATATCTAATAAATTACTCTTTGCGACGTTGTAAAGGATTGGAGAGAAGTGAAATTCCACCTCTATTTGACACGCCTATATAAATGATGGTATAAAGAAAAGTATATGAATAATTGAGCGTGGAAAGGGAGAAGTAGTGATCATTTCCCTGTTTTAGAGAGCTGATGGCCGGTGAAAATCAGCACATAGATGATCGCGAATTACGCCCCTAGAGCATCTTTTTTCGATTGAATTGTATTCAAAAGGGAAAAGACGGTGCTAAGCCGTTATGTAAATAAGGTGGTAGGCTTTTTTGCCTGCAACTAGGGTGGTAACGCGATAATCAAAATCGTCCCTTATTTGAAGGGACGATTTTTTTATGTTTTCAACCTTCACGCCAGTAATGAACTTAAAGGAGAGTATGTAGGATATGGGTATTTTACAAGATCTTGAATTTCGCGGTCTAATTAATCAGCAAACAGATGCTGAGGGCCTTGAGCAATTATTAGAAAAAGAAAGCGTTAAATTATACTGTGGTTTTGACCCGACAGCGGATAGCTTACACATTGGTCATATGTTACCAGTATTAATGTTACGTCGTTTCCAATTAGCTGGTCACCAACCAATCGCACTTGTTGGCGGTGGTACTGGTATGATCGGTGACCCGAGTGGTAAAAAAGCAGAACGTACATTAAATACGAAAGATACAGTTGCTTACTACACAGAAAGCATTAAAAACCAACTTTCAAACTTCTTAGAGTTTGAAAACGTGGACAACCCAGCAACGATGGCTAACAACTACGACTGGCTTGGTAGCTTAGATGTAATTTCATTCTTACGCGATATCGGTAAAAACTTCGGTTTAAACTATATGTTAGCAAAAGATACAGTAGCATCTCGTTTAGAAACTGGTATTTCATTCACTGAGTTCAGTTACATGATTTTACAATCATACGACTTCTTAAACTTATACCAACAACATAATTGCCGTCTGCAAATCGGTGGTAGTGACCAATGGGGTAACATTACAGCTGGTCTTGAATTAATCCGTAAATCAGAAGAAGATGCGAAAGCATTCGGTTTAACAATTCCACTAGTTACAAAATCTGACGGTACGAAGTTTGGTAAAACAGAAGGCGGCGCAATTTGGTTAGATCCAGAGAAAACAACTCCTTACGAGTTCTACCAATTCTGGATTAACACAGATGACCGTGATGTTGTTAAATACTTAAAATACTTCACATTCTTATCTCATGAAGAAATTCTTGAGCTTGAAAAGCAAGTAGCTGAAGCGCCAGAAAAACGTGCAGCACAAAAAGCATTAGGTGCAGAAATGACAAAACTTGTTCACGGCGAAGAAGCATTAGAGCAAGCGATTAAAATTTCAGCTGCATTATTCAGCGGTTCTGTAGCAGAACTAACTGCAAGCGAAATCGAACAAGGATTCAAAGACGTACCATCTGTAGAACGTACTGCAGAAGATACAGTATTAATCGACTTACTTGTAGAAAGCAAAATCTCTCCATCAAAACGTCAAGCACGTGAAGATGTAACGAATGGCGCAATCTACGTAAACGGTGAGCGTACACAAGCATTAGACTACGTTGTAACAGAAAACGACCGCATCGAAGGGAAATTCACAATCATTCGCCGCGGTAAAAAGAAATATTTCTTAATTCGTTACTAATCAGAAACGAATATAAAACAAATAGTACCCCGAATTGTAGGCTGAAAATTCTATGATTCGGGGTTTTTTATGTATAAATTTAGATTGCCTCACGAGATCTTGTAAATAGAATATGAAGAATTAATACGAGCATATAAAGTAAGCTAATAAGCATAACAATAAATGCTGTTGGATAAAATTTTGCCGCATATATAAAGAAATCGATTTGATAAATATCTTCGTAATTTGAAACGGTGCCTTTAAAGTAATTCGTAAACTTGACACTATATTTCCATTCATCAGGATCATCTATTAAATTACTTCCCTGATACCAATTAATAAGTGCGGAAGTAATAAACAACATACATGCACTACCCAACTGAACCATTTGATTTATTGTCAAAACGAATCAACCTCCTATTTAATGGTTATTATAGCGTGCATTCATATTCCTGTAACCTTTTTGTTGTAATCTCCTTTTCGAGTTCATACGGAAATCACATGTAAGCGGTATGATAAATGTATAACAAATAGAAAGGAGTGGTAAAACAAAATGTCACTAGAAGCGCTCATTATTTTTTCTTTGCTAAACGCGGGTCAACTTGCAGAGAATTCGAAGATGGATGTACATAAAGAGCAGAAAGATGCTTATGTATATGTTCAAAAAGAGGAAAATAAATAATTTTAATATATATAAATAAAAGCTACTCGAAGTAACTGTTTTGGTGTCTTCGGTAGCTTTTTTGTATGCATAGGATTCAAATTTAGTAAGTGAGCTATTTAATAGAGGGTTTGTAGAAGAAACAAGTATAATTAATATGAACTGATAAATTGATAAAAATAAACCGTTATAAACAGGAGGATTTGTATGGAACATAGTGAGGCATCTCAAAGGCTGTTTTTTTGATTTAATCTTTTTAATATTAAGTCCCCCCTGTCAAAAAAAGTTTGTCCTCTGGGGAGGGTAGGTAGCGTAGGGGCACATCAATAGTTGCACTATTTTTTTAAAAATGAAGGGGGGTGAAATGTCTATGAAACTCTGTAAGTATTACATAATAAAAGCCACAACTCATGAAAAGACCTTCTAATTTATTGTTAGTTTATTTGATTAATATTCTTTGTCCACTTTTCGTAACTCTGACTGTGTAAGTCCATATGCCTCTGTTGTACAACCTGCTAACAACATAACAGGCATAGCTGAAGTTAATAGTTTACGTTTCATTGACATATACCCCTTTGTGTTATTTCTTTTTACTTAGTTCTTTTGTTGCTTTGTCTACTAACTCAGAAGCTTCGTCTAAATCCTTTTTAGCGAATTCAATTGTATCTTTATCATCCTCTTCTAAACCTGTCTGCATGTTTTCTACCCCTGATTTCGAGAATAACATTGCTTTACTTATGTTTATCGGTGTTTTATTGTCTTCAGCTAACTTATAATCTAGTTTATCAATCTTATCAATTAATTCGAAATAAGGTTTCGATAACTCTTTTAACTTTTCAGCCTTCTTCTTATTAGATTTTCTGCTATCTACAAGGTCTTTTATTTCTTCCGTTTGTTCAGTGTAATCTTTAAGTAAGTATGTTGCATTCTTATTATAGTCTTCTTTCTTGTTTTCTTTAACAGAAGCTTCCATTACTTCGTCTTTCTTTTTATCGTTTGACTCACAACCTACCCCTGTTATTAACAACATTGGAATCGCTAAAGTTAATAGTTTACGTTTCATTTTCTCATACCCCTTTAGTATTTATTATTCTACTTCACTTACACTTTGTTCGTCTAATGCTCGAATATCGTCTATTGCTTTACCAAACATCCCCATTGCTTCATTTAGACTCTTTGTACCAATGTCTGCCTTAGTCTCACTTATTTCGTCTACCGATTCTAATATCTTATCCCTTGACTTCTCATAAAGAATTAAAGACTTTTTCAATTCCATTTGCAAGTTTTCGTATTGTTTAGGCGGTTTAATGTCTTGTAATTTCTTAGACTCCGCATACACCTTTTCAAGTTGCGCTTTTACTTTTTCTTGGTTTGTTAGTAAAGTTTTATCCTTTTCCATAATCAGAGTTACTTTTTACATTTCCTTTGCAAAACCCTCTGCTTTAGTTTGTACTTCACCGAGATACATATTTAAAGACATGAACTTTCCCTCCCCTTACAAGAAAATAATACCAATTTAAGAGGGGGATTGTAAACGTAATATTCTGATGATTTAACGATTAAAGAGGTACTCGTCCATTAAGTTTTTTAATCTCATTCGGATGATCTGGTAATGAAGAGGTTTTTAAGGTTGAATGTAAATAGAAAAGGGAAGATATAGATTATGTGCAAATAAATACGTTGTAAAAATAATGTTAAGAAAAGGAGAGTATAGCAAAGAAAAATGAGTTATGGGATAGAATGTAGTGTTTTTAAGTGTTAGAAGAAGAGGGAGGTTTTTATTAATGTGGATAAAAAATGGATGGAATTCTAGAGAGGGGGTTAAGTTTTATTAACTATAGACTTGCAGTTCTTTTTTATTTTGTTACATTGTTCCGTTTTTATACATATACAGGCTATATTTAATAAAAAAAGCCCAGGCCCCTTGATAAACAAGGTTCCTAAGGCTTTTAATAATACTCTTTGCAGAGTACCGAGATTAACGAGAGTAGAACTCTACGATTAATGCTTCGTTGATTTCAGCTGGTAACTCAGAACGCTCAGCGTGACGAGTGTAAGTAGCTTCTAATTTGTCAGCATCGAAAGTTAAGTATTCTGGTACGAAGTTGTTAACTTCGATCGCTTCTTTAACAACAACAAGGCTGTTAGATTTTTCGCGAACGCTGATAGTTTGACCAGGTTTTACACGGTAAGATGGGATATCTACGCGAGCGCCATCAACCATGATGTGACCGTGGTTTACTAATTGGCGAGCTGCACGACGAGTGCGAGCTAAGCCCATACGGTAAACTAAGTTGTCAAGACGAGCTTCAAGAAGGATCATGAAGTTTTCGCCGTGCTTACCAGGCATTTTACCTGCTTGGTCAAATGTGCGACGGAATTGACGCTCAGTCATGCCGTACATGTGACGAAGTTTTTGTTTCTCTTGTAATTGTAAACCGTATTCTGAAAGTTTCTTACGTTGGTTAGGACCGTGAGGACCTGGTGCGTAAGGGCGTTTTTCTAATTCTTTTCCTGTGCCGCTTAGAGAGATTCCAAGACGACGAGACAGTTTCCAAGCTGGACCTGTATAACGAGCCATAGTTGACTCCTCCTTTAAAAATGTTTTTATTTACGTAAAATAAAAACAGACGTAATCGATATTTACGGGCATTTTGTTTTCATGTACCTTCGCTCCAGCAGCAGGGAGTTACGAGATACACCTCCGTAGAGGAACAAAATACAAACGATAAACTCACATTACAAGGCTGCCTTTTTATTTTACACAAACGCTATTATATCTTTTACCCAGAGTTTCGTCAAGCGAGTACGTTTTTGTTTTATGCATAAAAATTTTGGAAATTAATATAAGAAGGAATTTAAAACAATATAGAAGAAGAGATAGAAACACAAATAAAACGCTTACATAAAATAAAGGAAAACGTTCATCAAATTTTTATGGATGAATATGCGGCAATAAAAACATAAGGGGGATGTTTTTATGAAAAAGAAGCATATGGAGACAGCGTTAATTCATCACGGTTATACACCTGAGGAACATAAAGGAAGTTTAACACCACCTTTATTTCAAACTTCTACATTTACATTTGAGACTGCGCAGCAAGGAGAGGCGAGTTTTGCGGGAGTGGATTCATCTTATATTTACTCACGGCTTGGAAATCCAACTGTGAAATTATTTGAAGAACGTATGGCGGTGTTAGAAGGAGGAGAAGAGGCACTTGCCTTCGGATCTGGTATGGCAGCTATTTCAGCGACTTTAATCGGTTTTTTAAAGGCTGGAGATCATATTATTTGTTCAAATGGATTATACGGATGCACGTACGGTTTTTTAGAAGTGTTAGAAGAAAAATTTATGATTACGCATTCGTTTTGTGATATGGAGACAGAGGTTGATATTGAAAATAAAATTCGTCCAAATACAAAGCTTATTTTCGTTGAAACACCAATTAATCCGACAATGAAATTAATTGATTTAAAACAAGTGATTCGGGTTGCGAAGCGAAAAGGCTTACTTGTTATTGTTGATAATACGTTTTGTTCACCTTATTTACAAAGGCCGCTTGAGCTTGGCTGTGACGCTGTTGTGCATAGTGCGACAAAATATATTGGTGGTCACGGTGACGTTGTAGCAGGTGTAACAATTTGTAAAACGAAAGCATTAGCTGAAAAGATTCGCCCGATGCGAAAGGATATCGGCGGTATTATGGCGCCGTTTGATGCGTGGTTATTATTACGTGGGTTAAAGACGTTAGCAGTAAGAATGGATCGTCATTGTGATAATGCAGAAAAAATTGTATCGTTCTTAAGAAAACATGATGCGGTAGAAGGTGTTTGGTATCCAGAAGGGGAGTTAGCATCTCGTCAAATGAAACGCGGGGGCGGTGTTATTTCTTTTTCAGTAAAAGGCGGAAAAGAAGAGACGCAAGCGTTTATTAATGATCTTCACTTTATTACAATTGCGGTGAGTTTAGGAGATACAGAAACGTTAATTCAGCATCCAGCAACGATGACGCACGCTGCGATTCCAGCGGAACTAAGAAAAGAAATGGGCATTTTCGATAATTTAATACGCTTATCGGTCGGTTTAGAATCGTGGGAGGATATCGTTTCTGATTTAGAGCAGGCATTAAAGAAAATATCTACTGTTAATCAATGAAAAAAGAGTGAGCTATCGGTTTTGTACAGGACGTACTAAATCGATAACTCGCTCTTTTCTTTTTACATATGTTTTAGGAGTGTTTCCACAAACTTTTCTAAATAGCGCTGATCTAATTCATCAAAACGATTTTTTTCAGGACTATCAATGTCCAGTACACCAATGACAGCTCCTTCTTTCACAATCGGTACAACGATTTCCGAATTAGAAGCACTATCGCAAGCGATGTGACCTGGGAATTGGTGAACGTCCGCTACAAGCTGCGTTGTTTTCGTTTCAGCTGCAACGCCGCAAACGCCTCGTCCAAATGGAATGCGCACGCAAGCAGGCATTCCTTGGAACGGTCCAAGAACAAGCTGAGTTCCTTCTGTTACGTAAAAGCCAACCCAATTAACGCGATCTAAAAATTGGTTTAATAATGCGGACGCATTTGATAAGTTTGCGACTACGTTTGATTCGCCAGTTAATAACGCATCCAGTTGTTTAATTACTGTCTCATATTGCTGCACGCGAGATCCTGCATAACTTTCTTTAGTAAACATGGAAACAGCTCCTTTTTTATCGAGATGTGTAAAATATTAGCAAAATACGATGTATTTCACATGACTTTGTCGATAGAAAATTAAAGGAATTTGTCTTAAAAGTCAAGAAATTTAAACTATAGCTGTTCATTGAAGGGAAGTGAGCGCATGAAGCAGACGAAACAAAAAGTAATTGATGCGGCAATATCGTTGTTTAATACGAAAGGTTATGATGGAACGTCGGTGCGAGACATTGCAAAGCGAGCGGATGTGAATGTAGCGAATATTTCATATTATTTTGCTGGGAAGCAAGGTTTATTAGAACAGCTTATTACTGATTTTTTAGAAGGATATATTCATGTGATTGAAATGTCGTTTGAACAGAGAGAGTATTTGTCGGCTAAAGATGTGATGGTGCAAATGGTGCGAGGGATTTTACGATATCAATTTGAAAATAGAGAACTAACACGTTTCTTCTACCGAGAGCTTTCGCTTGATACGACATTAATTCGTGAAGTGATGACCGTTTATTTTTCTAAAGAAAGATATTATATAGAACAAATGATTAGACAAGGACAAATGAAACAAGAATTTCAGAAAGTATCATTTACAATGTTTATGACGCAATTAAAAGGTATGATAAATATGCCGTTTTTATATCCACAATATATATCAGAAGTACTGCATTCTTTCCCGTCTGAGACATTTTTTATAGAGATGTACACGAAAGAGATTGAGCAATGGATGGAACAAGCATTATGTAAAGCGAATATGTACCATGAATGGCCAAGAGCTGTTCATATGTGAAGAATCCCCACCTAACGAACTGAGGTGGGGATTTTTATGTTTACTTTTCTTTGCCATAAATTGTTACATAATAGCGCGATAATTGTTAATGCAGCTCCAGCGATTTCAATTTTATCGACTGTATAACCTCGAAAGATAGAACCAATCAGTGCAAGGATAGGAACTAAATTCATAAATAATATGCCGTTAATAGATGAAATATAGCGATTTCCCATATTCCAGCAAAATACAGCGATAACGCCTGCGATAATCGACATATAAAAGAGTTCAAAACGAACGCTCACAACTGTACGCAGTGACGGCATAGTAACTATATTTGTGTACGTTAAGAAAGTAACAATAACGATGAGTGAAATGGAGCCAAATAAACAAGTTAATGTCGTGTACCTAAGTGGTGACCAAGATTGAAAACGAGCACCCCCGTTTGTATAAATGACCCAGCAAGTAACGCCGCATAGCATCAATATATTTGTTGATAAGTGGCTTGCAGCTCCAAATAATAAGTGAATATTTCCTTTTGAAATGACAAGCATAACACCAAGTAATGCAACAAACATACAAAGGAATGTATAGTTTTGTGGGCGGCGATTTTTCGTTATCCATTGCAGTGATAAGGCAATCAGTGGCATAAGGGATTGAATCATAGCTGCATGGATTGCTCCGGAAGGTCCGGCAAGTTGTTGTCCGTAGAAAACGAGAAAACCATACCCCGCGAAACCGACTGTCCCGTAAAAGAATAGAGAAAGTGTTCTTTTTTCTAAGCGGAGTGAAGTCTTTCCTTCAGTAATTAATAGCAAAATAAGAAAAATAATAGCTGCTGATCCATAGCGAAGCGTTGTGAAGAAGAATGGATCGATAAATTGCAGAGCATTTGCCATTACAGGAAACATAAATCCCCAGGCAGTGACGGCGAGTAAGCATAGAAAGGATCCGAGTAGCATTTGTTTTTTGTTCAAGAGTATCTTTCCCCTTTACATTTCGTTATAGTAAGTTGATGAAATAAGTATAAAGAGTAATTGTTTATAGGAGGAAATATCGATTTCTTATAACGGTTATAACTTTTTGTTAGAGGTGTGTACGATGGATTTGGAGGCAGTACGATCATTTATTGAAGTGAAGCATACGCGAAGTTTATCAAAGGCAAGTAAGATTTTACATATATCGCAACCAGCGCTTAGTAAACAAATTCAAAAGTTAGAAGCGGATTTAGAGGTTACTTTACTTAAACGTTCTGCGCAAGGAGTAGAGTTAACGGAGGCAGGAGAGTTATTTATAAAAAGAATGTTACCGATTTTGGAACAAATAAATGAAGTGAAAACAGAAATGAGGGGGTATCAAGAGAACCGGAAGTTTTCAATTGGTATACTACCGAGTTTAGCGGAGCATTACATATCAGAATGTAAAGATATATTAGGTGATGAGTGCGAAGTGGAATGGCAAATCGGACATACGGAAGTATTAAGAGAGTTATTTAAAGCGCGGGAGATTGACGCGATGTTCATCGATTCAGTAGTAGAAGGTGCTACGTATATAAAAGAAGTGCAACAAGAAAAAATTGTTTGTGCCGTTTCAAATAATCATCCGTACAAAGAGAAGATAGTCATTCAAATAGAAGAGCTGCACAATGAAAAATTAATTGTATATCCAGAAATATGTGATGTAAGGAAAATGATTATGAACATGTTTCATGAAATAGGTGTAAAACCAACTATAGCTGTGGAAACATCTTACGCAGAACCGATGCTTGCAATGGTAAAAGCTGGCCTTGGTATCACGTTACTTCCAGAAAGGACAGTAGAGCAGTCTGTAAGGCAAGGAAATGTACATGTAATTTCTGTTGAACCACCACTCATGCGGAAAATTTATTTCGTATCCCATACGAAAGATTGTTTGTTATTACAATCATTTGAGGATAGGTAGTGAGGTAGGCGGAATATTGAGAAAGATTACAATCACATTGAAAGGAACATGAAATTTTTAAAAAAACTAGGTCAAAAACAAACCATTACATGGTATGATTAGTACATTGTTAGTTGTTAAATATAGGGGAATTCCCTTTTTATACATAATGCCTTCCATTTCATAAACGGAACGGACAAAAAAAGAGATATAACTAGGAGGCTTTTTTGCATGGATTCTATCCTGACGATCGTTATCATTGTAGTAAGCTCTATTCTAGTGCTGCTCATGATAGAGCTTGTGATAAGAAATCGTTCATATAAAGATATTGAAGCACTGGAGCAGTGGAAACAAGAGATAAAAGATAAACCTGTGGCAGATGAATTAAAACGGGTAAAAGATTTAAACATGACGGGTCAAACAGAAGAACTGTTTGGTAAATGGCGTGAAGAATGGGATGAAATTGTATCAACAACCCTTCCGAAAGCTGACAAAGATTTAGCGCAAGCGCGAAAATTCGCCTCGCAATTCTCCTTCCGAAAAGCAAAGCATGCGATGAACGAATCCATAAGTGGTTTAGATGACGCTGATAATCGTATTACGGACATTTTAAATGAATTACAGCAATTGTTAGAAAGCCATGAGAAAAATAGCTCGGAAATTGAAGGGTTACGTGATACATATCGTAGTATGAAAAAGAGTGTTCTTGCTCATAGACATATGTATGGAGCAGCAGAGCAGAAAATCGAAGAGATGCTAGACGCTGAATCTGAGAAATTTAAAACCTTTGAAGAAGCAACAAACAATGGCGACTATTTAAAAGCGAGAGAAATTGTTATTAGTTTGGAAGAAGGTTTAGCAGATTTAGAAATCATTATTCACCAAATTCCAGATTTATTGGTAGAGTGCCAAGCGACGTTACCAGTTCAGCTGGAAGATTTATTACACGGACATAATGATATGGTAAGACAAGGTTATGTATTAGATTATTTGGAAGTCCCTAAAGAAGTTCGCGATATGACGAAACAACTACAAACATGTTTAATGGATATACAGGAGCTTCATATAACAGAAGCGGCTGAAAAAGTAGAAAACTTAAAAACACGTTTAGATGGCTTCTACGATCAATTGGAACAAGAAGTACATGCGAGACATTATGTGGAGCAAAAAACACTTTCTGTTTACGATGACTTAGAAGAAATGCGTATCGAAACGATTGAAACGAAAACAGAAACACAACTTGTGAAACAAAGCTATCAGTTACAAGATAAAGACATTGAGTCTCAAAAAGTAATTGAAAAGCAAATGCACATTTTAACGAAACGTTTTGAAATGCTGCAATTACGCGTTGCAGAACAAGATATTGCCTTCTCTATTATTCGTGAGGAACTAGAAGAGGTTTATGAGCAATGTGAAACGTTAAAAGTACTTCATGCAGAATATAAAGAAATGCTGCAAGCGATGCGCAAAGAAGAATTTGAAGCACGTGAGAAGTTACAAGAAATGCGAAATATTATTTTCGAAACGAAACGCTTTATGCAAAAGTCGAATTTGCCAGGTCTTCCAGAGAGTATTATGGAAGATTTAAAAAGAGGGCAAATGGCAATGCAAGCTGTATATGAACAATTAGAAGTGAAGCCGTTAAATATGAACGCTGTAAATAGCAGTTTAGAAGAAGCATACACAACTGTGAACGGTGTAGCTGAAATGACAGAAGAGTTAATTGGACAAGCATATTTAGTGGAAAAATTAATTCAGTACGGTAACCGTTACCGTAGTCATGATGAAAACCTAGCAGAAAGTTTAAATTATGCTGAGAAATTATTCCGTGAATACCAATACGATGCAGCTTTAGAACAAGCGGCTTCAGTGTTAGAGCAACTTGAACCTGGCGTTGTTCAAAAAATAGCTGAATATGTAGACAATGAACAAACCCTTTCATAAAAGGGTTTGTTTTTTTATGTAATTTTGCAGGCGATGTTGCTATAATGAATAGCGGAATACAGCAAGGTTATTCGTTTCAAAATAAAGTGAAACTGTAATCGGTGGGAAGATTCATCCCCACTGATTACTAGCCTTCACCAATCGGGCATTTACGGGCAGTTAATCTCCCATCTAACTTCTTTGCTCTAACTGGATTTTGAGGTGAGAGTCTTATTGCCCGTTAACGCGGGATAAAGTGAAACTGTAATAGGAGGGCATCCTCGCCAATTATTAGCCTTCACCAATCGAGATAAAACGGAACCTTTGCGTAGTCTTAGCGTAATGACACGTATTTATGATATGATTATACGATGTGATAGCGCTGAAAGGGGAAGAACGATGATCTATTTTGATAATAGTGCGACGACTAAGCCATATCCAGAAGCTCTTCAATCGTACGTGACGGTTGCTGGGAAATATTTTGGTAATCCTTCTTCTATTCATTCGCTTGGAGGAGAGGCAGAGCGTCTATTAACACAATCAAGAACGATTGCAGCGCAGCTTCTTCGTGTTAAACCTTCTGAAATTATTTTTACATCAGGTGGAACGGAAGGGAATAACCTTGCGATTAAAGGGATAGCGATGAGGAATCGTTCGCGTGGTAAACATATCATTACAACAAATATTGAACACGCGTCTGTGTTTGAAGCATATAAGCAATTAGAAGAACTCGGGTTTGATGTAACATACTTACCGGTTAACGAGCATGGTGTTGTATCGGTAGAAGATGTGAAACGAGCGCTTCGTGAAGATACGATTCTTGTGTCAATTATTCATGTGAACAACGAAACTGGAGCAATTCAGCCTGTTGCTGAAATTGGAACGTTATTATCGAATCATCCGAAAATAAGATTCTATGTAGATCATGTACAAGGGATAGGAAAAGTACCGCTTGATTTATATGCTTCTCATATTGATCTTTGCTCAATATCTGGACATAAATTCCACAGTGTAAAAGGAACAGGTCTTCTTTATGTACGCGATGGCGTAAGATTAGATCCGATTTTATCAGGTGGTCAACAAGAGCTTAAGTATCGCTCTGGTACAGAAAATTTACCTGGCATTGTAGCGATGGTGAAAGCACTTCGCATGACAATGGAACAAGTGAAAGAAAAGGTAGCTCATTTGCAAAGTTTACAAGCAGAGCTTGTTCGTTTCTTTAAAGAGATGGAAGATGTAACGATTAACACGTCGCTTGCATATGCAGCACCGCACATTTTAAATGTATCATTTGTTGGTTTAAAACCAGAAGTAGTCGTTCATGCTTTAGAAGAACACGGTGTATATGTGTCAACGAAATCTGCTTGTTCTTCAAAAGCAAATGAAGTGAGCAGAGTGTTAGTGTCAATGGGAGTGCCGCATGCAGCAGCTGCAAGCGCTATTCGTATTAGTTTGGCACCAGAAAACACAATGGAAGAAGTAAAACAATTTGAAGGTATTGTAAAAGAGACGCTGCCAAAATTATATGAAGTGATGAGGTAAAGAAATTATGTTGAAATATGAATATATTTTAGTGCGTTATGGAGAAATGACGACAAAAGGTAAGAACCGTTCTAAATTTGTAAGCACATTAAAAGATAACGTGAAGTTCAAACTGAAAAAATTCCCAAATATTAAAATCGATGCAACACATGACCGTATGTACATCCAATTAAATGGCGAAGATCATGAAGCAGTCTCTGAAAGATTGAAAGATGTATTCGGTATTCATAAATTTAACTTAGCGATGAAAGTACCATCAGAATTAGAAGACATTAAAGAAGGTGCATTAGCAGCTTTCTTACAAGTAAAAGGTGATGTGAAAACATTTAAAATTACTGTACACCGTTCTTATAAGCATTTCCCAATGAGAACGATGGAATTATTACCTGAGATTGGCGGACACATTCTAGAAAACACAGAAGATATTACAGTAGATGTTCATAATCCAGATGTAAATGTACGCGTAGAAATTCGCAGTGGTTATAGCTACATTATGTGTGATGAGCGTATGGGAGCTGGCGGTTTACCAGTTGGCGTTGGCGGAAAAGTAATGGTACTTCTTTCTGGTGGTATTGATAGCCCAGTAGCAGCTTACTTAACGATGAAACGCGGCGTATCTGTGGAAGCAGTTCACTTCCATAGTCCACCTTTCACAAGTGAGCGTGCAAAACAAAAAGTAATCGATTTAGCGCAAGAGTTAACGAAGTATTGTAAACGAGTAACGCTTCACCTTGTTCCGTTTACAGAAGTGCAAAAAACGATTAATAAAGAAATTCCATCTAGCTATTCAATGACGGTTATGCGCCGTATGATGATGCGTATTACAGAACGTATTGCTGAGGAGCGTAACGCACTTGCAATTACGACTGGTGAAAGTCTTGGACAAGTAGCAAGCCAAACGTTAGATAGTATGCATACGATTAACGAAGTAACAAACTACCCAGTTATTCGTCCGCTTATTACGATGGATAAATTAGAGATTATTAAAATCTCTGAAGAAATCGGCACGTATGATATTTCAATTCGTCCATATGAAGATTGCTGTACTGTATTTACACCAGCAAGCCCAGCGACGAAGCCGAAACGTGAAAAAGCAAATCGTTTTGAAGCGAAATACGATTTCACACCATTAATCGATGAAGCTGTAGCGAACAAAGAAACAATGGTATTACAAACGGTAGAAGTAGTGGCGGAAGAAGAAAAATTTGAAGAACTTTTCTAAAACCATAAATTACCATATTTAAAACGTGTATGAAGTCATGTTATTTATCACACTCTATACTCACAAGGAGGTGATATAACATGTCACGTAGCACAAATAAATTAGCGGTTCCTGGTGCTGAATCAGCATTAGACCAAATGAAATACGAAATCGCTCAAGAGTTTGGTGTTCAACTTGGAGCTGATGCAACAGCTCGCGCTAACGGTTCTGTTGGTGGTGAAATCACTAAACGTCTAGTTTCACTAGCTGAGCAACAATTAGGCGGTTACCAAAAATAATCCCATATGATGGCTTAGAAAGAGCGGGTTCTCCCGCTCTTTCTTTTTTGTGTTGCCATTTGTCGGTAAGTTGATGTAATTTCATTTAGTAATTCGACAGAACTGAAAAATTTGTCAAAAGAAGAGGGTTCAAAATTAACAGAAAATTCTTTATTATATAAAGGAGGCATAAAGAAAAGGGAGGATATTTTATGAAGAGAGAAGAATTGTTGGCGCCACCGTCTTATAATTTAGTTTCTGAAATAGAGAAATATACAGGTGATAAAGAGAAGTTAGCTTTAATTTGGCAAGATGATAAAGGGAATCGAAGGGAAGTTACATACGCTGAATTAATGCAAGGTGCGAATAAAATTGGGAACGCTTTTATAAAAAGTGGTTTGCAAAAAGGGGACAAGCTTCTCATTATGATGCCGCGTTTAATTGAAGCGTACATGACGTATATTGCTGCTATTAAAGCAGGATTTGTCGTAATTCCAAGCTCGGAAATGTTACGTAAAAAAGATATAGAATATCGAATTGAACATGGAGAAGTAAAAGCGATAGTAAGCTATGAGCCGTATATTAGGCAGTTTGATGATATAGAAGCGATGGAATCTCTTCGAAAATTTGTCCTGAGCGAGCAGTCAGTAGATGGATGGATTAATTTAAAAACAGCGTTAGAAACAGAGAGTGACAGGTTAGAAATGGCGAAGACAGATAAAGAAGATATGGTTTTTTTATCTTACACGTCAGGAACGACAGGAAATCCAAAAGGTGTCGTTCATACACATGCGTGGGCATACGCTCATTTACGTACGAGCGCTCCAAATTGGCTCGGAATTGAAGAGAATGATATTGTATGGGCAACAGCTAGTCCAGGCTGGCAAAAGTGGATTTGGAGCCCGTTTTTAGCAACGCTAGGATCAGGGGCAACAGGATTTGTATATCACGGTAAGTTTGAACCGAAAACGTACCTGAACTTATTAGACGATAATAAGGTGAATGTGCTTTGTTGTACACCGACTGAGTATAGATTAATGGCAAAGGTAGAAGATTTAAGCCAGTACAATTTAGAGGCGTTACATAGCGCTGTATCCGCAGGTGAGCCGTTAAATAGAGAAGTCATTGGAACGTTCCAAAAGCACTTTCATATTACAGTAAGAGACGGCTATGGGCAAACGGAAAATACATTACTTGTTGGTGTAATGAAAGGGATGGATATTAGACCAGGATCAATGGGGAAACCAACGCCAGGTAACCACGTCGATATCGTAAATGAGGAAGGTACTCCGGTTAAAGTAGGTGAAGTTGGTGATATTGCAGTTCACATTGAAACACCGGCCCTCTTTAAACAATATTACAAAGACGATGAACGTACAGCGATGCAATTCCGCGGTGATTATTATATTACAGGTGATAAAGCGAAGAAAGATGAAGACGGCTACTTCTGGTTTGAAGGGCGCGGTGATGATATCATTATTAGCTCTGGTTATACAATCGGGCCGTTTGAAGTAGAGGATGCACTTGTAAAACATCCTTACGTAAGAGAATGTGCAGTTGTCGCAAGTCCTGATGAAATTCGTGGAAGTGTCGTGAAGGCATTTATCGTATTAAGAGAGAATATAGAAAAGAACGAAGAAACATTAATTCCAACACTCCAACAACACGTCAAAGAACTCACTGCACCATATAAATACCCTCGCAAAATTGAATTTGTAGATGAACTACCAAAAACGATTTCTGGAAAAATTCGCCGTATTGAACTTAGAAAACAAGAGATGGAGATTCCGTCAAAATAATTTTGAAAACAGTGAAGTAAATAGTTGAATGAAATGCAAAACAATGATAATATAAAAACGAACACAAGTTCGATTTTATAAACTTAAAAAAGAGGTGTCCGTATGATTTTAGGTATTAATCCGTACTTAGTTTTAGATGGTAGTGGGCAAGAAGCTGTACAGTTTTATAAAGAGGCTTTAGATGCAAAAGTAGAAGTCATGCAAACTTTTGGTGACATGCCTGAAAATCCAGAATACCCGATTCCAGCTGAAGCGAAAGAGCGCGTTTTACACGCTACTTTAAAAGTTGGTAATACGGATCTTATGATTTCTGATACATTCCCAGGTCAAGGACATGCAAACGGATCTCAAGTAACAATCGCAATTCAAATTAGTAATGCAGAAAAAGCAAAAGAAGTATTCGATAAGTTACAAGAAGGTGGAGAAGTTATCATGCCACTTCAAGAAACATTCTGGAGCCCAGCATACGGACAAGTAAAAGATAAATTTAATATTGAATGGCAAGTTACAACGTCTACTACTGAACAAAAGTAATTTTTAGAAAAGCACCATGTTTTGAAATGGTGCTTTTTTTTATACAATAAAAAATAAAGGAGATGGGATATATGGGAGAAATTTGGTATGGCGGCACCATTTACACAATGAGAGAAGAAAATGAAAAAGTGGACGCTGTTTACGTTGAAAACGGCATAATTGTTGATGCTGGTAATAAGGGAGAATTAGAAAGCAGATATTCAAACGTAAAGTTACATGACCTAAAAGGAAAAACAATGATCCCAGGTCTCGTTGATAGCCATATGCATCTTATTGGGCATGGAGAGAGATTACTCCGTCTAGATTTATCAAATTGTACATCTTATAGCGAAGTACTGACTCTTGTTCAGAAGCGAGTGGAAGAAGCTCCAAAGGGCTCTTGGATTATTGGAGAAGGATGGAATGAAAATAACTTTACAGATACGAAAGATGTTCACGCGCGTGATTTAGATGAAATTTCGAAAGACCATCCTATTTTATTAAAGAGAGTTTGTCGTCACGTTACATGGGTGAATTCATACATACTGCAAGAAGCGAATATAACAGAAGCGACAGAAGATCCAAAAGGCGGGAAAATTGGCAGAGATTCATCAAATAAGTTAACAGGACTTTTATATGAACAAGGGCAAGAATTAATTAAACATGTTCAGCCAGAAATTGATGAAGCTTATTTACAAAGAGCTCTGCAAACAGCGATTAAAGATTGCTGGAAATACGGACTTGTTGGCGGGCATACGGAAGATTTAAATTATTATGGTGGTTTTAGAAAAACGCATAATGCGTTTTCTCATGTGATAAAAGAAATGCCATTTAAAGCCCATTTGCTCGTTCACCATGAAGTAGCACATGAACGAAAAGAATATGAAAATGAACATTATATTGAATTTGGGGCAATGAAAATTTTTTCTGACGGTTCTTTTGGCGGAAGAACAGCATTATTAAGTGAACCGTATGAAGATGCGAAGGAAACGAATGGGGTTGCGATTTTCTCATGTGAAGAACTTGCAGAATTAGTGAAGAAAGCACGAGATTTACATATGCCAGTTGCGATTCATACTATCGGTGATTTATCGCTTGAATATGTCATTGATGCACTCGAATTATATCCACCAGCAAAAGGGTTACGTGACCGCATTATTCATTGTCAGCTTGCTCGTGAGGAGTTAATTGAAAGAATGAAAAACTTGCAAGTCATTATAGATATACAGCCAGTCTTTCTTTCATCAGATTTTCCGTCAGTCATTGAAAAACTAGGAGAGCGCCGTCTTCGTTATGCGTATGCTTGGAAGACATTACTGGAAGCAGGGCTACATTGTAATGGTGGCTCAGATGCCCCCATTGAACAAGTAAATCCGTTTCTAGGTATATATAGCGCTGTTACACGTAGAAGTTTTATTGACGGTGTATGCTATATGCCTGAGGAGAGATTAACGGTTTATGAGGCTGTTTCTTTATTTACAACAGGAAGTTCCTATGCAATCGGAAAAGAAGCGAAGCGAGGGCAAATTACAAAAGGATATGAAGCAGACTTTACAATATTAAAACGCAATATTTTTGAAATTGAGGCAGAAGAAATAAAAGAAGTAGAAGCAGAAATGACCGTAATAGATGGCCAAGTTGTCTATAGAAAAAATGCGTAAAAATATATCAGCGATTTTCGGAATATATCGACTGTAACTCGAAGTATATAAGCGATTATTGAAATATATCTACCGTAACTCGAAATATATGAGCGATTATTAAAATATATCGACTTACCGACAAAAACTGACAAGAATAACGGGTGGATAGTAAGAGAGTATTGTCCGCGCCAATCGGGGTAAATAAATAACCGCAGAATTATGGAATTCCATAATTCTGCGGTTATTTTAATCCTATAAAAACGTTCTCTGTACTTTTTCCCAGAAAGAATTGTTTTTTAATTTAACTGTTTTAATTTGTTTATCGCTTAAGCGTACAACAGCTTTTTCCACTTGTTTAATGCTAAGCGCTTCGTTATCCATGCCGATAACAGGATAATCGTTACCGTCTGGTCTTAGTTTTAAAGTTAATGTACGTTCGTGATTTAAAATGAAAGGTGAACCGAGCGTACGGTAAGTGTTGTTGTTTAAAGATGCTAGTTCGCTTACTTGGAAACATGGAATAAGTGGGTCAACAACTGCGCCATGCAATGATTTATTGTAAGCAGTACTTCCTGTTGGGGTAGAAACTACTAAACCGTCACCTCTAAATGTTTCGAAATATAAATCATCAACGTGAACATCTACAACGAATGTTTTTATAATACTAGAACGTAATGAGAACTCATTTAAACAATGGAAAGATGTACTGTGATCTACATCTACCTGAATTGTTGGATATTTACGCACTTCAATTTCATTTTTTGTAATTTCTTGAAGGGCTGTATCAACGTGATCAATATGGAAATCGCAGTAGAAAGAAGTTTCATTTTTCGTAGAAATCCCTGCGTATAAGCAATCTTCCCTAAAACCAGTTTTACGAACGGCTTGTAAGAAGGTTGCATCATCTCCAACACTGACGATAGCGTTTGCATTTTTTGGATGATCTAATATGGTAAATCCATTCTCTTCTAAAATACGATAGATTGGTTTCATTTTTTCAACGAGCGTTGCTTTGTCATCACCATAAAAGAAAAATAAATTGCGACGATCTGCCATTATGTATCCCTCCACTGCAGTTAAATTTTCTGTTTTTCGTGCTACATATCATTAGAGTCCGTTCCCTGATGATATGTTCAAATAATATATTTCGATATAAAATGTCAAAATACCTTTTTATTTTTAGAAAAATTTTTATATTCAATCTTATAGAACTCTGTTTAATGATGAATAAAGTTGTCGATAATGGGTACGGAGTGAAAGGATGATACGTATGAAGTGGCTCGTAATTGGAATAATAATTCTTCTTCTTTTTATTTTGTTTATACTATTGTCAAAAATAAAGCTTAAGGTGACATTTTTATATTCAGAAATGGAAAAGAAATGTTTGCTTCAAGTGAAAATATGGATGATTCGATATACATTTGATGTGTTGGAAAGAATTGAAAAACAGCAGAAAAAGACAGGACAGAAAATCGAAAAAGCTGAAGAGGACGGCGGACTCGATAATAAAATTATGGCGCAACTTGACAGCATTGGTGAACTGATAAAAAAGCTTCAAGAAGTTCATACTATTGTTAAAGATTTTCTCAAACGAGTGAAAATCAATGGTTGGAAATGGCATACACAAATTGGAGCAGGCGACGCAGCTAGTACTGGAATTGTCACTGGATATGCATGGGGGACAAAAGGTATGGCTGCTGGAGTTGTCGGACAATATATGCATATTGTCGATGTACCAGAATTTGAAATTACCCCAGTTTTTCAAGGAAAAGGATTTGCATCAAGATGTGAGTTAACAGCATCTTTTCGTATATTCCGCACTATAAAAACAGCGGTGAAATTGCTCATATTTATGAGGAAGCAAAGATCTGGTATGACAGAAAAATCTGTTCAAGCATAGGGGGGATATAGAATGGAACATCCAATTCAAGGTTTAATGACAACAGCAATGCAGCATTTAAAACAAATGACTGATGTAAATACAATTGTTGGTGACCCAATTAAAGCGGCAGATGGAAGTGTAATTCTTACTGTTTCGAAAGTAAGTTTCGGATTTGCTGCTGGTGGAAGTGAATTTGGTAAAGTAGAACATTCAGGCCGCCATCCATTTGGCGGGGGAAGTGGTGGAGGAGTTTCTATTAATCCTGTTGCTTTTCTTGTTATAAATGGAGATGGTGTGAAAGTATTGCACTTAGATAAACAAACACATGTCATCGATAAAATAATTGAATTAGCGCCACAAGCTGTTGATAAAGTGAAAGAAATGATGGATAAACGAAAAGAAGATGATCCTGAATTTCAAATTTAACGAATAAAGAAGCTAATCAATAGGTTAGCTTCTTTAATTTTTTTGTAAATAAAGCGATTTTATTTGCATTATCGATAGGGACAAACTATCATTTACATTGTACATATTTTGTTTAAATAAGGGAGGATTTTCAAGTGGCAAACGTAACTTTTAAAGGTAATCCAATGACTTTAGTTGGAACAGAAGTTAAAGTTGGCGATCAAGCGCCAAACTTCCAAGTATTAGCAAACGACTTATCTCCAGTAAGTTTAGAAACATACAAAGGCGAAGTGAAATTAATTAGTGTTGTACCTTCAATCGACACAGGTGTGTGTGATGCACAAACACGTCGTTTTAACCAAGATGCAGCAGGTATTGAAAACGCGAAAGTATTAACAATTAGCGCTGATTTACCATTCGCTCAAAAACGATGGTGTGCAGCAAACGGTTTAGAAAATGTTGTAACACTTTCTGACCACCGCGACCTTTCATTCGGTGAAGCTTACGGCTTAGTAATGAAAGAACTTCGTTTACTTGCTCGTGCAGTATTCGTAGTAGATAGCAATGACAAAGTAGTTTACGTAGAATACGTAAGCGAAGGTACAAGCCATCCAAACTATGAAGCAGCATTAGAAGCAGCTAAATCTGCGAAGTAATGTGAAGAAAATGACCTCTTATAAAGAGGTCGTTTTTTCTCATATATTGCTCTGTAACGGCATCGATATATGAGAAAAAACGTTATATCATATATAACTAAAGGGGAGCTCTTTACAGGAGGTCGCTTTTTCTTTTTGGAAAAAATCACTTTGTGGTATGATATAAGTTATGTGTAAAAGAGAGAAGGAGGAATGTACGTGAGTCAGACAGTAGAAACATTATTTTCTATTTTTGATTCTTCTGCGGTAGTTTTACGTAAAGAATTAGATGTAACATATTTAGAGGCGCTTGTAGAAACAGGTGATAACTTGTTTGAGGGAGCGATTTTACAAGAGGAATTATCCGAATCAGCAATTGAAAGGCTGAATCGTGAATATAGTACGTTTAATGAAGAAACATATAAAGGTGAAGAAATTCGTAAAGCATTTCAGTTAGCCATCTTAAAAGGAATGAAAGAAGGCGTACAAGCGAATCACGAAATGACACCTGATGCAGTTGGGATGTTCATGAGTTACTTATTCCATAAATTTATGCAAGGTCAAAATGAAATTACAGTTTTAGATCCTGCAATTGGAACAGGTAACTTAATGACTACAGTGTTTAATAGCGCTAAAGAAGGACTAACAATGAGTGGATTTGGTGTAGAAGTGGATGAAGTGCTAATTAAACTTGCTTTAGTAAATGCAAATTTACAAAAGCATGCAATCGAATTCTTCCATCAAGATGGACTAGCACCACTTTATATCGATCCAGTTGATGCAGTCGTTTCAGACTTACCGGTTGGTTATTATCCAAACGAAATCGGTGCAAGTGAATATAAATTAAAAGCAGATGAAGGAATGTCGTATGCCCATCACTTATTTATTGAACAAAGTGTGAAACATACGAAAGAGGGCGGTTACTTATTCTTCTTAGTACCAAACTTCATTTTTGAAAGTGACCAAGCACCGAAATTACATGCATTTATTAAAGAAACATGCTTTATTCAAGGGTTATTACAGCTTCCTGTTTCCATGTTTAAAAACGAGAAAAATGCAAAAAGTATATTTGTTCTCCAAAAGAAAGGCGCTAATGTAACAATGCCAAAACAGGCGTTATTAGTGGAGTTGCCTAAATTCTCTAACATGAAGGCGATGGAAGACATTATGGATCAATTAAATACTTGGTTTGCAACACATAAATAAAGCTAGGTATATGTAACAGCATTAGTGATTTATGTAGTACAGTTTTATATAATATGTCATATTTTTAAATATATACAAGATTTAACTGAATTTTTTTGAAATCTGTAATATATATTTTTTCTTGGTGTTACAATTTTTTCACTTGAAATATATGTCGGACGATGTTTAAATTAAAATCGTGAGTATAAAATTTGCTAATGATGAAACGTTTTCATATTTAGTGAATTTGATCAGATAAAATCGAGCGGTTTGTGGAAACATCCACACAACTACCAAGAGAAAAAGGGGCGAAAGACTAGATGTCAAAAATCATCGCGATTAACGCAGGAAGCTCTTCCTTAAAATTCCAATTATTTGAAATGCCAAGTGAAACAGTATTAACAAAAGGTTTAGTAGAACGTATCGGTTTAGAAGATAGTATCTTCACTATTACTGTAGATGGCGAAAAACAAAAAGAAATTACAAACATTCCAGATCACGCAGTAGCAGTTAATATGCTTCTTAAAAAGTTAACTGAAAACGGAATCGTTAAATCTCTAGATGAGATTGGCGGTATCGGTCACCGTGTTGTTCACGGCGGCGAAAAATTTGCTGACTCTGTTTTAATTACTGATGAAGTATTAGCTGATATCGAAGAATTAAGCGATTTAGCACCACTTCATAACCCAGCAAACGTTGTTGGTATTAAAGCATTCCAAGAAGTATTACCAAACGTACCAGCAGTAGCAGTATTCGATACAGCATTCCACCAAACAATGCCGGAATCTGCATTCCTATACAGCTTACCATATGAGTACTATGAAAAATTCGGCATCCGTAAATACGGTTTCCACGGAACTTCTCATAAATATGTAACTGAGCGTGCGGCTGAATTATTAGGTCGTCCAATTGAAAGCTTAAGCTTACTTTCTTGTCACTTAGGTAACGGTGCAAGTATCGCAGCAGTAGAAGGCGGTAAATCTATTGATACTTCTATGGGCTTCACTCCACTTGCTGGTGTAACAATGGGTACACGTTCTGGTAACCTTGACCCTGCGTTAATTCCATACATCATGGAAAAAACAGGCCAAACAGTAGAAGAAGTAGTTAACGTATTAAACAAGAAGAGTGGTATGTTAGGTCTTACTGGTTACTCTAGTGACCTACGTGACATCATTGCGAAAGAAGAAGAAGGCGACCACCGTGCGAAAGTAGCACTTGATGTATTCGTAAGCCGTATCCACAAATACATCGGTTCTTACACTGCTCGTATGAAAGGTGTAGACGCAATCATCTTCACAGCTGGTGTAGGTGAAAACAGTGCGATTATTCGTGAGCGCGTATTAGAAGGCCTTGAGTACATGGGCGTATACTTCGATGCAAAACGTAATAACGTATTCGGTGAAGAAGCATTCATCAGCTTCCCACACTCTCCAGTAAAAATTATCGTAATTCCAACTGACGAAGAAGTTATGATTGCTCGTGACGTACTACGTCTTGGAGATATTGGTTAATATATGAAAAAAAGACGAGATCCTATAGGATTTCGTCTTTTTTCTTTTGGATGTATTTTAAAACTCCATCCGGATATAATATTTTTTCTTTCTGAATGAATGCCGTAATAGGAATCCATTTCGCATATGCTACTGTTTCCTCATCTTGTATATTTAATATTTTCATTTCATATAGTGACGTGTCTAATAAACGCAAAGAATATAGTTGAATAATTTCATGACCAATGTCTCCATCTAGATGAAAGACATTTTCTAAACAACCTAAATAATTGGTGATTTCCACTTCTGTATGAAGCTCTTCCCTAAATTCACGAATAACGGTATGTGCTGATTGTTCACCAAGTTCAATTGAACCACCAAGAGGTCGGTAAAATGTTTCATCGGCTGAATGATATTCTTGTACGAGAAGACGCCCGTGATGTATAGCAATGCCAAAAGCCTTTGCACGTGGATACATATACAATCACTCCTTATTTTTTTGTATAAGGAAGATTATAATATGTTTTGTAGTAAAGGTGTCATGTATTTAAGAATGTGGTCTAATCGTAATTCCATCAAATAAGTCTTTCCAAAATGCTTCATTGTATTGGTATACATCCATAATAGGACATTTCATAACGCAAACACGTTGTAATCCCCAATCTTCTTGGGTGATAGTTGGTATATCGGCAGGAATTAGTAACAGGACAGAGAATGTATGTGTAACGATTTGAGATAAAATTTGTTCTAGGGAACATGCTTCTTCATATGTTCCTCCAGTTCGAATAAATAATATGGATTCGGCCGTTTCAATTGTAGCTAGAAAACGATTAATACGATGTTCATAATTTAACTTAATTTCTGTATAAGAAGGCCAAGAAGTTGGTGTGTTTACATCTGTTTTAAAGTCATGACAGGAGTCAATTTCATAAAGGTTGTCCCTTAATCTTAATTTTGCATCATCATCCCAAAATGAGATGAAGGATAAATTTTCGAAATTTAAAAAGCGGTCAAATCGATTTTGTAATAATACATTCACTTTTTCTAATGAGGGGCTTAGCATAAAATCAATAACGCCAAAAAATGGTGATAATTCTAATTGATATAATGCCCAAGCAGGCCAGCAGTTTTGTCCTAAGCTGAATACCGCATTATATTCTTTTTTTATATCGGATAGATTCATGTGATTTATCTCATCCTTTTTGTTAATATTTTATGCCATTCAAAAATGGTATGTGAATAAAGATAGACAAGCATATTTGCAAAGAATAAGCAGAAATATGTTACAATAGAAAAAAATCGAACGAGGTGGTTGTTACGATGCGATCGAAGCGAGAACAAGCCATTTTAGACAATATAAAAGAATGGGAAGCGCAATTAGTTGAGCAAGAAGCGACCGATTTTCAAAAAGTGTTTGATAAATGGTTACATACTACAGTTGCGAAATTACCTGAGAAAAAGCGAAAAGAATTCTTCACGAAAGCAGATGGATGGCTCTTTCATTTGCATGCATTTATTCAAAGTTCACAAGCACAGTTAGATGCACGTAATCGGATTTTAGGAACATCAAGATTATTTGATGAATCGATTGAACAGCTTGAAGATTTGAAAGCATTATCTATTGATCAATTAACATACATAGCAGAGCAGCAAACAGCACGTCATCGTCTATATTCATTTGTACAAGGCGGGGCAACAGGTGCTGGAGGTTTATTATTATTAACGGCGGATTTTCCGGTTATGATCGCATTAAATGTGAAGGCAGTCCAACTTATTGCAACATCATTTGGACATGATGTGAACAAGCCGTATGAAATGATGCTTGCGTTAAAGGTGTTTCATGCGTCATTACTACCAGGAAGACTTCAGCAATACGCATGGTACAATTTATTGCAAGAGCTGGAGCAAGAAGATTCGTTCTTCTACGAAGGAGACGAAGCAGTGCTACAAACAGCTTCTACTGAGGTTGTGTTAAAACAAATTTTGAAGACATTTTCGATTTATGCTCTTCGTCGTAAATTATTCCAAGGTATACCGGTAATTGGAATGGCAATTGGATCTACAGTGAATTATCGTTTAACAAGAAACGTTACTGAATTTGCAAATAGATTTTATCAAGTGCGCCATATAGTCGAGAAAGAAAAAAGAGCATAAAAAAAGCGAGAGGCCGAAGCCTTTCGCTTTTTTAATTTGTTGCATGTTTTTTGGACATTGGAACAGATACTGGCTGCTTTTCTGCTGTTTTTTCTGTTTTTGGATAATAAATTAAATCCAATGTTTTTGCCTGTACGGCAATCGAAAGAATAGTAAAAGCAATTTCTGTCCAATTTAAATAATATAATGAAAGCGCAAGAACAATCGCGTCAAAGACGAAGAAAATTTGCCCAATTGTAAAACGAGTTCGTTTACTTAATACAATTGTTAAAATATCGTCTCCACCGGTTGCACCGCCAAATCGCAATATAAAACCGAGTCCAATACCAGCTAACGCACCGCCAACTACTGCAGCTATAAATAAGTTATTTGATAAATCTACCGTAAATGGAGAATAATTTTCCATAAAGGAATAAAATACTCCGAATGAAATTGAACCTAGGAATGAATAGCCAACCATTTTTCTACCTAAAAATGAAGCACACAGTAAAATAATTGGGATATCCATTAATACAGTTGAAATAGATGGTGAAATATCATAAAAGTTTTGAATGAATAGTGCAATTCCTACAAAGCCACCTTCTGTTAAGTGGTTTTGGAAGTGAATGTGATATAGCGCTGCTGCTAAAATAAATGAACCGATTAAAACCATAAAAATTTCTTTAATAATTTGCCGACTTTGGATGTTCCTCATCGTTATTCCTTCTTTCCGTAGTTAGTAGTCCTTTTTGTGTTGTAAACTAACTACGAGCTCACATGTAGCTTTCAGTTAGTTTACGAAAAAACTAACTACGCTATATGTCGCTGAAGAAATAACGAATAATCCTCTCGTCCATCAATTCTCCCTACCTTCGTTTTAGTTTAAGTCTTAAAACGACTAAACAAAACGTGGAGTAGGATTCTTCATTTAGCAATCCTGCTCTTCTTTGTTTTGTTTAGTTAGTAACAATTAAGTCCTAAACAAAACGCTATGTGTAAGAAGAGTCTTTTTTTTGCCAAATTATCCTTCGGGCAATCATAATTTCCCCACTCTCGTATTTTTTTCGCTAGACTAAAGTATCTGAGCTGAAAAATACGCTACGTGTATGATTCGTCAATACGATGCCACATGCTCCTTCGAGCGATCATGATATCAAAATCCCTTCCTTCAAGATTTATACTATTATATCATACTTTTAAAAAATGTATGCGGATGGAAACCGACAATAAACGGAGGGAATCTACAAAAAATGTTATGTTTAAATATTTTTGTAGAAAAGCCTAAGTTATTTCGGAGGATTGGACAGTTTGTAACGGTTTGTCCAATAAGTAAGAAAAAAAGGTTTTATTCCGTTGTATTCTTTTCATCACTTTTATCTTTGAAAAACGCATCCCAACTAATCACACTTAAAAAAGTTAAAGCGATAATAACGAAAGCACGCATAAGCTGTAGAACTCCTTTTGTACATAGTATATGAATCATTCGATTCGGAATGTGTCATTTTTTTACAAGTCTTAACTATTATGAGAGTATATTAATATAGATAGATGAAGGGGAGAATGAAGGTATGCTAAAAGAAATGTTCAAAAGAAAAGAATTAATATGTATTTCATGTCAGAAAAAAATTCAATATGAAGAAGAGCTTGTTGCTTTTGTAAAGTTGCCGAAAGAAAGAAGTATATTAGTTGGCCCTTTTGATGTGTGTTTGGCAAAAACAGCACAAGAGATATATTGTAAATCATGTTACGACAAAAAAAGCATGACCCAAAGTAATTGAGGGGCATGCTTTTTTCATTGGTGTGCTTTCCCCTCAGATACATTTTGAGTGAGTCGATACCAAAGCCAAAGGTCATTAATGATGGAAGCAAGATCGGCAATTTCTGAATTTAGTTTACAAGAAACTTCGAAGTCTTCTTCGCTATTTAAATAATGTTGTTTTTTATTAATATAGTGCTCAAGTTCTTTTATACGATCAGGAATTTTCCCGCGAACTTGTTCCCATTTTAGTAAAATAGCATGTTGCATTTTTTCGGGGATTTCTTCCCAGTCTTCTTGTAAATGTGGAATTTCAATTCCTAGATGTTCATCGTATAAGAAATACTTTTCCATAAGTTCACCCCCGTTTTCCTGCTTATATTGTACAGAAAAACAGAAAGAAGTTCGACGAAATTGTTTGAAAAAATTTGAAAATGACTCTTGATACATTTTGTGAAAGGTGTTAAAGTGTGAATTATTATAAAGTAAAATGAATATTTATTCTTTAGGGGGATGCAAAATGGAGAAGAAAAAAGTTGTATTAGCATATTCCGGAGGTCTTGATACTTCCGTTGCAATTAAATGGTTACAAGAGAAGAATTATGATATTATCGCGCTTTGTTTAGACTTAGGGGAAGGTAAAGACTTAGCATTTGTAAAGGAAAAGGCACTTTCAGTAGGTGCAATTAAATCATATATGATTGACGTTCAAGAAGAATTTGCAAGCGAATATGCATTGATGGCGATGCAAGCACACACATTATACGAAGGAAAATACCCTCTTGTCTCTGCATTATCTCGTCCGCTTATTGCGAAGAAATTAGTAGAAATCGCAGAACAAGAAGGCGCAACTGCAGTTGCACACGGATGTACAGGAAAAGGAAATGACCAAGTTCGTTTTGAAGTTTCTATCCAAGCATTAAATCCTTACTTAGAAGTGATTGCGCCTGTACGTGAATGGAAATGGTCACGTGAAGAAGAAATTGCATATGCAAAAGAAAACGATGTACCAATTCCGATTAATTTAGATAGCCCGTTTTCAATCGATCAAAACTTATGGGGACGCAGCAACGAATGTGGAATTTTAGAAGATCCATGGGCAGCGCCGCCAGAAGATGCATATGAGATGACATTAGCGTTAGAAGATACACCGAATAAACCAGAGTTTGTAGAAATCGGATTTGAAGCGGGCGTACCGACTACTTTAAATGGCACTGCATATTCACTTGCAGAATTAATTAAAACGTTAAATGCGCTTGCTGGAAAACACGGCGTTGGACGTATTGATCACGTAGAAAATCGTCTTGTCGGTATTAAATCTCGTGAAGTATACGAATGCCCAGCAGCAATGACGTTAATCACTGCGCATAAAGAGTTGGAAGATTTAACACACGTAAAAGAAGTAGCGCATTTTAAACCAGTGATTGAACAGAAAATAACAGAACTTATTTATAACGGTTTATGGTTCTCACCTTTAAAACAAGCGCTTCATGCATTTTTACAAGAAACGCAAAAGAATGTAACAGGTACAGTGCGTGTGAAATTATTTAAAGGTCATGCGATTGTAGAAGGACGTAAATCTGAATACTCTTTATACGATGAAAAATTAGCAACATATACTGCCCAGGACGAATTTAATCATGATGCAGCAGTTGGATTCATTTCATTATTTGGTTTACCGACGAAAGTATACAGCCAAGTGAATCAAAAGAAGGTGGAAGCGTGAGCAAACTTTGGGGCGGACGTTTTACTGAAGAAGCGGAAGCGTGGGTTGAAGAGTTTGGAGCATCCATCTCTTTCGATCAACAATTAGTAAATCAAGATATAAACGGGAGTATTGCACACGTAACGATGCTAGCAAAGCAAGGCATCGTTACGAAAGAAGAAGCAGAGAAAATAAAGATAGGTCTTCAATATTTATTGAAAGAAGCAAAAGAGAATAAGCTACAATTTTTAGTAGAAGCAGAGGATATTCATTTAAACATCGAAAAAATGTTAATTGAACAAATTGGCGAAGTAGGAGGAAAACTTCACACTGGCCGAAGTCGTAATGATCAAGTAGCGACAGATATGCATTTGTATTTAAAAGAAAAGGTAGAACATATTATAAAAGCTACAAAACAATTGCAAACTGTTCTTGTTCATCAAGCAGAAAATAATATTGAAACGATTATGCCTGGCTATACGCATTTGCAACGTGCTCAGCCGATTTCATTTGCTCATCATATTCTCGCTTACTTTTGGATGTTAGAGCGTGATGTAAATCGTTATGAAGATTCGTTAAAGCGTATTAATATCTCCCCATTAGGAGCAGGAGCGCTAGCTGGGACGACATTCCCGATTGACCGAGAATATAGTGCGGAGCTTCTTGGATTTAATGGAATATATGAAAATAGTTTAGATGCAGTAAGCGATCGTGATTTCATCTTGGAGTTTTTAAGTAACTCATCTCTGCTTATGATGCACTTATCGCGCTTTTGTGAAGAACTTATTTTATGGAGTAGCCAAGAGTTTCAATTTATTGAAATGAGCGATCAATACGCAACTGGAAGCAGCATTATGCCGCAAAAGAAAAACCCGGATATGGCGGAACTAATCCGTGGTAAAACAGGCAGAGTATACGGTAATTTATTCAGTTTACTTACAGTAATGAAAGGATTACCGCTCGCTTACAATAAAGACTTGCAAGAAGATAAAGAAGGAATGTTTGATACAGTAAAAACAGTAGAAGGATGCCTTCATATTATGGCGGGCATGCTTGAAACGATGACTGTAAACAAAGAAAAAATGGGGCAAGCTGTGACGCAAGATTTCTCCAACGCAACAGAAATTGCCGACTATTTAGCGAACAAAGGACTACCATTCCGTCAAGCTCATGAAATTGTTGGGAAGTTAGTGCTATATTGCACACAAAAAGGAATTTATTTATTAGATGTCCCGCTTGAAACATATCAAGAAATGAGCTCTTTATTTGAAGAAGATTTGTATGAAGTTCTTTCACCATATGCGGCTGTAAAGCGTCGTAATAGTTCGGGTGGAACAGGATTTGAACAAATCAAAAACGCTTTGGAGAAGGCGAAGGGGTTAACGAAAGAATTTATTAAGAATTGAGTTAGGAAGTACGCCAGTCTAGTAAAGTCTGGCGTACTTTGTTTTTTAATAATATTTAAGTTACAATATAGTAAAAAATAACAATTTAGGGGAAGTCTATGAAAAAAATAGTGTTTATCATTGTACTGGTAATTAGTTTAATTGCAAATGCTAAAGTGTTTCTTTTGGACAAATATATGTATGTTGGTGAAAAAGAAAAGCGAGAAGAAGCGATTATCGCAACGATGTGGCATTTGCAAGATAAAGGATATAAAGAAAGTGATATTTTATATATAAAACCGGCCTTTTATAGCAAAATGGATTCGTATGGAATGAATGTGCAGTTTAAAGATGAACCAAATGAATCATATACATATAGAGTTTTAAAAGATACGAAAACAAATAAACTAACTGTACACCAAGATAGCAATGAGCAAGGTGGTATGGGCGGGAAGCATCAAGAGCTTAAATAAAGAAAGAAAACGACTGATGGCATTCGCCTGCAGTCGTTTTTCTTTTAATCATACTTATGTCGATCTTCCGTAATTCGAATATACTCAATATCCATCAAATCTCTAAGTAATGCACCGTTACTTAGTTCAACGCCATGTTTCTCTTTAAAATGAGTACGAATCGTATCTAGCATTTCGAGTTCTTTCCCATTCACATCTAAAATAATACGTTCAGAATCATCCATGTTGCATCCTCCTTTTTTACACATATATATTTTGTCCGTCTATTTCTAAAAAATGTATGTTAACGTAATGTTAGGAAATAAGAAAGGGATGAAAAATGAGACGTATTTATTTTATAGGGTTAATTTTGTACACGCTAATTGTATTACACGTTGCATTCCCAAATATCTTTTCATTTGAGGATTTAGAAACAGTACACGTTGCGATATTTATTTTTGCTCTATTTGTAGTAGATTGCTTTATTTCTATATGGATTTCGAAAAGAAAAGATATACAAGGTGAAAAAGAAATGGAACGGAAAAAGAGAAAACATTCATTTTGGATGATGACATACTGTTTGTCTTTAGTGCTTACTGCTGCTTTTTTTTAGTGAACATATTCCATTAGAAAGATTAAATATTGGATTTGGAGCGTTCGTATTTGCATACTATTTTTTTATGCACTTTCTTCCTTATATGAAAGAAAAGCGAGGAGAAGAGGAAGACCAGCTTGTAGAAGAAGTGAAAGAACAAGAGAGTAAGAGAATTGAAGGAGATATGAAGAAACTTGGAGAACAAAAATGGTATTTAAAATCAAAAATCATATATGTTCTTTGCTTCATTACGCCGCCAATCGGCTATTTGTACGTTTTCTTACTTCGTAAAAAAATGACAGAGGGTGCAAAGCAAACGTACTTAACAATCGCGACAATCATGATGGCGTTATGGTCTTTGAAGTTTCTTCCGCCTTATGTGTTGGCAATTACCGTTGTTGTCGTAGCATGTCTTGTGTTTATAGTGAAGTTTATAAAATGAAAAACACCAAGCCTATGTGGACTTGGTGTTTTATCTATAAATTAAAGCTCACCTTGCTCTTCATCACCACGAACAACAAGGACATCGCATTTCGCATAGCGAATAATATGTTCAGAGACGCTACCAATTAGGAAACGCTCAACAGCATTTAAACCAGTCGCACCACACATAATTAAATCTACTTTATGGTTTGGAGCGATTTCTTTTGAAATTTTTGATTTAGGATTACCGAATTCTAATACAGTTTCAATTTTTTCAAGACCAGCTTCAAGCGCAGTTTTTTTGTAGTCTTCTAATAAGTCTTCTGCAAATAGATTTGCCCGTTCAGCAATTGCACGGCTATAAGCTTCTACTGCTGAGTATGCTTTTACATCAACGATATGAGCAATTGTTAATGTTGCATTGTTGCGCTTTGCGACTTGAATTGCTTTTTTAAAGGCTTTTTCTGCTTCTTTAGAACCATCCACCGCGATTAAAATATTTGTATATGTATTATTCATAGTAAATTCCTCCCAATCTGTTTTATAACTGTTTACAACTTAATTATAAAACAAATTTTGGTAACGTGCTTGCCAGAAACGTTACAGAATTTTGAAAACTCTGTTTCAATTCATTTTAGTTGTAATTGGAGCGAGAACTTGTTACATATGAAGTATAGCAATTTAAAAGGGGGCAGTTTTGTGAGACATGCGCTCATTACAGCCGGTACGAAAGGTTTAGGAAAGCAAGTAACAGAAAAGTTATTGGCTAAAGGCTATTCAGTAACAGTAACGTACCATAGCGATACCACGGCTATGGAAACGATGAAAGAAACATATAAAGATGTGGAAGAGCGTCTACAATTCGTGCAAGCGGATGTCACGAAAAAGGAAGATTTACATAAAATAGTAGAAGAAGCGATGAGCCGTTTTGGCAAAATTGACTTTTTAATTAATAATGCTGGTCCATATGTATTTGAACGAAAAAAGTTAGTTGATTATGAAGAAGATGAATGGAATGAAATGATTCAGGGAAATTTAACAGCGGTATTTCATTTATTAAAACTTGTCGTTCCGTTCATGAGAAAACAGAACTTTGGCCGTATTATTAATTACGGATTTCAAGGGGCGGATAGTGCACCGGGATGGATTTATCGTTCAGCTTTTGCCGCAGCGAAAGTAGGACTTGTTTCATTAACGAAAACAGTTGCTTATGAAGAAGCGGAGTATGGTATTACTGCGAACATGGTATGTCCTGGTGATATTATAGGCGAGATGAAAGAGGCAACTATTCAAGAAGCACGTCAGCTGAAAGAGCATAACACACCGATTGGTAGATCTGGAACAGGTGAAGATATTGCAAGAACCATTTCGTTTTTATGTGAGGACGATTCCGATATGATTACCGGTACAATTATTGAAGTTACTGGTGCAGTGGATGTTATTCATAGACATCGATAGAATAAAATAAGATGAAGTTTCGAATAATTGGACAGTTTATCCATTGTGCTGAGAGGTGCGGATAATACTGTCCTTTAATATAAAATTAAATCTATCGGAAAACTCGTGTTATTTTTTTGTCAAATATTGAGATATTATGTTAAAATATAAGAGCGTAGAAAGCGCTTTAAAAAAATGATTCAGGGGTCATTTCATAACTCAAGGGGGAACTAATCATGCGTATCGGTATTCCAACAGAAATTAAAAACAATGAAAACCGTGTGGCAATGACGCCAGCGGGAGCAGTACATTTAGTACAAAATGGTCATGAAGTTTTTGTTCAAAAAGGAGCAGGTTTAGGATCTGGCTTTACGGATGAAGAATACGTACAAGCTGGTGCGAAACTTGTAGAAACTGCTGAAGAAGCATGGAATCAAGAGATGGTTATGAAGGTAAAAGAGCCAGTAGCAAGTGAATACGGCTATTTCCGTGAAGGTTTAATTTTATTCACATACTTACACTTAGCTCCAGAGCCAGAATTAACGAAAGCATTAATCGATAACAAAGTTGCATCAATCGCATACGAAACAGTACAATTAGACAATCGTTCTTTACCATTACTTGCACCTATGAGTGAAGTAGCTGGTCGTATGTCTGCACAAATCGGTGCACAATTCCTTGAGAAAAACAAAGGTGGTAAAGGTATTTTACTTGCAGGCGTTCCAGGGGTAAAACGCGGCAAAGTAACAATCATCGGCGGTGGTCAAGCTGGTACAAACGCAGCTAAGATTGCAGTAGGTTTAGGTGCAGATGTAACAATCATCGACTTAAGTGCAGAACGTCTTCGTCAATTAGATGATATTTTCGGTAACCAAGTAAAAACATTAATGTCTAATCCATACAACATTGCAGAAGCTGTTAAAGAATCTGACCTTGTTATTGGAGCAGTATTAATTCCAGGTGCAAAAGCGCCAAAACTTGTAACTGAAGAAATGATTCAATCAATGGAACCAGGTTCTGTCGTTGTAGATATCGCGATTGACCAAGGTGGTATTTTCGAAACAACTGATCGTATTACAACTCATGACAACCCAACTTACGAAAAACACGGCGTTGTTCATTATGCAGTTGCTAATATGCCAGGTGCAGTTCCACGTACGTCAACTCTTGCATTAACAAACGTAACAGTACCATATGCAGTACAAATTGCGAACAAAGGTTACAAAGATGCTTGCTTAGGCAACACTGCATTACTAAAAGGTATTAACACATTAGATGGCTATGTAACATTCGAAGCAGTTGCAGAAGCGCACGGCTTACAATACGCTGATGCGAAAGAGCTTCTTGAAAAAGCTCCTGCTTTATCATAATAGAAATACATTCGAGACCTTCCTTTATGAGGAGGGTCTTTTTTTATGGAGAAATAACATGTGAATAATTGTTATTTATTGGTGTAAATCATTTTTTATTATGATAATTTAGAATTATATAATAAAAAGAGGGGATTCAATGGGGAGTAAAAAGAGGAAGAAAAAGCAAGCAAAGAGACAAAAGTACATAAAGAAAAAACAGGAGCAGAACATACCTTTTTCACAAAAAGTAGTCCTTATGATAGAAAAAGTATTTCGATATATTTGTATGTTCTTGTATGTGATTTTTTGTGTGTTTTTATGTGGGATGGTTAAATGTTTGGGGATAACACCTAATGTTATTGAAGGTATTTTTGGCGTTATGCTTGTTATGGTAGAAGGAATCTTATTCTTTATATTATTTGATAAGGTTTGGCCTAGTCATGAAAGTAAAAAAGATAGAAAAAGAAGCAAAAAATCTTCATCCAATTCAAGCTCATCAAGTGGATTCGGTGACTACAGTAGCAACGATTGTAGCAGCTCAAGTGATGGCGGAGGAGATTGCGGAGGTGGTGGAGACTAAGTTGGTTTTTCAGAAGAACGACTAATGGAAGGATGGGATGAAATATGGAAACTGTGAACTTAATAGAATTAACAAAAGACATTCAAGATCAACATAAAAACTTCGTCGTTTCAAACATAAACAGTCATTGCTTACGCATCGCTGTATTTACTGGTGAATATGATTGGCACTATCATTCTAATTCGGATGAATTATTTATTGTGCTAGAGGGAGAGTTACTTATTGATTTTGAAGATGGAGAAACGGCGGTTTTAAAGCCAAATGATTCTATTTTAATTCCAGCATGTACGATTCATAGAACGAGAGCATTAAAGAGGACGGTAAATCTTTGTTTTGAACATATAGAGGCTGATACGATTATAGTGGAGCGATTATGAAAAAATTATCTGTAGCCGAGTATAGAAAAATCATTCCGATTTTGGAAAGTAATACAAGAACGATGACATTTGCTTATGCGGTATGTGATCAAATGGTAGATGGTGAGGTTTTTGTAAACGGGCAATTAACAGCAGGGTTAATTATTACAGCTAACGGTATTTATTATTTATTTGGTGATACTGATGATCAAAATTATAACGAAGAGTTATTTTCATATTTAAAAACAGCTATTGAGAAAACAGAGAAGAGATTTACACTCTTTACTTCAAGTGAAGAGTGGGAAATGATGTTAGAAGAGCGTTTTAGTAATACACTTCGGAACATCCCGCGAATGAAATTTCAAAGAGTAACCTTTGAGGAGAGAAAACGAGATTGTAACAAAAATACATATGAAGTGAAGCGTATTGATAGAAGAGATATAGAGCGAAGCAGTGAATTTAAAGAGAAGTACTACAAAGAATATTGGGGATCAAAAGAAACGTTTTTGAATAGTGGTTTTGGATTTTGTATAGAACAAGATGGGATAATTGTAGCTGAATGCGTCTCAATATTTAGCGGGAATGGTTATGCTGAAATAGATATCGCAACACATGAAGCGCATCAAGGGAAAGGATTAGCTCAAGCTGTTGCAACACGGTTCATTGAACATTGCATGCAAAATGATATTATACCGAGCTGGGATTGTTATGTAGACAATATTCCTTCGCGAAAATTAGCTAGTAAATTAAGTTTTTATCATCCAATAGAATATAGTTTGTTTGTACGTAAGAAAACGGGGGAATAAAAATGAATGTAGAATTAACGAGATTTAAAGTTAAGCCTGGTAAGAGTCATCGAGTAGATGAATGGATGCAGCTTCTTAATGACAATATGAAAGAAGTCCTTTTGACATTAAACGACGAAAAGATGTACGTTGAGACAATTTTCCGGGAAATAAGAGATGGAGAAGAGTACTTATATTGGTATTCTGTGCAAGGAGAAGGCGGGGCTCTTGTCGAAAATTCTCATTATGAAATCGATAAAAAGCACTTAGCGTTTTGGTATGAATGTATTGATGAAGAAGCAATGTCTATTGATATGAAAACAGAAGTTGTTATGATTCAAGATGTTGTGAGGGAAGCGATGGAATAATAGAGTAATATTTTGTGAACAAAAAACAGTCTTATTTTTTTGCTGAAATATATATTATTGGAGATGCTATAGGATGAGAATTAGTAATAAATATATCACTCTCGATGAAATAGAGATAATAAGAGAATCCTTAAATAAATTGCATGAACATCATAATAATAAATCAAAATATTTTTCTGGCGATTACCCAAGAATGACATTTGAGGAACGTATTGAAAATTATAAAAAGAACTCAAAGTACGGAGAATATAGAATTGAATTATTGATTGAGTCAGAAACAGATAATATATTAGGATTTTGTATAGCGTATAGTAAAAGCGTAAGCGGAAAGATTGAAGTTTTATTTGTTGATGAAAAATACCGAAGAAACGGATTCGGTTTGAAATTAATGAATAGTGCAGTGGAATGGTTTAAAGTGAAAAAGATAGATGAAATTGAATTAACAGTAGTGTATGGAAATGAAGCTGTATCATTTTATGAAAAGCTGGGATTTTATCCTCGTTCAATTATTATGGCAACTAAGTCATAACGATAGTATGGGGAGAGATGAGTGGGAGTTTTTGTTTCAAAAAAATGGTTCATATTTTACTAAATTATATGTGAAGAGCACATCAAAATAAATGTGCTTTTTATTATGGAAAAATTTATAAAAGCTGTATTTGGATATCTTTAAGTGAAAATAAAGAGGGATATCGAGAATATTTTAGGATAAACTATAAAGTGAAACTTTAATCAGTGGGGGGGCATCCCCTACTGATTATCAGCCCTCACCAATCGGGCTTTTACGAGCAGTCCGCCCCCCCTAACTTCTTTGCTTCCGCTGAATTTTGATGTGGGGTCTTACTGCCTGTTAATGCGGGATAAAGAAATAAAAAACACCAAAACAAAAGACTTACCAATATACGGTGTAGTCGTAACAGGAAAACAGAGGATTTACAAAGTTTACAAGGGTCACCGTATATTAAGGCTGCTGTAAGAGGTGTAACAGTTGAGAAATATTGATTACGAGTAATTAATGTGAATAATCAGAAAACTTATGTTATAATATGGGAAAAGGAGGTTTATATGAGGCAAATACATGGAGCAATTTATATTTACATAACAATGTTTTTCGTGGCGATATCCTATGGATTGGGGCACGTGTATTCGCATCCTATACTAACTTTTTTAAGCGGAGCATGTATGGCGTTTGCGCTTCTTGTCCACCTTTTCTCAGTTTGGATCGTGAAATTTCAATTAAATATTAGTGAAATAGAAGAAGGCACTTTCTAAGTGGCCTTCTTTTTTTAATAATATTTTGGAAGGTCTTGCAGCAATTTTTCAATTTTGCATTCGGTTTCTTCACATATAGACAGTGTGCGTAGTCGGAAAAACAAACTACGTAAGAAAGATTTTATATTTCCGTATAGGTACTCGTACGATTCAGTATGTAATGTCTGTTTTTTGACGGGTAATTGAGCTACTAATTCATGAAGGGCTAATAGGAGTACCTCTTCCTTTAGACCATTTTGTAGCATTGCGACAATCGGATAAACGAGACGTTCGTCTTCTTCATATTTGTAGTAAATAGAATGGACACAAACTTTGTTTAATAAAGTTTGTAATATTTCTTCGTAATATAAAGTTTCCAGTTTAGGACTACGAACAAGCGCCTCAAATGTATCAGAAGCGTGAGCGATACTATGTGCCCAGCCGTGGTCTTGCACATATCCGCGGAAATCATGCTCGTTGTTCATATATAACACTAATCGATCTTTTACATGTAAAAGATCAGCCTGTGATAAGAAATTATGATTTGTATCGGCATCAATAATGAGTGCAATTAATAATGTTGTAAATGCACGGGTAAATACCGCATCTTCGTCATCCGAATGAATCTTATACAATAAATATTTGTCACTGATGCTTTCTAATAATAGTTTCTGTAATTGTGTGTGTGAAAGGTAGTCCTTTTTGATGAGATGGTAAAAAGTAGAGCAAATAAGTTTGTCCCTTAAATAGCTATCGGTAACACCGATATGTTTAAGCATATTGGAAATTAAAGAATCCATGTTAATTGTATCCATTACGTAATGATTATTACGAATTTCTTCTAACTGTTGTTGTAACATATAAACCACCTGTTTTAGAAAATTCTGTATTTTAATAGTATAATAAGAGGAAGAAATAGACAATAAATAAATGCTTTTGAATGGAGGGGGGCATTATGAAGAGAGCATTATTCTTTTTCATTAGTATTTTCTTTTTAGGAAGCTGTTCCATTTCGTATGTTACTTTTTCTAGCGAGAGCAAAAGTTGGACTGGACAATATAAAGGGCATATTAAGGATGACAGTGAAGATGGGATGTTTACGTTTCAATATAAGGGCGGGGATGGAAAGACAGAATTTAAAAACTTAGAGATTGCTATTAATGGAGCCTTTAGTACAATGACACAAACGTCAGAAGTTCATAGAGGAGCAAAGATTGAAATGAAGTCTTCTTGTGTAAGTTGCGCGCCTATCTCTAAAGATGAACCTATAGAAGTTGTGATTAAATGGGATGATAAGTATGAGGAGAAGATGGTGCTAAATTTGAAATAGTAGAGAAATAGAAAAAGGCAGCAATCCCGCTGCCTTTTTTATTATTTTACAAATTGTAATTCTTTCGGGAATTTCGTTAAAATTTCTGATCCGTCTTTTGTGATGTAAATATCATCTTCAATACGAACGCCACCTACGTTTGGTACGTAAATACCTGGCTCGATTGTGAAGACCATACCTTCTTTTAATGGAGACTCGTTGCCAGCTTTTACATCTGGATATTCGTGTACGCTAATTCCAAGTCCGTGACCCAGGCGGTGTGGGAAGAAGTCACCGTAACCTGCATCTGCGATAACAGAACGAGCAGCGTTGTCGATTGCGCCAAGTGTAACACCTGGTTTACATGCTTCAACTGCTTGTAGTTGTCCAGCAAGTACAGTGTTGTAAATGCGAGTTTGCTCTTCAGAAATTTCACCGAATGCTACTGTACGTGTAATATCAGAGCAATAACCATCAATGATTACGCCTAAATCAAATAGTACGAAATCGCCGCGTTTCATTTTGTTTGCGCCAGGAATACCGTGTGGAAGAGCAGAGTTCGCACCTGCTAATACCATCGTATCAAATGACATTTTATGTATGCCTTTTGTTTTTAATTCGTGTTCAATAATTGCTAATACTTCTAGCTCGCTGCGGTTTTCTTTAATTGCATTTACACCAACTTCAACAGCATAGTCCGCCATTTTAGCTGCTTCGCGTAAAATAGAAAGTTCTTTTTCATCTTTAATTAAACGAAGTTCGCGAACTTTCTCCTCAGCTGATTTGAAAGCTGCATTTGGGAATAATTTCGTTAATTCTTCGTAGCGCTCTACGTTTAAATGTTCTTTTTCAATTGCAACTGCATTTGCATTGATGCCGCGGTCTTTAATTGCTTTTGCAATCATATCCCATGGTCTGTCAGTATCAGTAAATCCGATAATTTCATGTGCCCAGCCAGCGTTACGCGCTTGACCTTCTTCCATTTTAGGGCAAATTAAAATAGGTTCTTTTTCTTGGAATACAAACATACCAAGTAATCTTTCGTGTGGTTCACAGTGGAAGTTTGTCATGTAGAAGACGTTCGGTGTAGAAGTTAAGAACGCAGCTTCTACGTTTTTTTCTTTTAGCCATTGCATTAAATTTTCTAATCTAGCATTCATCGATTGGCACCCCCGAGATATTTAATTACAAATATAACTTTAACTCGGAAGAAAGTGTTATGACAAGTAAATAGATGTTAGAAAAGACAGGGAATTGAAAAATCATGTAGAATAAAAAGTGAGAATGTGAATAGGGGAGGAATGTAATAATGAAAGTATCTTATCATGGACATTCAGTTGTGAAAATTGAGGCGAATGAAAAAGTTATTTTAATTGACCCGTTTTTAACAGGTAATCCGAAAACAGATTTAAAAGCTGAAGATGTAAAAGTGGATGCAATCCTTTTATCGCATGGACACGGTGATCATGTTGGAGATACAGTAGAGCTTGCGAAGAAAAATAATGCAGTTGTTGTAGCGCCATTTGAACTAGCAACATTTTTAAGTTGGCAAGGTGTAAATACACACCCGATGCATATTGGTGGTTCACATGAATTTGACTTCGGAAAAGTGAAGTTTACACAAGCATTCCACGGCTCTAGTTATATTGATGAAGAAAATAAGACGATTACATATACAGGTATGCCAGCAGGTATTTTATTTACAGCAGAAGAGAGAACTGTATACCACGCAGGAGATACTGCACTATTCTCTGATATGAAGTTAATTGGGGAATTAAATAAAGTTGATCTAGCATTTTTACCAATTGGTGATAATTTCACAATGGGACCAGAAGATGCTGTACTAGCGGCAAAATGGATTAATGCGAAAACTGTTGTACCGATGCATTACAATACGTTCCCAGTTATTGAACAAGATCCATATCAATTTGTAGAAAAGCTACAAAATTGTACAGGGAAAGTATTAGAAGCTGGAGAAAGTATTACACTATAGAAAAGAAACCCTTCATTTGAAAAGAAAAGTGAAGGGTTTTTACGTGTGTAGGACAGCTTTTAATACTTGTATTTGTTTTGGTGATTCTTTTCTTTTGGTACGTGGCTGCTCAGGTGTTTCATTCAATTCCATTGTAACTTTTTTCCCATCTACGAAAGCTAAAAATACAGCACCTACAACCTCTAAAAGTTTTTTCATCATGTGTTCGCTCCTTTGTTTTATTTCTTGTCTTAATTGTATAGGTAATCAAGTGTGCGAACTATCGAATGAGATGACAATAGCATTACATTGTTGTAATAGAATGACTGGTGGAATGTAAGAGTCATTTTGTTATAAAAAAAATAGTACAGGTATGCAAAGAGAGAGTGTAACAGTTTTGAAAATATAGTATACTGAAAGTACAACACATGAAGAATTTAGGGAAAAGAAAGTATGGTGAAACCATTTGGCTACCAAGCATAACCAAATTTTAGAACATATTAATAGCCTGCCAGTAGGCCATAAAATTTCTGTAAGACAAATTGCGAAAGATTTGAGTGTAAGTGAAGGGACCGCTTACCGTGCAATTAAAGATGCAGAAAATAAAGGGTATGTTAGTACAATTGAACGTGTCGGAACAATTCGAATTGAACAAAAGAAGAAAGAGAATATCGAAAAACTGACATATGCAGAAGTCGTTAACATTGTCGACGGTCAAGTACTTGGAGGCAGAGAAGGACTACATAAAACGTTAAATAAATTCGTAATCGGGGCAATGAAATTAGAAGCGATGATGCGCTATACAGAAGCTGGGAACTTACTTATTGTCGGTAACCGTACGAACGCACATCAATTAGCGTTAGAAACTGGAGCCGCTGTATTAATTACGGGCGGATTTGATACGGAAGATCATGTGAAGAAATTAGCAGATGAATTAAAACTGCCGATTATTTCAAGTAGTTACGATACCTTTACAGTTGCAACGTTAATTAACCGTGCGATTTACGATCAGCTTATTAAGAAAGAAATTGTACTCGTTGAAGATATTTTAACGCCAATTGAAGAAACGTTATATTTAAAGCCAAATGATACAGTGCAGCAATGGCATGCCTATAATGAAGAGACGATGCACGGAAGGTATCCGATTGTTGATGAAAGTAACAAAGTGCTAGGAATCGTGACTTCAAAAGATATGATCGGTGTAGCGAAAGAAACACCAATTGATAAAGTGATGACAAAACACCCAATTACAGTGAACGGTAAAATGTCTGTCGCAGCTGCGGCACGTATGATGGTGTGGGAAGGTATTGAGTTACTTCCTGTTGTTGATGAAGGAAATAAACTACAAGGTATTATTAGCCGTCAAGATGTACTTCAGGCACTGCAAATGATTCAACGTCAGCCACAAGTTGGAGAAACCATTGATGATATTGTAACGAATCAATTTATGACGCCGAAAGAAGCGAAGAATGAGCATCTATATCAATTTTCGGTGACGCCGCAAATGACGAACTCAATCGGAACGTTATCGTACGGTGTATTTGCAACAATTGTGACAGAAGCGACAAATCGCGTCATTCGTGCGCAAAAGAAAAGCGATTTAATTGTTGAAAACTTAACGATTTATTTCGTAAAGCCGGTTCAAATTGATAATGTTGTATCTGTTCATCCGAAAGTATTAGAAATTGGGCGTAAATTTGGTAAGGTCGATGTAGAGGTGCATCATGAAGGTAATGTTGTTGGAAAGGCATTACTTATGGTGCAGTTAATCGATAAATAAAAAGATGGAACAAATCGTTTTGATTTGTTCCATCTTTTTTTGTTGTTTTAAATTTGAAAGGCATGATTTTAGATGGGAGTTTTAGTGAAATATGTATGGAGTGGAGTGGAAAAGTAACGTAAGAAAAGACAGAATAGTAATTCAATTTGGTTGTATATTGTGTTATGATTATATTGTAAGAAAATGGATTTCTGAAAGGTGGTATGCATTATGTCGTCAGCCGTACTCTTTTTTGGTAGTATCGCACTATTTTACTTTCTTGTAATGATACCGATCCAATATTTATATTTACAAGGTTTACATGAAAAAAAGGAAAAGACAGGATTATCTCAGCGAGAGCTATATGAAAAAATGTCTTTTGGAGAAGAACAACTACATTTTCATGTACAAGGTAACCCATTTAATATACCATCTGCGTTTGTTGCATATATGATTTTGAAAGTTAAGGGACGTAAAAAAGCATCACAATATTGATGCTTTTTTATGTTGCTTCATAGACTTCGGCTTCTTTAACTGCTAATGGCAAGAAATGTTTGTATTGGCGAAACCCGTTAAATACACTTGCACTACCAAATAGAACGAATAAAACACCAACGATAATACGAGCGGTTGAAAGTTCTAAAAAGAATTGGTTTATCCCGAAAAATAAAACGAATGAACCGAGTGCCATTGCGGATTTTCCTGAGAGCCAACCTTTCTCCATTGGGCGGTTTGTACGAAAGTATTTTGTTTTGTAAAAGAGGTACAACATAAATGAGACGATAATACAGAAGACTAATACTGGCATAGTGAACACTCCCATCGCTTTGTGAAAAATAATAGAAAAGAAAAAGAAATATCTAAACTTTCTAACTTTTATTATAAAGCAATTGTTCGCATGTATGAAATACTTTCCGTTATAATGGAGGATAAAGTGAAGAAGTTGATTAAAAAGGAGATTATACATATGCATGAGCAAATTTTAGGAGCAATTAAAGAGTTTGATACAATTATTATTCATCGCCACGTGCGTCCGGACCCAGATGCGTTAGGTTCACAGGGTGGTCTTGGTACAATTCTACAAGAATCGTTTCCAGAGAAAAATATTTATACGGTTGGGTACAATGAACCGTCACTAGCATACTTACGAGTAATGGATGATATTGAAGATAGTGTATACGAAAATGCGCTTGTTATTGTTTGTGATACTGCGAATCAAGAACGGGTTGACGATCAACGCTATACAAAAGGGAAGATGTTAATTAAAATTGATCATCATCCAAATGAAGATCCATATGGAGATATTACGTGGGTAGACACGACAGCGAGTTCTACAAGTGAAATGATTTATGAGTTTTATAACTATGGAAAAGATAAAGGATTAAAAATAACAAAAGAAGCAGCTCGCCTTATTTTAGCAGGAATTGTTGGAGATACAGGTCGTTTCTTATTCCCAAATACGACAGCAAAAACACTTCGTTACGTAAGTGAGCTTGTTGATATGGGTGTGAAATTCACAGATTTATACAATGAAATGTATAAGACAAAAGAAAAAATTGCTCGTTTAAACGGTTATATTTTACAAAACTTTACGATGGTAGAAGAAGGAGCAGCTTACATTAAATTAACGAAAGAAGTATTAGAAGAGTTTGATGTACTTCCTTCTGAAGCATCTGGTGTTGTTGGAGCGCTTGGCAATATTGATGGATTAAAGGCGTGGGTTCTATTTTTAGAGGAAGATGACGTAATTCGTGTTCGTCTTCGTTCAAAAGGACCAGTTATAAACAAATTGGCAATGCAATATAACGGCGGAGGGCATCCGATGGCTTCTGGTGCCAAGGCATCTTCTTGGGAAGAAGCGGATCGTCTTTTTGCTGATTTACGTGAGATTTGTAAATAAAAGACTATATGTTAGAACGAAAAGAAGGAGCGGCGCTAAAGCCCTCCTTCTTTATTTTTCTTTCTCTATAGTAATGCTAATTTCAAGCACTGTATCAAAAGATATTGTATCGACTTTAAAACGGTATAGCCGATCGTAATGTTTGTATGTTTTATTTTCGATTACCTTTTTTAGTAGGTCTTTATTTTTTGCGATACTTTGAATGTTTTTCGTTAAAAGATGCTGGAGATCATTATGAATAGATGTAGTCATATTTTCGAGTGTAAGATTGTCTAAATCGTATTTTTCTCGATTGATAAGTTTTATTTTAATCTCTTGAATGGTTAAGAGCCGTTTATTTTCAGTGTTCAATTTTTCTTGATCTTCGAGAAGGACGTGGAGCTTTGCTTCTTGTTTTTCTATAATTTCTCTTTGTTCTGCTATTTTACTAGCTTGTTCTTGTTGAAAAACACCGTATATGTATAAAAAAATAAACCAGCTCAACACGCCTCCAACAGCAGCACCAGCTAATACTAAGTACCATCTTTTTGCTGTATTGGCACTTGGTACTCTCATACATGTTCCTGCGTTAGCCATTTAATAATAATGAGACCTGTTTGCATACCACCAGTTGCGAAAAAAATAAGGAGAATTTGTTTTACGATATCTTTCATATCTCCGCCAAAGAAACTTCTTTCAAAGCTATAAAAGGTATCGAATGTTCCGCCGATTGCTGCAACGAGTGCCCAAATTCTTAAATTTTGGGCGAATTGATTAATGTAAGTTAGAGCTGGTTTTCCGATAAGAAACGCACCAAATCCACCAATTAATGAACCGCCAAGTATAACCCCAAAGGCAATAAAATAACTAATAATAAGCAGAGAGAAAAAAGTATGTTCTCTTACATCCATCGTCATTCCCCTTTCTTCTTCATATATATGGACAAAGTATAAGAAGTATGTTTTGATTTCCGCTTTCCTCATCACCTATAATAAAAGTAGTCAAATAGGTAAAGAGAGGGTACAACAGTGAAGTTTGTGCATTTACAATGTCAAACCGTTTTTAGTTTATTAAAAAGTGCTTGTAAAATTGATGAGCTTGTAGTCAGGGCGAAAGAACTTGGTTTTTCATCGCTAGCTATTACGGATGAAAATGTTATGTATGGTGTTATTCCGTTTTATAAAGCATGTAAGAAACATGGTATACAGCCTGTTATTGGATTAACCGCTTCTATTTTTAGTGAAGAAGAAGAAAGGTCTTATCCGCTTGTATTACTTGCTGAGAATGAAATAGGCTACCAAAATTTATTAAAGATTTCTAGCAGTATTATGACAAAGTCCAAAGAAGGTATTCCTAAGAAGTGGCTTGCGCATTATGCGAAAGGATTAATTGCTATTTCGCCAGGTAAAGATGGCGAAATTGAGCAATTATTACTAGAAGACAATGAGAGTCAGGCTGAAGAAGTAGCTCGCACGTATCAAAATATGTTCGGCCATTTTTATATGAGTTTGCAGCATCATGCAATTCAAGATGAGTTGCTTTTACAAGAGAAACTACCTGAATTTATTAGTAGGGTTAATATTCCAGTCGTTGCAACAAACGATGTGCGCTATATCAATCAAAGTGACGCGCTTGTTCATGAATGTTTACTATCTGTTGAAAGTGGAACGAAAATGACTGATCCAGATAGGCCGAGGCTGAAAACAGATCAGTATTATTTAAAGTCATCGGATGAAATGGAAGCACTATTTTCCCATGCGCCGGAAGCAATCCGAAATACAATAAAAATTGCAGAGCGTTGCCAAGTAGAAATACCGTTCCATGTAAATCAACTTCCGAAGTTTCCTGTTCCGTCTAATGAAACGAGTGATATATACTTGCGTCGTGTTTGTGAAGAAGGTTTGCGGAAACGATATGGTGAACCGAAAGAAGTGCATATAAAGCGTTTGGATCATGAATTAAATGTTATTTCTCGTATGGGATTTAGTGATTATTTCCTCATCGTATGGGATTTTATGAAGTATGCACATGAAAATCATATTCTAACAGGACCAGGTCGTGGATCGGCAGCTGGTTCACTCGTTTCATACGTATTAGAAATTACAGATATTGATCCAATTGAATACGATCTATTATTTGAAAGGTTTTTAAATCCTGAACGTGTGACGCTTCCTGATATTGATATTGATTTTCCAGACGTAAGACGTGATGAGATGATTCGCTATGTGAAAGATAAATACGGTCAGCTCCGTGTTGCGCAAATTGTAACGTTTGGTACGCTTGCAGCAAAAGCGGCAATTAGAGACATTGCCCGCGTAATGGGGCTTCCGCCGCGAGATATTGATATATTTTCAAAACTTATCCCATCAAAGCTTGGTATAACGTTAAAAGATGCATATGAAGAATCACAATCACTTCGTGAGTTTATACAAGGGAATCTTTTGCATGAGCGTGTGTTTGAAATCGCAAAACGTGTAGAAGGTTTACCACGTCATACGTCTATTCATGCGGCTGGTGTTATTATGAGTCAAGAACCGCTAACAGGCAGTGTAGCAATTCAAGAAGGACATAACGATGTTTATGTTACGCAATATCCAGCCGATGCGCTAGAAGAACTTGGGTTGCTTAAGATGGACTTTTTAGGATTACGTAATTTAACGTTACTTGAAAATATTATAAAATTTATCGCGAACAAAACTGGGAAAGAAATCGATATAAGAAACTTACCTCTTCAAGATGAAAAGACATTCCAATTATTAGGGAGAGGAGATACAACAGGTGTATTCCAGCTTGAGTCAGGCGGTATGCGAAATGTACTTCGCGGGTTAAAACCGAATGAGTTTGAAGATATCGTAGCTGTTAACTCGTTATACAGACCAGGACCGATGGAACAGATACCGACTTTTATTGAATCGAAACATGGAAAAAGAAAAATCGAATATTTACATCCGGATTTAAAGCCAATTTTAGAAAGAACATACGGCGTCATTGTATACCAAGAACAAATTATGCAAATTGCATCGAAGTTAGCAGGGTTTTCGCTTGGAGAAGCAGATTTACTGCGCCGTGCAGTGAGTAAAAAAAATCGTGATATTTTAGATCAGGAACGTAAGCATTTCGTCCAGGGATGTTTGCGAAATGGATATGATGAGACGTCTGCTGAAAAAATTTATGATTTAATTGTAAGATTTGCGAATTACGGTTTTAACCGAAGTCACGCTGTAGCTTACAGTATGATCGGATATCAGCTTGCCTATTTGAAAGCGAACTATACGCTGGAATTTATGACGGCATTATTATCAAGCGCAATTGGAAATGAAGATAAAATTGTACAGTATATACGAGAAACGAAGCGGAAAGGTTTTCACGTTTTGCCGCCGTCTCTTCAGAGAAGTGGTTATAACTTCCAAATAGAAGGGAATGCGATACGTTACAGTTTACTTTCGATCCGAAATATTGGAATGGCTACAGTGACGGCATTATTAGAAGAACGAGAGAAAAAAATGTTCGAAGATTTATTTGAATTTTGTCTCCGTATGCCGTCAAAGTTCGTAACGGAGCGTAATTTAGAAGCTTTCGTCTGGTCGGGATGTTTTGATGATTTTGGTGTTTCGAGAACGAATTTATGGAAGAGTATTAAAGGGGCGTTAGAGTACGCGAATCTCGCACGTGATTTAGGAGATGCTGTTCCAAAATCAAAATATGTACAAGGAGAAGAGCTATCTTTTATTGAACAACTAAATAAAGAGAAAGAAGTACTTGGCTTTTATTTATCAAGTTATCCGACAGCGCAATATGTGAAGTTAGCAAAAGAATTAGAAATTCCATCTCTCGCTCAGGCGATGCGACACAAGAAAAAAGTACAAAGAGCTATTGTGTATATAACAAGTGTTAGAGTGATTCGTACGAAAAAGTTTCAAAAGATGGCATTTATTACATTCTGTGATCAAAATGATGAAATGGAAGCGGTCCTCTTCCCAGAAACGTATATACATTTCTCGGATAAGTTGCAAGAAGGAGCAATTGTTTTAGTTGACGGTACGATTGAGCTAAGAAATCATAAGCTGCAATGGATTGTAAATGGACTATATCTGCTAGAGGAAATGGATGTTTATGAAGAAAAGAAAGACGTATCTGTTTACGTGAAATTGCCATCTCAGTATGAGAAAAAGCTTTTAAATCGGGTTACGAAAATATTGTTCGACTATTCAGGTTTTGCGAAAGTACTAATTTATTATGAAAAGGAACATAAAATGGTACAATTATCTCGGAGTTTATCGATTCATCCAAGTGAAGAATGTTTAGGAGCACTTCGTGAAATTGTCGGGGAAGAAAATGTAGTTGTGAAAATATAATGGACAATTTCCCTACACTTCGATTATTATAGTAGTAGTGTTCGTGGTCAGACCACTTGGAGAAATTGATATCAGCAAGAATAATTTGAGGAGAGTGGATAGTTTGTCAACACTTCGTGAAGAAGCACTTCACATGCATAAAGTGCATCAAGGAAAATTAGAAACTGTATCAAAAGTAAAAGTAGAAAATGCAAAAGATTTAAGTCTTGCATATTCTCCAGGGGTTGCAGAACCTTGTAAAGAAATTTATGACGATAAAAGTAAGGTATATGAATATACGATGAAGGGAAATATGGTAGCAGTTGTGACAGATGGAACAGCTGTACTTGGTCTTGGTAACATTGGACCTGAAGCATCTCTTCCAGTAATGGAAGGTAAAGCTGTATTATTCAAGAGCTTTGCTGGTGTAGATGCATTCCCAATTGCCTTAAATACAAACGATGTAGATAAAATTGTTGAAACTGTAAAATTAATGGAGCCAACTTTTGGCGGCGTTAACTTAGAAGATATCGCAGCACCAAACTGCTTCATTATTGAAGAGCGTTTGAAAAAAGAAACAAATATTCCTATCTTCCATGATGATCAACACGGAACAGCTATTGTAACAGTAGCAGGTCTTGTAAATGCACTGAAATTAGTTGGAAAGAAAATGTCTGACATTAAAGTTGTCGCAAATGGCGCAGGTGCAGCAGGTATTGCAATTATTAAACTTTTATATCGCTATGGTGTACGCGACATTATTATGTGTGACCGTAAAGGGGCAATCTATGATGGTCGTCCTACAGGTATGAATCCGGTGAAGGATGAAGTTGCAAAATATACAAATAAGAATCGTATAGAAGGTTCTTTAGCTGATGTTGTACAAGGTGCAGACGTATTCATTGGTGTATCTGCAGAAGGTGCATTAACAGAAGAGATGGTTCGTACAATGAATGACGATGCGATTATTTTTGCAATGGCGAATCCAGTTCCAGAAATTATGCCAGAATTGGCAAAAGCAGCGGGCGCAGCTGTTGTTGGAACAGGTCGTTCTGACTTCCCGAACCAAGTAAATAATGTACTGGCGTTCCCTGGTATTTTCCGCGGTGCACTTGACGTACATGCGACACAAATTAACGAAGAAATGAAGATGGCAGCTGTACAGGCTATTGCTGAGCTTGTAGCAGAAGATGAGTTAAATGCAGACTATATCATTCCGGCACCATTTGACGCGCGTGTAGCGCCTCAAGTATCGGCTTACGTTGCAAAAGCAGCAATGGAGACAGGAGTAGCTCGCCGTCAAGTAGATCCAAATGAGATCGCTGAAAAAACAAAACAATTAGCGCTGATTGGTAAAGAATAAGCGAGGAAATTCCATTGACATCATCAAATACAAAAGTATATCTCGAAATTGTAAAAAAAATCCGTTCCATTATGGAAGAGGATGGATTGGTGGCGGGGGATCGTTTGCCGTCTGAGCGTGAGTTAAGTTCACGCTTAAACGTAGGACGTTCCTCTGTAAGAGAAGCATTGCGTGCTTTAGAACTGGTAGGATTGATTGAAACGAGACGTGGTGAAGGGACGTTTATTCGAAACTTTTATGATAACGGTCTTGTACAATTAATTGCTCCGTTCTTATTGCAAGATGAGAAAACAATTCGTGATTTATTACAAACGAAACGATTACTCGAGAAAGATATGATTCGAATTGTATGTAATTTACCGAAAGAAACGTTTTCTAAAGTGCTAAGTAAATTACACCAAGTACTTGAAGGAAATGAAAACTCAATCCCAACGCTTCATCAAACGTTCTTTAAAACACTTATTGAACAAGTCGATAATTATTTACTATATCGCATTTGGATGATCGTAAATGATTACGTATCAACGCTTTCTTGTAAAGTTTCAAGAGATTCTATCGATATGTATAGAAAGCTTTACGCTACTTTGGAAGAAAAACAAGAAAATGATGCACTAAAAATTTACGATGAATTAGTAGAGAATATACAGTTTCACTCGTAATGTATAAAATTTGTCGAAATGACCATGACACGTTATGACAAACATTCTACCGCGTAGCGGTTAAAGTTAAACGTAAAGAGTGAGGTTATTAGACAGATTGAGAAGATAAGGCTAACATCAAACTTTGGTGTTAGCCCCATTTTCTTCTTACGCTAACCTTAGCTCTCAACGAAGGGGGTCAAATTGTGCTAAGAGATTTATTCGTGAAAAAGAAAAAGTACGCTGCAATACCTTCAGAACAAGTACGAAAAGATGTGCCAGATGGCGTTATGACAAAATGTCCGGAATGTAAAAAAATCATGTATACGAAAGAACTTCTAAAAAATTTAAAAGTATGTGTGAATTGTGGATATCATCATCCTATGAATGCATGGGAACGTCTTGATAGTATATTGGACGAAGGGTCATTCCGTGAGTATGACAAAGAAATGGTTTCATTAAATCCACTCGAGTTTCCAGGTTATGAAGAGAAACTAGAGAGCGATCGTAAGAAGACTGAATTGAACGAAGCGGTTGTAACTGGTGAAGGAACAATTGATGACATGCTTGTTGTTGTTGCAGTAATGGATTCTCGTTTTCGAATGGGGAGCATGGGCTCTGTAGTAGGAGAAAAAATCGCCCGTGCGGTTGAAAAGGCGTACGACTTACAAGTTCCATTTATTATCTTTACTGCTTCGGGTGGTGCCCGTATGCAAGAAGGTATATTAAGTTTAATGCAAATGGCAAAAACAAGCGTAGCTTTGAAAAAGCATAGTAATGCAGGAGGATTATTTATTTCTGTTATGACTCACCCAACGACGGGCGGGGTTTCAGCGAGTTTCGCTTCACTTGGTGATTATAATCTTGCAGAACCGGGTGCACTTATCGGATTTGCTGGTAGACGTGTAATTGAACAAACGGTGCGTGAGAAACTACCGGAAGATTTCCAAACGGCAGAATTCTTACTAGATCATGGTCAATTAGATGCGGTGGTGCATCGTGATGATATGAGAGAATCGCTTCGTAAGATTTTAGAAGTTCATCAAGGAGGGGAAGTGGCTGTATGGCAGAGCTAGAATTTGAAAAACCAGTTGTTGAGCTAAGAAATAAGATTCGTGAACTGAAAGACTATACGAAAAACAGCCAGATGGACTTCAGTGAGGAGATTCGTATTTTGGAAGAAAAGCTAGAAAATTTAGAGGAAGATATATACGGCAATCTAAAAGTATGGGACCGTGTTCAAATTGCTCGTCATGCAGAACGACCGACAACGCTCGATTATATTGAGCACTTATTTACTGATTTTTTCGAATGTCATGGAGATCGTCTATTTGGCGATGATGCAGCGATTGTCGGCGGCATTGCGAAATATAAAGGGATGCCTGTAACTGTAATTGGGCATCAGCGCGGAAAAGATACAAAAGAAAATATTCGCCGTAACTTTGGAATGCCTCATCCAGAAGGATATCGAAAAGCACTGCGTCTCATGAAACAAGCGGAAAAGTTTAATCGTCCTATTATTTGTTTCATCGATACGAAGGGAGCTTATCCTGGTAAAGCAGCTGAAGAACGTGGACAAAGTGAAGCTATTGCCCGCAACCTATTTGAGATGGCAGGTTTAACGGTACCAGTTATTTGTATCGTTATCGGTGAAGGCGGTAGTGGTGGTGCGCTAGGCCTTGGAGTAGGAGATTACATTCATATGCTAGAAAATTCCACTTATTCTGTTATTACACCAGAGGGTGCAGCGGCAATTCTTTGGAAAGATGCAGGAAAAGCAAAGGAAGCTGCAGAGGCAATGAAAATTACAGCAGCAGATTTGAAAGAATTAGGTGTAATTGATGAAATTATTCCAGAGACAAAAGGTGGAGCTCACCGTAATATTTTGAAACAGTCAGAAAATATAGACTTAATAATTAGAAAAACTTTTGAACAATTAAACGGAATTTCGAAAGATGAATTAATCGAAAAACGTTATGAAAAATATATGAAAATTGGGCAAGTTTCGTTTTCAAACGCTTCCATTGGGATAAAATAAGAAAAGCGTGCGTTCCTCTTCGCGAATGCACGTTTTTATTATGAAAAGACACATCTTCTCCATTGTGTTTTTATATTTTTTCGTGTTATTTTATTATAAGGCAAATAATCTTTATGAGGTGAGTACAAATGAAACGTATTGGTGTATTAACAAGTGGTGGAGATTCACCTGGTATGAATGCTGCCATTCGTGCAGTTGTTCGTAAAGCGATTTTCCATGATATTGAAGTATATGGTATTTACCATGGATACGCTGGATTAATTTCTGGTCACATTGAAAAATTAGAACTTGGTTCTGTTGGCGATATTATCCACCGCGGTGGTACGAAATTATATACAGCAAGATGTCCTGAGTTTAAAGACCCAGAAGTACGACTAAAAGGTATCGAGCAATTAAAGAAACATGGTATCGAAGGACTTGTTGTTATTGGTGGAGATGGTTCTTACCAAGGCGCTAAAAAATTAACTGAACAAGGATTCCCATGTGTTGGTGTACCAGGTACAATCGACAATGATATCCCTGGAACAGACTTCACAATTGGTTTCGATACAGCTTTAAACACTGTTATTGATGCAATTGATAAAATCCGTGATACAGCTACATCTCATGAACGTACATATGTTATCGAAGTAATGGGACGTCATGCTGGAGATATCGCATTATGGGCTGGTTTAGCTGATGGTGCAGAAACAATCTTAATTCCAGAAGAAGAGTATGACATGGATGATGTAATCGCTCGTCTAAAACGTGGTAGCGAACGTGGTAAAAAACACAGTATTATCATTGTAGCTGAAGGTGTTGGAAGTGCAATTGACATCGGTAAGCACATTGAAGAAGCAACAAACTTTGATACTCGTGTAACTGTATTAGGTCACGTACAACGTGGTGGATCACCAAGTGCACAAGACCGTGTATTAGCAAGTCGTCTTGGTGCAAGAGCAGTTGAGTTGTTAATTGCTGGTAAAGGTGGACGTTGTGTAGGTATTCAAGATAATAAACTTGTTGATCATGACATTATCGAAGCGTTAGCTCAAAAGCATACAATCGATAAAGATATGTATCAATTATCTAAAGAATTATCCATCTAATCGGCGTAATGTCAGATATTTGGGAACGGTTTCATAATTTTCGGAGGTGCAATATGCGTAAAACTAAAATTGTATGTACTATAGGTCCTGCTAGTGAAAGTATTGAAAAATTAGAGCAATTAATCGAAGCAGGTATGAACGTTGCTCGTTTAAACTTCTCTCATGGTAGCCATGAAGAGCACGGAGCTCGTATTAAAAACATTCGTGAAGCTTCAAAGAAAACTGGTAAAACAGTTGGTATCTTACTTGATACAAAAGGTCCAGAAATCCGTACTCACGACTTCGTAGACGGACAAGCTGAGCTTGTAACAGGTGCAGAGGTAGTTCTTTCTACTGAGCAAGTATTAGGTACTGCAGAGAAGTTCTCTGTATCTTATGCTGGTCTTTATGACGATGTAGACCCAGGTTCTCGTATTCTAATCGATGACGGTCTTATCGAACTAGAAGTAATCGAAAAAGCTGATGGAAACATCCGTACAAAAGTTCTTAACAGCGGAACTGTAAAAAATAAAAAAGGTGTTAACGTACCAAACGTAAGCATTAAGCTTCCTGGTATCACTGAAAAAGACGTAAAAGATATCATCTTCGGTATCGAGCAAAAAGTTGATTTCATTGCAGCTTCATTCGTACGTAAAGCGTCTGACGTATTAGAAATCCGTGAATTATTAGAAGAGCATAACGCTCAATACATCCAAATCGTACCAAAAATCGAAAACCAAGAAGGTATCGACAACATCGATTCAATCTTAGAAGTTTCTGACGGTTTAATGGTAGCTCGTGGTGATATGGGTGTAGAAATTCCACCAGAAGAAGTACCGTTAGTACAAAAACGTCTAATTAAAAAATGTAACGTGTTAGGTAAACCGGTTATTACTGCAACACAAATGTTAGATTCTATGCAACGTAACCCACGTCCAACTCGTGCGGAAGCAAGTGACGTAGCTAACGCAATCTTCGATGGTACAGATGCAATCATGCTTTCAGGTGAAACAGCTGCTGGACAATATCCGGTAGAAGCAGTAACAATGATGGCTAACATTGCGGTACGTGTTGAAAAATCATTACAATATGAAGATATGTTCAAAAAACGTATTAAAGAGTTCACTCCAACAATTACAGATGCAATTAGCCAATCTGTTGCGCATACAGCACTTGCTCTTGATGTAGCTGCAATCGTAGCTCCAACAGAAAGTGGATATACTGCGAAAATGATCTCTAAATACCGTCCAAAATCTCCAATCGTAGCTGTAACATCTGACGAGCAAGTAGGACGTCGTCTTGCACTTGTTTGGGGTGTACAAGCATTTATGGCTGAGAAGCGCGCAGCTTCAACTGACGAAATGTTAGATACAGCAATTCAAACAGGTATGGATGCGGGTCTAATTGGACTTGGAGATACTGTAGTGATTACTGCGGGTGTTCCAGTTGCTGAAACTGGTACAACAAACTTAATGAAAATCCACGTTGTTGGTGAAGAAATTGCTAAAGGACAAGGAATTGGTCGTAAAGCTGCAAAAGGTAAAGTAGTTGTAGCAAAAACAGCTGCTGAAGCTGTAGCGAACGTAAACGAAGGTGATATCCTTGTTACAACAAGCACTGATAAAGATATGATTCCTGCAATCGAAAAAGCTGCGGCTTTAGTTGTAGAAGAAGGTGGCTTAACAAGCCATGCAGCTGTTGTAGGCGTATCAATCGGTATTCCTGTTATCGTTGGTGTAAACGGCGTAACAGCAACTTTAAAAAATGGCCAAGAAGTAACAGTTGATGCAGCACGCGGAATTGTTTATAATGGACATGCGGAAGTGCTATAAGTAATACGGAGAGAAGGATCGGAGTCCTTCTCTTTTTTTTACACAAAAACGAGATAGAATTAGCTTAAAGCGCCTAGAATTGCTTTTAAAAGCTGTTTGTTATGTGTTTTAATATGAAAGAGTATCTATATTTCATATGATGTATATAGGCGTTGTGAGGACGTTAAAAGTGAGTTGTGAGAGAGGTGTAGAACTATGAAGTGGTTACTATTCTTGTTTATTTTAATACCGGCGATTGAGATTACGGTCTTAATTGGATCAAGTCATGTAATAGGTTTATGGTCTACGTTCGCTATGATTGTATTTACAGGTGTTGTAGGTGTGTATTTGGCGAAAAGACAAGGGTTTAAAGTGCTTGGAGAGATTCAATCTAAGTTGAATAGAGGGGAAATGCCAGGTGAGGCGGTACTAGATGGTATTTTTGTATTTGTAGGAGGTATTCTCTTAGTGCTTCCTGGGTATGTGACAGATGTGCTAGGGTTTATCTGCGTGATCCCTATTACGAGAGCTTTATTGAAGCCGTTTGTTATGAAGTGGATGGAATGGAAATTTAGAAAGAACTCTACTATTATTATTCAGAAATAGCACTTAGATTGTAGAAATCTAAGTGCTATTTTTTGTGTTGTAAGAGGAGAGGAACTTTCTGGTTGAAGCTTTGCTTTGCCGCGCTATTTGTGGGGTGGAATTTCTATCTCAAAGCTGGGCTGCTCGTAAGTGTCTGGTGTGGGGCGAATGATGAGTGGGGATGAACAAAACGTTCGCTTATTATATGTGCTATATAATTTTCGTTTGAATTCTTGTGTGTACTTCGATTAAACTTGTGATTTTTTAGTGCTATTAATTTAGATGAATAAGATGGAGGGAACGCTGCTGAATTAAATTTTTGCTTTCTTATATAAAGGAACGATTGGTGTAAAAAATTCATATAAAAAGGCGGAGATTGTTAGTTGAAGTCTTGTTTTATGCTATTTTGTATATTTATTCATTTACATAAAAAGTAATAAATGTAAATGATAATTATAAAATAAATAGAATAAATATGTAAAAACACCACGAAATATGCGTTTTTCATGCAAAAAAACAAGAGAATTATCTTTTTTGAGTGCAATTCTCTTGTTTTATGTAATGAGTATGAAAAATAAGTACAAGGAATAATCAGTGGGAAATTCCCACTGATTACATGTAAGTTTTTTGTTGTGTATGAATTAGAAACTATTATTTTGAAGGTGAACCTTTAATATATTTCCACAAGTCATGGAAGACATTAGCTTTGTGTAATGTATTAAGTAGTACTAAGGTGACTGGGCCGATGATTAATCCTAAAAAGCCAAAAAGTTTAAAGCCGACAAATAGAGCGACGAGTGTTGCTAATGGATCGAGACCGATGTTAGATGAAAGTACTTTCGGCTCCATAATTTGTCTTTGGACAATCACGACGATGTATAAAATGAGAAGACCAATGGCGAATGCGGTATCGCCAGTGAAAAATACGTATATAACCCATGGAACGAAGACTGCGCCTGTTCCTAAGTATGGTAGTAAATCTACAACTCCTGTAATAATCGCAATAGTAATGGCGTATGGTACGCGTAATATTAAAAGTCCGATTAGTACAATGACGGTTGTCATAGATACGAGTGTAAGTTGTGCTTTCACAAAACCAAACAAAGCTTTTCTTAAGTCGACAAAAATAGTTTTTCCATAGCCATGTACACGATTCGGTAGCAATTTTCTTGCCTTCTGAGCAAGACGGTGCCAATCGTAACTAATGAAGAAAGTGGCTAATAAAATGAATACAAGAACAGTTAAAGTTGTTGGCAGTGCACTAATGAAATTCGTTAACCCGCTTATAATGGCGGTTAAAAGTTCTTTCATTTGTGTTGTTGCTTCTGTTCCTAAGTTTTGAATGTTTTGTGTAATTGTATAGCGCTGTGGTTCTCCAAGATGATTAAATTTAGAGATTAAATCATCGTAGAGAGGCATAATATGATTAAGTGCAAATTGCTGAGCGAATGTAACGATATCTGGAAACTTTACTGTAACAAGTTGTAGTAAGTATGTTGTGGCAGATATTGCTTCAGTCACAAGATATGTAACAAGTCCAACGATAGCTCCAAATACGAGAATTAAGCTAACGAGTACTGCTAGTGCGCGAGGAAATTGTAGTTTTTGATTAAGGAAATTGACGACAGGATTAATCAAATAAGCAAATGCAAAAGCGATAATAAAAGGATAGATAAGCCCTGACATGTATAGTAATACATAGAACCCAGCTACCGTTGCTACAATGACAAATATGAGTCTCAATATCATATATAGTAAGTTTCGGTTCAAAGATGTATACCTCCCATTCCAATTTGGATTATCCTAATTCGTTCAACTTATAACGAGTGTGCTCCACTGATTAAAGTTTCACTTTACCCCGCATTAACGGGCAGTAAATCTCCTACCCGAAGTGCGGCTGGATCAAAGGAGTTAGCTGGAGATAAACTGCCCGTAAAAGCCCGATTGGTGAAGGCTAATAATCAGTGGAAAATGCCCCACTGATTAAAGTTTCACTTTATGTTATAGTGGAATGATGGATTTTTCCTGCTTTTTCAGTATGTGAGTGACTGTGAAAGCTTGGTGTTGATGCTTCTACTATATGGTAAAAACTTCATTTTCTCTTCTTTTTATTTTACCTGTTTCTAATTAGAAAAGAAAGAAGAGACGCCCGTTTTTTAAAATGTATACATGCTTAAATTTTGATGGTGAAAGTCTCAGTTTGTCATTTTAAAATACATAAAAAATGAAGTGATTCATGTTGAATAGGCATCGATATAGCATGTATAACGATAGGTTTAAAGGTATTTTTGTTTGGAAATGAGTTCATTATTTTCAGAAAGGAAGTGCAAACATGATTAGTCAGTCAACGTTATTTTTATTCATACTACTTATTATAGGACTTATTGCTAAAAACCAATCGCTTACTGTAGCTATTGGTGTGTTATTTTTATTGAAGTTTACGTTTTTAGGAGATAAGGTCTTTCCTTATTTACAAACGAAAGGAATTAACCTAGGTGTAACGGTCATTACAATAGCGGTGCTCGTACCGATTGCGACAGGGGAAATAGGTTTTAAACAACTTGGAGAAGCGGCGAAATCTTATTATGCGTGGATTGCTTTAGCTTCAGGTGTAGCGGTCGCTTTGTTAGCGAAAGGCGGCGTACAATTGTTGACGACGGATCCTCACATTACAACTGCGCTTGTTTTTGGGACAATTATAGCGGTTGCGCTATTTAATGGGGTTGCTGTTGGTCCGTTAATTGGGGCTGGAATTGCCTATGCGGTTATGAGTATTATACAGATGTTTAAATAAGGAATTTTATAGTAATATAAAATTTTTGAATTCTTTCTGTTCACAAAAGTCAGATAATTGTTTATAATAGGATTAGAAACTTTGAAAAGTTACATAACAGCAGAGACTTTACACCAGATAAAATAAAAACAACATAAAACAATTTTATAATGATATTGTTTTATGTTGTTTTTATCATAAAACTCTTCGGAATGTATTTTCCTCACTAACTTGTTGTTTTGAGCGTGAGGATTCGGGGAGACATTCACGCTCATGCTTTCCATGTAAACAATGGACAATAAGAGGGGAACATCGCAACAAATTTGCATGATCGTGCATTTTGCTTGCCTAAAGAGTGAACGGGCGTTCATAATTCATAAGGGGAGCAAATAGATATAAGGAGCAAGGTTGGGAGAATTTTCAGGAAAAGGAGAGAATGTCATGACTGTTATTCGAGGTTTAGAAGGGGTAGTAGCAACAACATCATCTGTGAGCTCTATTATTGATGATACATTAACTTATGTTGGGTATAATATTGATGATTTAGCTGAGAATGCTACGTTTGAAGAAGTAGTGTACTTATTATGGCACCGCAAGCTTCCTAATGAAAAAGAACTAGCGGAATTTAATGAAATTGTATCTGAATACTATAAAGTTCCAGGTGAGATTTTAACATATTTGAAACAAGTAGATTTAAAAATTGCACATCCGATGTCTGTTTTACGAACTGCAATTTCCATGCTATCATTATACGATGAGAGCGCTGAAATTATGGATGAAAAGTCCAATTATTTGAAAGCGGTTAAATTACAGGCGCAAGTCGGAACTTTAGTTGCTGCTTACGCGAGAATCCGTAAAGGTTTAGATATTGTTGAGCCAAGAAAGGATTTATCATTAGCTGCAAACTTCTTGTACATGTTAAATGATCGCGAGCCAAATGAAGTTGAAATTGAAGCTTTTGATAAGGCGCTTGTACTTCATGCAGATCATGAGTTAAACGCTTCTACATTTACTGCACGTGTTTGCGTAGCTACACTTTCAGATGTATATTCTGGTATTACAGCAGCAATCGGTGCATTAAAAGGTCCTCTTCACGGTGGGGCAAATGAAAATGTAATGAAGATGTTAACTGAGATTGGTGAAGAAGAAAATGTAGAGTCATATATTCATAATGCTCTTCAAAATAAAGTGAAAATCATGGGCTTTGGCCACCGTGTGTATGAGCAGGGTGATCCACGTGCAAAACACTTACGTGAAATGTCTAAGAGATTATGCGTGCTTTTAGGAGAAGAGAAATGGTATAATATGTCTATCAAAATTGAAGACATTGTAACAAAAGAAAAAGGTCTTCCACCAAATGTTGATTTCTATTCAGCTTCTGTATACCATTGTTTAGGAATTGACCATGACTTATTTACACCTATTTTTGCAATTAGCCGTATGTCAGGCTGGTTAGCTCATATTCTAGAACAATATGAAAACAACCGTTTAATTCGTCCGCGTGCTGATTATAATGGACCAACGCATCAAGTGTATGTTCCAATTGCACAACGATAAGCGAATAACACTATTTTGATAGTGAAAATACGCTTTTAAAAGTCTGATTTTTTCGGAAAGATGTAATGATTAGAATATTTTAATTTGACTAACGGTTTGAACTGAGGGGTTATTCCCTCAGTTTCATACATATGAAATTTCAAACATGGGGGTTATCACATTGACGACAGGTGAAAAAATTACTGTAACTAATGGTGTTATGAATGTACCAAACAATCCGATTATTCCATTTATCGAGGGAGATGGAATTGGTCCTGATATTTGGGCGGCTGCATCTCGCGTACTAGAAGCAGCAGTTGAAAAAGCTTATGATGGTGAGAAGAAAATCGTTTGGAAAGAAGTGCTTGCAGGGGAAAAAGCATTCAACCAAACAGGCGAGTGGTTACCAGAAGAAACTTTAAACTTAATTCGTGAATATTTAATCGCGATTAAAGGTCCACTTACAACTCCAGTTGGCGGTGGTATTCGTTCTCTAAACGTAGCACTTCGTCAAGAATTAGATTTATATGTATGCCTACGTCCAGTTCGTTATTTTGAAGGTGTTCCTTCACCTGTAAAACGTCCGGAAGATACTGATATGGTTATTTTCCGTGAAAATACAGAAGACATTTATGCTGGAATTGAATATGCACAAGGATCTCCAGAAGCAGAAAAAGTTCTTGCTTTCTTAAAAGAAGCAATGGGTGTTAATAAAATCCGCTTCCCAGAAACATCTGGTATTGGTATTAAGCCGATTTCAGAAGAAGGGACAAAGCGTCTTGTTCGTGCTGCAATTCAATATGCAATTAACGAAAAACGCTCTTCTGTTACATTAGTTCATAAAGGAAACATTATGAAATTTACAGAAGGTGCTTTCAAAAACTGGGGTTACGAAGTAGCGGAACAAGAATTCGGCGACAAAGTATTTACTTGGGCTGAATACGATCGTATCGTTGAAAAAGATGGTAAAGATGCAGCGAATAAAGCGATGGCAGACGCTGAAGTGGCTGGAAAAATCATCGTAAAAGATTCTATTGCAGACATCTTCTTACAACAAATTTTAACTCGTCCACGTGAGTTCGATGTTGTTGCAACAATGAACTTAAATGGTGACTATATCTCTGATGCACTTGCTGCACAAGTAGGTGGAATTGGTATTGCACCTGGTGCAAACATTAACTATGTGACTGGACATGCTATCTTTGAAGCTACACACGGTACAGCTCCAAAATATGCAGGTTTAGATAAAGTAAACCCATCTTCTGTTCTTCTTTCAGGTGTATTATTATTAGAACACTTAGGATGGAACGAAGCTGCGAAATTAGTAACTGCTTCTGTTGAGAAAACAATTGCTTCAAAAGTAGTAACTTATGATTTCGCACGCTTAATGGAAGGTGCAACAGAAGTGAAATGTTCTGAGTTCGCTAATGAACTTATTAAAAACATGGATGTAGCGATAATCAAAAACGCATAATTAAAGCGGGGGGTAAATTATGACAATCAAACGCAAGAAGGTTTCAGTCATCGGTGCAGGATTTACAGGAGCAACAACGGCATTCTTATTAGCACAAAAAGAACTGGCAGATGTTGTATTAGTGGACATTCCACAACTGGAAAATCCAACAAAAGGGAAAGCGTTAGATATGTTAGAAGCGAGCCCAGTACAAGGTTTTGATGCTAACATTATTGGAACATCTGATTACGCAGATACTGCTGATTCTGACGTTGTCGTTATTACAGCAGGTATTGCACGTAAGCCTGGTATGAGCCGTGATGACTTAGTAGCAACAAACTCTAAAATTATGAAAAGTATTACGCGCGACATTGCAAAACATTCACCAAATGCAATTATTGTTGTGTTAACAAATCCAGTTGATGCAATGACATATTCTGTATTTAAAGAAGCAGGATTCCCGAAAGAGCGTGTTATCGGTCAATCGGGTGTATTAGATACAGCTCGTTTCCGTACATTCATCGCACAAGAATTAAATCTTTCTGTAAAAGATATTACAGGATTTGTTCTTGGTGGACACGGTGACGACATGGTACCTCTTGTGCGTTATTCATATGCAGGCGGTATTCCGTTAGAAACGTTAATTCCGAAAGAGCGTTTAGAAGCAATCGTAGAACGTACACGTAAAGGTGGCGGTGAGATTGTAGGCTTATTAGGAAACGGTAGTGCATATTACGCACCAGCAGCTTCTTTAGTTGAAATGACAGAAGCAATCTTAAAAGATCAACGCCGTGTATTACCGGCTATTGCGTACCTTGAAGGTGAGTATGGTTATAGTGACCTTTACTTAGGGGTACCAGTAATTCTAGGTGGTAACGGAATTGAAAAAATTATTGAATTAGAACTTCTTGCAGATGAAAAAGAAGCGTTAGATCGCTCTGTAGAATCTGTACGTAACGTAATGAAAGTTCTTGTTTAATAATTGAATAGTAGTGAAAAAGATTCGGGATTCCGAATCTTTTTCTACTATTTACCGAATTGTTTTTTTGGAATAATATGAAAACGCTATCATTTGTAATATCCTATAATGAAACTGTAGATTTATACTATACATTGCCCTCATCATAGTAAATTTCGGATAAGGTATCGCTTTTAGTAGGATAATAAGGTGAAAAAATCGGAGGGGGTTGTAACATGTTAAAGAAAAAAGTTCAAATTGGTCGTAAAATGGATGAAATTACAGTAGGAGAGAAATTATCTATCACTGAAAAAATTGAGGATAAAGATTTGTTATTGTACTTAGGGTTAACGAATGATGCCAATCCATTATATATTCAGCATGATTACGCATCCCAAACTCCGTATGAAAAGCCGATTGTACCAAGCATTATGCTAACGGGAATGATTACAACGGCGGTTACGAAATATTTACCGGGTCCAGGAAGTCATATTACGAGAAAGGACCTTACATTCGTGAAACATGTTCACCATTATGAAACGTTACAAATCCACTTTGAAGTTGTGGCTGTTTCTGAGGAGGAACATACAATTGATATGCTTGTATCTGCTCATGATGAAAAAGGAGAAACTGTTGTGAAAGGTTCATTAACAGTAACGCCACCTTTTAAATCTGTTTCCATTATGGAAAAAGCATTAGATAATTTTTAAAAGATGAAAATATGAATAGCGCTAGCATACCTTTAATAAGGATGCTAGCGCTATTTTTAGTTGAAGAACCCTTCTTTGAACCCTTCAGCAAATTCTGAGCAACCCGTTTTAATCGTATCCCAGCTAGGAGCGTTAAAAGCAAGGATACATGTGATTGCTAAAGATAGAATGGATAGTATTAGTCGCATAATAGACCTCCAAATATTATTAATTTATATATTAATATTAATAATATTTGGAGGTAATTGAAGTCAATTAAAGGAGTGATTTTTTAGGTGAGGTGGAAAAGAGAAGACGCGATCTTTGAAACGGTAAGAGAAGCTGAAGTGTGGGCAGACGGGTTTGTGAATGAAATGTACGGGAGAGTATTTGATGGATATGAAACACCAGATTATAAAATAGCGTATGCTTTATCTTTTCTCTTAGCACAAAATCGAGAACTCAATATTCATACGGAAGTAGAATTTAATAACGATATGGAAGTATATAAAGTATGGATAACAAAACATAATTGAGGCGAACGTAATTGTTTTTAGGAATAACAATAGCACAATCCGAATCCATGAATAGACAATTATATTGAGAGGGACCTTGTTTTCTAGTATGATGAGAATAACGGGGAAAATACTAGGATGAAGAAGGTTTCAAGTCTATAACTTGGAGGAAAAGAATGAACAATCGTATTTTAGTAGTTGATGATGAGGAATTTATCTTAACTTTAATCGAATTTAATTTACAACAAGCTGGGTTTGAAGTTATAACAGCGATGGATGGAGAAATGGCGCTTCAAAAAGCGACAACAGAACGCCCAGATTTAATTATATTAGATTTAATGCTTCCGAAAATGGATGGTATGGAAGTGTGTAAAGAATTACGATTGCAGCGCGTTATGACGCCGATTTTAATGTTAACGGCAAAAGATGATGAGTTTGATAAGGTGCTAGGCCTTGAACTTGGGGCAGATGATTATATGACAAAGCCATTTAGTCCAAGAGAAGTAGTTGCTCGTGTGAAGGCGATTTTGCGCCGTACGAAATTACAACAAGAAGAACAAGTTGCAGAAGCGCCAGATGAAGATAGCATCACAATTGCAGAACTTAAAATTTTACCGGAGTTTTATGAGGCTTATTTCCAAGGAAGAAAGCTTGAATTAACACCAAAAGAATTTGAACTACTTGTGTATCTTGCGAAAAATAAAAGTCGCGTGTTGACACGTGATCAATTATTAAGTGCTGTATGGAATTATGATTTTGCTGGTGATACACGAATTGTTGATGTTCATATTAGCCATTTGCGCGATAAAATTGAACAAAATACGAAAAAACCGACGTACATTAAAACGATACGTGGTTTAGGATATAAATTAGAGGAGCCAAAAGGGAATGAATAAATTTCGTTCCAGGCTTCTTTTTACATTTGTTTCTCTTATTGTATTTATTTTAGTTGGACTAGGTTTATTACTAGAAACTGTGTTTGAAAACTACTATATAGATCATGCTAAAGAGAGAATGGTAAAAGAGACGGAGTATGTTGCGACGTTAGCAGAAGAGCAAGGTTTTAATAATGTCTTAAAAAATCCATACGTATTTGAAAAGTTAGAAGAAAAAATACCAGCTTCTATCGTATTTTTGGATGAAAAAAAGAAAGTTCAATATAGAAAAGGACAAGAATTGGCATTTAGTCCAGAGACGATTAAAGAACTTTCTTCGGAAGTGGCAAAACAACGAAGTAAAGTAATTACGAAAGAAACGGATCGAAAGAATGAATTTTATCATGCGGTGTTCGTTCAAGATGTAGAAGGAAAACAAGGATACATTTTGGTAAAAAGTATAATTGATCCTTTAAGAGACGTACATCAAAAAACGTGGGGATTATTAATTATCGGATTTGTCATTGCTTGTCTCGTAGTTGTATTTTTAGGTATGAAAATTACAGGGCAATATATTAGGCCAATTGAATCGGTTACGAAAGTTGCAATTGAATTGGCAAAGGGTAATTATAAAGCACGTGCATACGAAAGTCATTCGGATGAAACAGGAATGCTGAGTAAAGCGATTAATATTTTAGCACGAAATTTACAAGAGATGACACTTGAACAAGAAATGCAGCAAGATCGTCTGCATACGTTAATTGAAAATATGGGAAGCGGAATGATTTTAATTGATAGCCTAGGATATATAAACCTTGTAAACCGCTCTTATAAGGAAACTTTCCACGTAACAGATGAAGAATATTTAGATCGCTTATATTATGAATCGTTTCATCATACAGAAATTATTGAGCTTGTAGAAGAAATCTTTATGACAGAAGTGAAAGTGCGTAAACAAATGTTATTACCACTTGGAATTGAACGGAAGCATTTCGAAGTATATGGAGCGCCTATTATCGGGACAAACCATGAATGGAAAGGGATTGTTCTCGTATTCCATGACATAACAGAGTTAAAGAAATTAGAACAAATGAGAAAAGACTTTTTAGCGAATGTTTCTCATGAATTAAAGACACCGATTACTTCTATTAAAGGTTTTTCAGAAACACTCTTAGACGGAGCGATGGATAATAAAAAATTCTGCGAACATTTCTTGCACATTATTTTAAAAGAAAGTGAGCGCATGCAAGGATTAATTGAAGATTTATTAGATTTGTCGAAGATCGAACAACAAGGATTTAAATTAAATATGGGAACCGTTGACATGAAGGGGCTACTTGAAGATATTCATATGGTGCTTGATAATAAAGCAGGAGAAAAAGAAATCTCTTTACAAGTGAATGTATTAAAACGTGCCTCTGTTATTGGAGATCCAAGTCGTTTGAAACAAATCTTTATTAATTTAATTAATAACGCAATCGTATATACACCGGCTGGAGGCGTTGTTTCAGTAGAGTTAGCGGAAGATAAATATAATGCTTATATAAAAGTATCGGATACTGGAATTGGTATTAGTAAAGAGGAAATTCCGCGTATTTTTGAACGTTTCTACCGGGTGGATAAAGCAAGAAGTAGAAATACTGGTGGTACCGGCCTTGGATTGTCGATCGTAAAGCATTTAGTTGAGGCGCATCAAGGTACGATTACAGTAGATAGTGAAGTTGGAGAAGGAACAACGTTTACAGTTGTTTTACCGAAATCAGCAACTGAAAAATAGGATGAAGGATGTTTACAATATATTAACAATGGCTTAATTAAATATTAATAAAGCTCTGTTAATATAATACATGAAAACCCCTTCATCCAAGGAGTAATTTTGGACGAGAATAGTTAAGCTGTTCTCGTCACTTCCCTTTATGCCAATATAAGTCTGTTTTATATATGAAAGAAAATAGCCGTTATTTTTCTTCTCTCTATTAGTCATGTTAATATAGAGAGAGGAAAGGAACGGTTTTTTTCTGTGAAAAAAATCATTTCAAATTTGTATGGGGAGGTTTCAATTTTGGAAAAAAAGGTCGTATTAGTAGATGGTAATAATATCGCGTATCGTGCATTCTTTGCACTACCGCTTTTAAATAACGACAAAGGTATACATACGAACGCAATTTACGGTTTTACAATGATGTTAATGAGAATATTAGAGGAAGAAAAGCCAACTCATATGTTAGTGGCGTTTGATGCAGGCAAAACAACGTTCCGTCATAAAACGTATAGTGAGTATAAAGGAGGGCGTCAAAAGACTCCACCTGAATTATCAGAGCAGTTCCCGTTTATTCGTGAGATGCTGGATGCGTTCAATGTACCGCGTTATGAATTAGAAAATTATGAAGCGGATGACATCATGGGAACGTTAGCGAAAGAAGCGAGTGAGCAAGGGGCAAGTGTAAAAGTTATTTCAGGAGATAAAGATTTACTTCAACTTGTTTCTGATAACACGCTTGTATGTATTCCGCGAAAAGGGATTACAGAAGTGGATGAATATACGAAAGAAGCTTTATTTGAAAAATACAGCTTATCACCAAAGCAAATTATCGATATGAAAGGTTTAATGGGAGACCAGTCAGATAATATACCGGGTGTACCAGGAGTTGGTGAAAAAACGGCAATTAAATTGTTAACACAGTTTGGAACGGTTGAAGCGGTGTATGAAAATATAGATCAAGTAAGTGGGAAGAAATTAAAAGAAAAACTGGAAGAAAATAAAGAACAAGCTCTTATGAGTAAGGATCTTGCAACTATTATTACAGATGCGCCGATTACAGTTCATGTGGATGATATGGCGTATAAAGGATATGAAGCAAGTGATGTCATTCCAATGTTCGAGAGTTTAGGATTTACATCCCTTTTAAATAAATTAGGCGTTACGCCAGAAGAAACTGCTCCAGCTGAATTAGATGATATTACATTTGATATTGTGGAAGAAGTTACAGAAGAAATGCTTCAGCAAGATAGTGCGCTTATCGTTGAAGTACAAGAAGATAACTATCATAAAGCAGACATTCAAGGTTTCGGTATTCAAAATGAAAATGGATGTTACTTTATTCAGACAGACATTGCTCTTAAGTCAGATGCTTTTAAAGAGTGGCTTGCAGATGGAGAAATGAGAAAGCATACATTTGATGCGAAGCGTGCAATCGTTGCACTGAAATGGAATGGGATAGATATGCAAGGGATTGACTTTGATCTATTAATCGCTGCTTATTTACTTGATCCAGCTGATACGGATAAAGACTTCCGTACTGTAGCGAAAATGAAAGAAACGCATGCTGTGAAATCTGATGAAGAAGTTTACGGAAAAGGTGCGAAGCGTGCTGTTCCAAAGTTAGAGGTAGTAGCGGAGCATGTGGCTCGTAAAGTGCATGTATTATATGATGTAAAGCAAACATTCGTTGAAGAGTTAAAGAAGAATGAGCAATATGAACTGTTTACAGAGTTAGAATTGCCGCTTGCACGTGTATTAGCTGATATGGAAGTAAAGGGTGTAAAAGTTGATACAGAGCGTCTTCGTAATATGGGAGAAGAACTTGCGGGTAGATTAAAGGAAATGGAACAGGAAATTTATAAGCTTGCGGGAACAGAATTTAATATTAATTCACCGAAGCAGCTTGGTGTAATTCTGTTTGAGAACTTAAACTTGCCGGTTATTAAAAAGACGAAAACAGGTTATTCTACGTCAGCTGATGTACTAGATAAGCTTATGAATCACCATGAAATTATTCCAAATATTTTACATTATCGTCAATTAGGGAAACTAAATTCAACTTACATTGAAGGTTTACTGAAAGTTGTACATGAAGATTCATCTAAAATTCATACTCGCTTTAATCAAGTGTTAACGCAAACAGGTCGATTAAGTTCAACGGATCCGAACTTGCAAAATATCCCAATTCGATTAGAAGAAGGAAGAAAGATTCGTCAGGCATTTGTTCCGTCAGAAGAAGGATGGATTATGTATGCGGCTGATTACTCACAAATCGAACTGCGTGTATTAGCTCATATTGCAAATGATAAAGGGCTAGTTGAAGCATTCCAACATGATATGGATATTCATACGAAAACAGCTATGGATGTATTTGGCGTTAAAAAAGATGAAGTAACTTCAAATATGAGACGACAAGCGAAAGCTGTTAACTTCGGAATTGTATATGGTATTAGTGATTATGGTCTTTCACAAAACTTAGGAATTACAAGAAAAGCAGCAGCGGAATTTATTGAAAAGTATTTAGAAAGTTTCCCTGGTGTACAAGAATACATGGAGGACATCGTAAAAGATGCGAAACAAAAAGGATATGTGGCTACATTATTAAATCGTCGCCGTTATATTCCAGAAATTACGAGTCGTAATTTCAATTTACGTAGCTTCGCTGAGCGTACAGCGATGAATACACCAATTCAAGGTACTGCCGCAGATATTATTAAAAAAGCGATGATTATTATGGCGGATCGTTTAGAAGAAGAAGGATTACAAGCACGTCTTCTTCTGCAAGTACACGATGAATTGATATTTGAAGCGCCAAAAGAAGAAATTGAAAAATTAGAGAAGCTTGTACCTGAAGTAATGGAGCATGCAATTGAACTTGCAGTTCCGCTGAAAGTTGATTATTCTTACGGTCCAACTTGGTACGACGCAAAATAAGGAAGTGATGAAATGCCTGAATTACCAGAGGTTGAAAACGTCAGACGGACACTTGAAAATCTTGTAACAGGAAAAACGATTGAAGATGTTATTGTTACTTATCCAAAAATAGTGAAACGACCGGATGATGCAGAAATCTTTAAAGAAATGCTAAAAGGCGAGAAGATTGAAAATATAAAGCGAAGAGGAAAGTTTTTGCTTTTATATGTAACGAATTATGTTATTGTTTCACATTTGCGTATGGAAGGTAAGTTTTTACTACATCAAGAGGATGAGCCAATTGATAAACATACGCACGTCCGTTTCTTATTTACAGATGGAACGGAATTACATTATAAAGATGTGAGAAAGTTTGGTACGATGCATCTCTTTAAGAAAGGTGAAGAAATGAACCAAATGCCTCTTGCGGACTTAGGTCCGGAGCCATTTGATGCTGAAATGACACCGCAGTATTTACAAGAAAGATTACAAAAGACAAATCGTAAAATAAAAGTTGTGCTACTGGATCAGCGTCTTTTAGTAGGGCTTGGAAATATATATGTAGATGAAGTTTTATTCCGTTCTCAAATTCATCCGGAACGAGAAGCTTCGTCTTTAACAGTAGAAGAAATTGAGCGAATTTATGAGGCTACCGTTACAACGCTAGGCGAAGCAGTAAAGCGTGGCGGAAGTACAATTCGGACGTATATCAACTCACAAGGGCAAATTGGTTCGTTCCAAGAACTCCTAAATGTATATGGGAAAAAAGGAGAGCCGTGCGTAACTTGTGGCACGATATTAGAAAAAACAGTTGTTGGCGGGCGAGGAACGCATTACTGCCCAATTTGTCAGCCTAGAATATAGAAAAGAGATAACATCGGATAGGCATTTGTCATATACATACAGCAGAGCTATGTATAAGGGAGGAGCTTACCGATGTACCTTTATTTATCTCTTATTTTATTAGCTTTTACATTAAGCTTGGATAGCTGTAGTGTAGGGCTAACATATGGTTTAAGAAGCGTAAGAATTCCACTAAGATCAATTATAATTATCGGAATGTGTTCAGCGGCTGTTATGCTTGTTTCAATGGGAATTGGACATATGATCGCGAAAGTATTTTCACCTGTTATCGCAACGCGTATCGGTGGGCTTGTTCTTATTGGAATAGGGATTTGGGTATTATATCAATTTTTTCGAAGTGAGAAAAAAGAAGAACCGAAGCAAGAGGAGAAGGTCTGGAAATTAGAGATTGCCTCGCTAGGGCTAGTGATTCAAATTTTACGGAAACCGACTGTAGCAGATTTTGATAAATCAGGAACCATTTCTGCAGGAGAAGCATTGCTTCTTGGTATCGCTCTTTCTGTAGACTCATTTGGTGCCGGAATTGGTGCATCTTTATTAGGGTATGTACCCGCTATGATGGCGATATTAGTTGCAATTATGAGTTCTTTGTTTTTATTTATTGGAATGAAACTTGGAACGGTTTTATCGAATATGAAGTGGTTACAAAAATTTACATTCCTGCCTGGAGTATTACTCATTATTATTGGAATTTGGAAAATGTAAGTATGGGCGTGGAACATTAGTTTCGCGCCTTTTATTATGAGGAGGATTATGATGACAGTAGTAATTGGATTAACAGGAGGCATTGCAAGTGGAAAAAGTACAGTGTCTCAAATGTTTCGTGAACTGAGCATACCAGTTATTGATGCAGATATTATTGCACGAGAAGTTGTAGAGCGAGGAAAACCAGCATATAACAAAATAGTAGAAGTATTTGGAACGGAAGTGTTACAAGAAGATGGAGAACTAGATCGTCCAAAACTAGGAAGTGTCGTTTTCTATAATGAAGAAAAACGATTGGAGTTAAATAAAATTGTTCATCCTGCAGTGCGTGAGGAAATGAATAGGCAAAAGGAAATGTACATAAAAGAAGGTATGCAAGCGGTTGTGTTAGATATTCCTCTCTTATTTGAAAGCAAATTAACAAGTCTCGTTGACCGAATTTTAGTTGTAGCGGTTAAGCCGCATACGCAATTAGAACGTTTAATGAAACGAAATAACTTTTCAGAAGAAGAAGCAACAGCTCGTATTCAATCTCAAATGCCGTTAGAAGAAAAAGTGAAAAATGCAGATGAAGTGATAAATAATGATGGCACAATTATGGGAACGAAAACACAATTGCAGGTAATTTTAAAGAAGTGGAACATTATTGACTAAAAAATTGTGAAATTAATGAAAATGCTTAGTGACATATCCCCTTTTTGTGTTATACTATTATTGGGATTGGAGATAAATAGTATAACGCATTCAAGGGGGATAACATATTATGACTCGTGTGGCAATTAATGGATTTGGACGTATTGGGAGAATGGTATTTCGTCAAGCAATAAAAGAAAGCGCATTCGAAATTGTAGCAATCAATGCAAGCTATCCATCTGAAACGTTAGCACACTTAATTAAATATGATACAGTTCATGGCAAGTTTGACGGAACAGTAGAAGCATTTGAAGATCACTTATTAGTTGATGGGAAAATGATTCGCCTTTTAAACAACCGCGATCCAAAGGAATTGCCTTGGACAGATTTAGGTGTTGAAGTTGTAATTGAAGCAACTGGTAAATTTAATTCAAAAGAAAAAGCAATTCTTCACGTTGAAGCTGGAGCGAAAAAAGTAATTTTAACAGCGCCTGGTAAAAATGAAGATGTAACAATTGTAGTTGGTGTGAACGAAGACCAATTAGATATTACAAAACATACTGTTATTTCAAATGCATCTTGTACAACAAACTGTTTAGCGCCTGTTGTGAAGGTGTTAGATGAGCAGTTTGGAATTGAAAACGGTTTAATGACGACAGTTCACGCCTATACAAATGACCAAAAAAATATTGATAACCCACATAAAGATTTAAGAAGAGCACGTGCTTGCGGACAATCAATCATTCCGACAACGACAGGTGCTGCGAAAGCGCTAGCAAAAGTTCTTCCACATTTAAACGGAAAACTTCATGGTATGGCACTTCGTGTACCAACACCAAACGTGTCTCTTGTTGATTTAGTAGTAGATGTAAAACGCGATGTGACAGTTGAAGCCATTAACGATGCATTCAAAACTGTTGCAAACGGTGCGTTAAAAGGTATTGTAGAATTCAGCGAAGAGCCTTTAGTATCTATCGACTTTAATACAAATACACACTCAGCTATTATTGATGGTTTATCTACAATGGTAATGGGTGATCGTAAAGTGAAAGTACTTGCTTGGTATGATAACGAGTGGGGCTACTCTCGTCGTGTTGTAGATCTTGTAACGTTAGTTGTTGAAGAGTTAGCGAAACAAGAAAATGTGCAACACATTTAAGTGAATAAGGGAGGAGAGGGCAAGGCAACATTTGCCCTCTTTTTTTAATTTTTTCTGAAAAGGAAAAAAATTATATAAGTATATTTAAAAAAGTGGACATACCACGAAGCGTTGTGATTACTGCATTTGTGAATCGTTTATTTTTTTTAGGGAAAAGTAAAGAGGAAAATATGACAGAAAATCGAAAAAACTGTTGTTGCAAAATGAAAATAAACAAAGTATACTAACACTCGTAAACTTAAGAGCTGAGGTACGTAGTCACTACTTAAAGGGTTAGGACCTCTCTGGACTAACTTTCCCCCGTGGTAGTGGAGCAAGCCAAATTGCAAATTAGTTTTCAATTCGAACAGTTAGAATAAATTTACAAGGGGGAACTGTAGAATGGATACTATGGATACGATGGGTCGTCACGTGATTGCTGAACTTTGGGATTGCGATTTCGACAAACTGAATGACATGCCGTATATTGAACAATTATTTGTGGATGCAGCACTAAAAGCTGGTGCTGAAGTGCGTGAGGTTGCTTTCCATAAATTTGCACCACAAGGTGTAAGTGGAGTAGTAATTATCTCGGAATCACATTTAACAATTCATAGCTTTCCGGAGCACGGTTACGCAAGTATTGATGTTTATACTTGTGGGGATCGTATTGATCCAAATGTTGCTGCAGAATATATTGCAGAAGGTTTAAACGCGAAAACGCGTGAGAGCATCGAGCTTCCTCGAGGAACTGGTAGCTTCGAAATTAAGCAGAGAGAAACAAAAGCTCTTTAAAAAAGAACATAATTGATTTAAAATGTAAAGAGGTGTATAATGCACCTCTTTTTTAGTTTATAAAAAAGGAAAAATATAACGTACTCGTTAGTTGAATAAATTGGATTCTTGCAAATGAGGTAGTGCTCTATATACCATCTTATTTTTAAGGATGAGATGATAAAGTGATGCGCTGAAACTTAAAGTGGTAAGAGAGTTAGAATGAGTTATATAATATTGTATATATATTTTAGGTGAAGTGAGTAGAGAAAAATAAAGAGTATAGTGTAAAGGAGTGAATGTATTGCGTTGTCCATCCTGTTCTCATAATGGTACAAGAGTGTTAGATTCGCGTCCGGTAGACGAGGGGCGCTCTATTCGAAGAAGGAGAGAGTGTGAAAGCTGCTTAAGTCGCTTTACGACCTTTGAAAGGGTAGAAGAGTCACCTCTTATCGTTGTAAAAAAAGAAGGCACACGAGAAGAGTTTAATAAAGAAAAGATTTTACGTGGTTTAATTAAAGCGTGTGAAAAAAGACCAGTATCTTTAAGACAATTAGAAGAAGTAACACAAAGCGTGGAACGTGAACTGCGTAATTTAGGTATATCAGAAGTGAAAAGTGATATGATTGGTGAAATTGTCATGGAAGAACTTCGCGATATTGATGATGTTGCTTACGTACGTTTTGCTTCTGTATATCGTCAATTTAAAGATTTAAATGTATTTATTGAAGAATTAAAAGATATACTGCAAAAAGAAAGAGAGTAGAAGTTGTATTTTATTCTCTTTACATACCGTAAGTAATAGGATAAGAGAGCTAGAAGCGCAAGCTAATAGCTCTTTTTCACTAAGAATTTATATAATGAAGATAGAACGAATGAAGTAGAGGATAGATTGGATGAGAGAAAGGAAAAGCAAGAATGGAAAAACAGTCATGGATGGAGCTATTGCCGATTGATCGTTATAAAGTAAGTGCGAAAGGGCTACTGCACAATTACGACCGAAAAGTGTTAACGATGTTGTATCAGCCGTTAATAGGTAGTAGAGCTTTTAGCTTATACATGACACTATGGGGAGAGCTAGAGCAAGATCGTGTATTTGGAAAAGAGAATACGCATCATTCCCTTATGGTGACTATGCAAATGCAACTTCCTGAAATATATGAGGAACGAGTAAAGTTAGAGGCAATTGGGCTATTGAGGGTATATATTAAGAAAGAAAAAGATATTCGAATGTTCATATATGAGTTGCAACCACCTTTATCTCCGAAGCAGTTTTTTGATGATATTGTTTTAAGTATCTTTTTATACAATCGATTGAGCCGGACAAAATATAATCAAGTAAAGCAATATTTCTTAGAAGAAGAATTTGATTTTGCTTCTTATGAAAATGTTACGCGTTCTTTCAATGATGTGTTTGGTTCGTTTAATCCAGGACAGCTTGAGCATGCGCAAGAAGACCTTCGTATTCCAAAAACGACAACTATGCCAAGTAACGAGAAGGGAGACGCTCCGAAAGTTTGGAATGATTTCTTTGATTTCTCTTTATTTGTAGATGGATTGTCCGCTCTTGTTCCTAAAAAGGCGATTACAGATCAAGTGAGAGACTGCGTTATAACACTTGCTTACGTGTATGGTGTAGATGTGTTATCGATGCAAAATATCGTTCTTGGTGCAGTGACAGAGATGCAAACAATTGATACGGAAAGGCTTAGAAAAGGAGCGCGCGATTGGTATCAATTTGAAAATGGTCAAGCATTACCGGTATTAAGTGAAAGAGTACAGCCTCATGCTGCACGTACGATGAAAGAGAAAGAGCCTTCATCGCAAGAGGAGATGTTAATAAAGCAGCTAGAGGAAATCTCGCCAAAACAACTATTGAAAGAGATTTCTGGTGGTGCAGAGGCAACGAAAGCGGACTTGCAGATCGTTGAAGATGTCATGATTAATCAAAAATTGACACCAGGAGTTGTGAATGTACTTATTTATTACGTTATGCTACGCTCAGATATGAAACTTGCGAAAACGTATGTCGAGAAGATTGCTGGGCATTGGGCACGTAAAAAGGTCGGTACAGTAGCGGACGCGATGGCGTTAGCGAAAGAAGAGAACCGTCAATATCAAGAGTGGGCTGAGACGAAGAAAAAAGGCCGTACGGCGAAGAAAACGGTGCGGAAAGAAATGGTGCCAGATTGGCTTAAGGAAGAAGAGCCGAAAGAACAAGAGAAAGAAACAGAGAAGAAAGATACAAGTGTAGAAAAAGATGCAAGTACGCTAGAAGATGAAAGAAAACGACTAGAAGAAGTGTTAAAAAAATATAAGCGTGATTAATAGAAGAGAATGAACGCTCTTTGAGGTGAGAAAATGGAGCATATTCAAAATTCATTTGCAAAATTAATGGAAAATGAAAACTTTAAAAATAGATATGAAGTACTAAAGGCAGAAGTAATGGCGCATCCGCGGGTGAAAGAATTTATAGACGAACATAAGGGTGAAGTAACGACTTCTATGATTGAGCGCAGTCTTGTGAAGTTATATGAATATATTGGACAAAGTGTAGGTTGCGTGGATTGTCCGGATTTAGGTTCATGTAAAAATATGCTACAAGGTTATGAGCCAAAGCTTGTTATTCAAGGGAAGATGATTGATATTCAATACGATCGCTGCGTTAGAAAAGTAGCGCATGACGAGAGAAAGAAATATGAAAAACTCGTTCAAAGTGTATATATGCCAACGGATATTTTGCAGGCAACTATGGAAAACTTAGACCCTTCTGATTTAAATGCACGTATCGATGCAATTGGTGCAGCGAATGAATTTTTAAGTACATATGAACCAGGTAAAAAAGCACAAGGTTTATATTTGTACGGTAAATTTGGTGTAGGAAAAACGTACCTTTTAGGAGCAATAGCGAACGAGCTTGCTCGAAAGAAAATAAGTTCGATGCTCGTATACTTCCCGGAATTTTTACGTGAAATTAAAAGTTCAATTCAAGATAATTCGATTGGTGAAAAGATTGATGCGGTTAAACGCGTACAAGTTTTAATGTTAGACGATATCGGGGCAGAAGCGATGTCAAGCTTTGTGCGTGACGATGTGCTTGGTGCAATCTTGCAATTCCGTATGTTAGAAAACTTACCGACGTTCTTTACGTCTAATTTTGATTTTAAACAACTGGAACACCATTTAACGTATACGCAGCGTGGTGAGGCTGAAGAAATGAAAGCAGCACGTATTATGGAAAGAATTAAATATTTAGCGAAACCAGTTCCAATTGGTGGGAAAAACCGTCGTCATAAGTAAAAGAGTAAGCTTCTCAGCTTGCTCTTTTTTTGTATTATAGTGATATTTTCTTTTCGAATATGAGATCGAAATATTCAGGTTGTCCAGAACTGCCAAACGTAGGGGCAACAATCTGTACGAACCTCCAGCCATCTCTAGCATGTTCTTGAATAATTTCTTGGTAGTCTTCAGCTGGTTTTGAGCGAGTGAACCCCCAATGTAATTCGACTTTTACGAATTTATATTCAAACATTCAGATACCCCCTTTTATTGATAAGTAAAGTATACAATAAAAATTCATAGTAGCTTGTATCATTTTTTTCTCCCTCCCTTAATATATATAAAATTAGCAAGCCATATTGAGTGGATTTTCTAACGATAGGAAATGTGATTCTACTAAGAGTGAAATTCACGCGGGACGGACTCTTATAGGATTTGTAACGTATAGATACAGTCCTTTAGAGCGGGGATAAAAGGGGGGACAAAAGTGATTGAAATTTGCTTCGAAGAAAAAAATGATGCTATGCACGTATATAGACAATTGCTGAAAAGAGCGGAAGTGTTATATAAGGAAACGAGTGTGTATTTACAGGAACAAAAAGTGGTGATTCACATACCAGTACGTGAATCGAATTATATTGAAAAAATCTTATTGCCAGTAATGGTGTATTTCATTGTGAATGTGAAACAAAATGAGTGGATTTATACGATTTTAAAAGAAAAGTTTTTTTATGAAGAACAAGAAGAGTGTCATCAAATATTGCACATGGCACATGAGATTTTAAAGGGAAGAAGAAAAGGTGTAGCTCAGGATTTAACGCGTAACGCATTTGAGTCATATATTAAGTCTTCTTTAAATAATTGGCTTTGTGATCCGCTCTCATTCTCGTTTTCATCATATATCCGTTTTCGTCTTCGTACATATAGGGAAATGGTGACTAAACTTGCGGAAGTGGCAATTGATGAATATAAGATGGAGCAAGAATACCAAATGTTCATTGAGACGCTTCGGCAACAAGTAAGTAGCCGTAAATCACGTTTGTCTTGCGTGCATCTTATTTTTGATGAAAGCTTTATCTTTTATGATGATAAAGGTAGACGTTTAAAACAGGAGAAGTTGGTCCAATATATAGATGAGGAATTATTAAAGCAAAATGATGTATATATTGATACGAAAGTAATTGCGCCGCTTCTTTCTATTTCGCCTAAAAAGATTTATTTATATACGAAAGAACAAGACCATAATATGATTATTACTTTGCGAAATGTGTTCCAAGAACGGGTCCAATTACATGGATTACATGATTTTGAGCGCAATGTGAAAAATTTAAAAAATAAAGGTAACGCCCTTGATTTTCTAAGTTTTTGAGCATATAATTACCTACATAAATGAAATATATTGAAATGTCATGATGAGGACATGAGTAGTTTTCTACGATTTTCAGAGAGGGAAGCCTTAGGGTGTGAGCTTCCTAGTACGGGATTATTACTTACCACCTCTAAACTTTAGCAGTGAACGGTTTTTCTAGTAATTGCTAACGGACAACACCGTTATGTTGAACTTGAGCAATTAACAATTATGTTAATTGGAACAAGGGTGGAACCACGAATTCAACACTCGTCCCTTTTTACGGGATGAGTGTTTTTTATTTTGAGAAAAAGAGGAGTGACCAGTGATGGCAGATGTAGTTAAAATTACTTTCCCTGATGGAGCTGTGAAGGAGTTTCCAAAAGGCGTAACAACTGAAGAAATCGCAGCTTCTATTAGCCCAGGCTTAAAGAAAAAAGCTGTAGCTGGAAAATTAAACGATGAGATGATCGATCTTGTTACACCAATCGAAGAAGATGGTGCAGTTTCTATCATTACATTAGATTCTGAAGATGGCCTATATATTTTACGCCATTCAACAGCCCACCTTTTAGCACAAGCGTTAAAACGTTTATATAAAGATGTTAAGGTTGAGCTTGGCATTGGTCCAGTAATTGAAAATGGCTTCTACTACGATATTGATATGGAAGAAGCAATTACAGTTGAAGACTTCAAGAAAATCGAAAAAGAAATGCAAAAAATCGTGAACGAGAACTTAGAAATCGTTCGTCATGAAGTACCACGTGCAGAAGCAATTCGTCGCTTTGAAGAAATCGGCGATGAGTTAAAATTAGATTTAATTAACGATCTTCCAGAAGATGCAGTTATTTCAATCTATGAGCAAGGCGAATTTTTCGACCTTTGTCGTGGTGTTCACCTTCCATCTACAGGGAAAATTAAAGTGTTTAAATTATTAAGCGTTGCAGGTGCTTACTGGCGCGGCGATAGCAATAATAAAATGCTACAACGTATTTACGGTACTGCATTCGTTAAGAAAGCAGAATTAGATGAGCACTTACGTATGCTTGAAGAAGCGAAAGAGCGCGATCACCGTAAATTAGGTAAAGAATTAAAACTATTTACTAATAGCCAAAAAGTAGGACAAGGTTTACCACTTTGGTTACCAAAAGGTGCAACAATCCGCCGCATTATCGAGCGTTACATCGTTGATAAAGAAGCAAGCTTAGGCTATGATCACGTATATACTCCAGTACTAGGGAGCAGAGAGCTTTATGAAACTTCTGGTCACTGGAACCACTACCGTGATGGCATGTTCCCATCAATGGAAATGGATAACGAAGAATTAGTTCTTCGTCCAATGAACTGTCCTCATCATATGATGGTTTATAAAAATGATATTCACAGCTACCGTGAATTACCAATCCGTATTGCAGAACTTGGAACAATGCACCGTTATGAAATGTCAGGTGCGTTATCTGGATTACAACGTGTACGCGGAATGACTTTAAACGATGCGCACATTTTCGTTCGTCCAGATCAAATTAAAGAAGAGTTAAAACGTGTTGTAAACTTAACTCTAGAAGTGTACAAAGATTTCGGTTTAGAGAACTACTCATTCCGTCTATCTTACCGCGACCCAGCAGATACTAAAAAGTATTATGCGGATGATGAGATGTGGGAAAAAGCACAAGGTATGTTAAAAGAAGCTATGGATGAAATGGGTCTTGATTACTATGAAGCTGAAGGTGAAGCGGCATTCTACGGTCCAAAACTTGATGTTCAAGTTCGTACTGCTCTTGGAAAAGACGAAACACTTTCAACTGTACAATTAGACTTCTTACTTCCAGAACGCTTTGAATTATCATACGTTGGTGAAGACGGTAAACAACATCGTCCAGTTGTAATTCACCGTGGTGTTGTATCAACTATGGAACGTTTTGTAGCCTTCTTAATTGAAGAATACAAAGGTGCATTCCCAACATGGTTAGCTCCAGTTCAAGTACAAGTAATTCCAGTTTCTCCGCAAGTACATTTAGACTATGCGAAGAAAGTACAAGACGAATTGCGTCGTGCTGGTATCCGTGTTGAATTAGACACTCGTGAAGAGAAGATCGGTTACAAAATCCGTGAAGCACAAATGCAAAAAATTCCGTACATGCTTGTAGTAGGTGACAATGAAGTAACTGAAAACGGCGTAAACGTACGTAAATATGGTGAACAAAAATCAGAAACAATCGCATTAGATGCTTTTGTTGACATGATTAAAGTAGAAGGAAAACGATAAGAAAAAGCCGCGGTATACCGCGGCTTTTTTATGTAATATACTCGAGAGAAATTAGAAAAAATAACCATGTGACACTTATCATAAAAAAGTATTGCAAGTATGTTAGTTGTTTGTTACAATATTTCTTGTTGTTAGTAAAACACATCGCGTCTTCTTGACAGACGTCATGTCCTATGATAAACTCATCAAGGATAATAGAATATTGTTTTGTGGAACAAGTAGAAGCACCCGCTTCTCACCTGATGGACGCATTCGCAGTTAACAGGTAAATGTATTTCTTACTTAAGATTTTACAAGTGTGGGTGTCGTATGCCCGCACTTTTTTTGTTCGGGTTCTATGACTACAAAATATGTTCTGAGAAAACCTTGGAGGTGGCTTACTATTAGCAAGGATATGATGATTAACGAGCAAATTCGTGCACGTGAAGTACGTTTAGTTGGCGCAAATGGCGATCAACTTGGAATCAAGTCTCGTAATGACGCTTTAGACTTAGCTGCAAATCTTAATCTTGATTTAGTATTAGTTGCTCCAAATGCGAAACCGCCAGTATGCCGCATTATGGACTACGGTAAATTCCGCTTTGAGCAACAGAAGAAAGAAAAAGAGCAGCGCAAAAATCAAAAAGTAATTAGCATGAAAGAAGTTCGTTTAAGTCCAACAATTGATGAACACGACTTTAACACAAAACTTCGTAATGCTATCAAGTTTTTAGAGAAAGGCGACAAGGTTAAAGCGTCAATTCGCTTTAAAGGACGTGCCATTACTCATAAAGAAATCGGTCAACGTGTTTTAGATCGCTTCTCAGAAGCTTGTGCTGAAGTTAGTACAGTTGAATCTAAGCCTAAAATGGAAGGACGCAGTATGTTCTTAGTTTTAGCACCGAAAAACGATAAGTAATAGATAGAGGAGGAAATACCTATGCCTAAACAAAAAACTCATCGCGGCGCTGCAAAGCGTTTCAAAAAGACTGGATCAGGTAAACTGAAACGTTCTCACGCTTACACAAGCCATTTATTCGCTAACAAATCTACAAAAGCTAAACGTAAACTACGTAAAGCTGGTGTAGTAAGCGCTGGTGACTTCAAACGCATTCGTCAAATGCTTGACAACTTAAAATAAGTTCGGCTGATATATAGAACAATTAGGAGGTAATATTATGCCAAGAGTAAAAGGTGGTACAGTTACTCGTCAACGTCGTAAAAAAGTAATTAAATTAGCAAAAGGTTACTACGGTTCAAAAAATACATTATTCAAGGTTGCTAACCAACAGGTTATGAAATCTCTAATGTATGCATTCCGTGACCGCCGTCAAAAGAAACGTGACTTCCGTAAATTATGGATTACACGTATCAACGCAGCAGCTCGTATGAATGGTCTTTCTTACAGCCGCTTAATGCACGGTCTTAAAAATGCTGGCATCGAAGTTAACCGCAAGATGCTTGCTGACTTAGCTGTTCATGACGAAAAAGCTTTCGCTGAATTAGCAACAGTTGCAAAAAACAACATTAACTAATTAATTAGTTGAAACCTTAGAAGAATTTTCTTCTAAGGTTTTTTATTTGTATTCAAATAGAAGTTAGAAGTGAAAGAAATTCTAAAGATTAACGACTATGTCGTTATCAATATGACAAAATCAATATAAAAGTTATAGCAGTATAGAAGAATATACATATGAAGTCAGGAGAATACTCCTGGCTTTTTTCAATTCTGCTCGTTTGGAAAGAAGAGTATCTTTCCTAGCCGAAACGACACTGCTATAATGGAAAGATGATATGGAACTTTCATCAGATGAACAATTTAAGAGCGATGACTGAAACGTATTTGTAAATTAAGGACAAGCTATTTTATAAAGAGTTAGATAGCTGACTTATTCATAAGAACTGAAACATAATAATGAACTTTGAGATGAAACAACATTGTTGCGTAAAATGCGATGTTGGAGGAGGACAATAGAATGGACTTACTACAACTATTTAAATTACAAAAAGAATTAGATGACCGTATTGCAAAAGAACATGACTTACAACCGAAAAAATTGTTAAAAGAAAAAATGTTAGCTCTTCTTGTAGAAATTGGAGAACTTGCAAATGAAACACGTTGTTTTAAATATTGGAGCAACAAACCAGCTTCGGAACGTGAAGTAATATTAGAAGAGTACGTAGATGGTTTGCATTTTATTTTATCAATCGGAATTGATTTAGGTATTGATAAAAACTTCCTATTCTATAAATGTGCACAAACGAATAAAACACAAGTGGAAATTTTCTTAGACACATATGCGAAAGTAATTCGTTTTACAGATCAACCATCTATTACAAACTATATTGAATTATTTACGAGCTATCTTCGACTTGGACAAGCACTTGAATTTGAGCAAGAAGAGATTGAAAAAGCATATTTAGATAAAAATGAAGTAAATCATCAGCGTCAAACACAAGGATACTAATTTAATTTTTGAATATTTCAATTTAATTATTGTATAATAAATTGACTGAAGAAAAAGGAGGGTGTTGGCAATGACAAAATTAGACGCGACATTGACAATGCTAAAAGAATTAACAGATGCACGTGGTATTGCCGGTAACGAGCGTGAACCACGTGAAGTAATGAAGAAATATATCGAGCCGTTTGCGGACGAACTTTCTACTGATAATTTAGGGAGTTTAGTTGCGAAAAAAGTAGGGGAAGAAAACGGTCCGAAAATTATGGTTGCAGGTCATTTAGATGAAGTTGGATTTATGATTACACAAATCGATGACAAAGGTTTCCTTCGCTTCCAAACGGTTGGTGGCTGGTGGTCACAAGTTATGCTTGCGCAGCGCGTGACGATTGTAACGCGTAAAGGAGATGTAACAGGTGTAATTGGTTCAAAACCACCGCACATTTTACCTCCAGAAGCTCGTAAAAAGCCAGTTGAAATTAAAGACATGTTCATCGATATCGGTGCTTCTAGCCAAGAAGAAGCAATGGAGTGGGGCGTACGACCAGGAGATCAAGTTGTACCTTACTTTGAATTCCAAGTGATGAAGAATGAAAAAATGTTACTTGCAAAAGCATGGGATAACCGAATCGGTTGTGCAATTGCAATTGACGTATTAAAACAATTAAAAGATGAAAAGCATCCAAACGTTGTATACGGCGTTGGAACTGTACAAGAAGAAGTTGGTCTTCGTGGCGCAAAAACATCTGCGAATTATATTAAACCAGATATCGCGTTCGCAGTAGATGTTGGTATCGCTGGAGATACACCGGGTGTAACGTCAAAAGAAGCGCAAAGTAAAATGGGCGATGGACCACAAATCATTTTATATGATGCTTCTGTTATTGGACATACAGGTTTACGTGATTTCGTAGTTGATGTTGCTGATGAATTACAAATCCCGTATCAATATGATTCAGTAGCGGGCGGAGGAACGGATGCGGGTGCGATTCACATTGCTGTAAATGGTATTCCTTCTATGGCAATTACAATTGCAACGCGCTATATCCATTCTCATGCGGCAATGTTACACCGTGATGATTATGAAAATGCAGTAAAGTTAATTGTAGAAGTTATTAAACGTCTTGATAAAGAGGCTGTACATAACATTACATTTAATTAATAGAAAAAGCGAAGGACATTCTCCTTCGCTTTTTTATGTTTTAAAAAGGCCGTTCTAATCCCGCTGCAGTATGAGCACCTAAAATAATTAAACGAGTTAATTGCATCGCCATAAAATGCGGGGTATATATCATCCCTCTTTTTAGCCATGACATAATCATCCCTAGATGGGCACCAGTAACATAACTAATGAGAATATCGCGTGGAACCATTAGTTTTTCATCGTTAGGTTGTGAAATAGAGAGGCTTAATGTTAAATGCGTTTGAATTGCTTTCATCATCTTATACGTATAGTTTCCGGCCGCTTTATCACCAAGCATGACGTTATAGAAGTTAGTGTTTTCTGCAATATGTTCGAACAAGGCCAAAAAACTTGGATGTGGCGAATCAAATGTTAGTTGGAAATCTTCTTTATTTCTATTTCTTGGTTTAATTACTTCAGTTAGCTTTTCTAACATTTCTTCAATGCTTTTGTCTAGTAAGTCATATTTATCGTGGTAATGGCTATAAAATGTAGCGCGGTTTACAGGAGCGCGTTCTGCAATATGTTGAACAGTTACATTTTCAAAACCTTTTTCGCCTACTAAAGCGACAAAAGCATCCTGTATGAGTTGTCTCGTCCGTTTTACACGTGGATCATTTGTATTTTTAATAGACATTTTTATTTCCCCTCGTTTAATTTTCTATACTTAAACAACATATTGGTATTATATTGTTGTTTAACCGACATTTCATACATAAATTGTCGGTTGTAGATTCAAAATAATTATTTATAATTATAAACGATAGTCCTTCAGAAATCAGCACCGCTCGCAGGTAGATAAATTTCGATTTACGCTGCAAATGGTGTGATTTTTTTGTTAAAAGGTTAATATAATTAACAATTAAACAATCTAAACAATAAGGACATAAATAGTTTAGAAAAAAATTATATGCGATATAAGGAGAGGAATGCAATGAATCAGTTTCGAAGAATGGTAATTATCAACATTATCACATTAATTGTACTAGTTGGCGGCGGTATTGGCGGTTATTACTATTACAATCAAACGGAAAATTACTTAAAAACAGACAATGCAAAGATTGATGGAAAGGTAATTCCGGTTGCTTCACCAGTAGCAGGTAAACTAACTGAATGGAAAGCTGAAGTAGGAAAAAATTATAATGAGAACGATAAATTAGGTACTGTTACTGTAGCGGCAGCTAATGGAGAACAAACAGTAGATGTAACAATTCCACAAAATGCAACAGTTGTACAATCAAACGCGACAACAAATGCTTTCGTTGGAGCAGGTAGCCCGATTGCTTATGCATTTGATATGAACAATTTATGGGTAACAGCAAACATTGAAGAAACAGATGTTGATGATGTTCAAAAAGGTCAAAATGTAGATGTGTATGTAGATGCATACCCAGATACAACGTTAACAGGAAAAGTAGAACAAGTTGGCTTAACAACAGCGAATACATTCTCTATGTTGCCATCAAGCAACGCAACAGCGAACTATACGAAAGTAACACAAGTAGTACCAGTTAAAATTTCTTTAGATCATAGCAAATCAGTAAATATTGTTCCTGGCATGAATGTGACAGTTCGTATTCATAAGTAAGGGGGAGATGAGATGTCCTCAATTGTAATTGCAGGATATGCACTATTTTGTATAATCGTCTTCTTCCTTGTAAATCGTCTTTTACGAAAGAAAAAAACGAAAATGGGAGAAGAACAAGTCCCAGCCGTAAGTAAAATAGAAATAAGTAAAGTTGAAACAGAAGAGAAAGAAATTGAACGAAAGCAAGAATCGGAAATTTCTAATGTAGTTGAGTTAGAAACAGGAAAGCAAGAAGAAGTAAAACAAGAAAAAGAAGTGCCGAAAAAACAAATGTCTACGCCTGTAGAGAATGTGAACGTAAAAGCAGTTGTAGCTGTATTAATTCTCGGCATGTTCGTTTCTATTTTAAACCAAACAATCATTAACGTTGCATTACCTCCGTTAATGAATGAATTTAACGTATCAACTTCAACAGCACAATGGTTAATTACAGGCTTCATGCTTGTAAATGGTATTTTAGTACCGATTAGTGCATTTTTAGTTTCACGATTTACGTATCGTAAATTATTCGTAGCAGCAATGTTATTCTTCACGGTAGGATCTATCATTTGTGCTACTTCCGGAAACTTTACGATGATGATGACGGGCCGCGTAATTCAAGCAGTTGGTGCGGGTATTTTAATGCCGGTTGGTATGAATATCTTTATGACATTGTTCCCGCCTCATAAGCGCGGAGCAGCGATGGGGTTACTAGGTGTAGCGATGATTTTAGCTCCAGCTATCGGACCGACTGTAACAGGTTGGGTAATTGAAAATTACAGCTGGAACTTAATGTTCTATGCGATGTTTATTATCGGTTTAATTATTACGTTCCTATCTTTAAAATTCTTTACACTAGCTCAGCCAGTGTCTAAAACAAAATTAGATGTATTTGGTGTTGTTAGTTCAAGTATTGGGCTAGGAAGCTTGCTGTACGGATTTAGTGAGGCTGGAAATAATAGTTGGACTAGTGCAGAAGTTGTTATTTCACTTATCATTGGTGTAATTGGTTTAGCGTTATTTATTTGGAGAGAGTTAACAACGGACAATAAAATGCTTGATTTACAAGTATTTAAATATCCAGTATTTACTTTCACTTTAGTAATTAACGCAATCGTTACGATGGCATTATTCGGAGGTATGTTATTGCTTCCAGTATATCTGCAAAACATTCGTGGCTTTACGCCAATTGAATCTGGTTTACTACTTCTTCCAGGATCATTAATTATGGGGATCATGGGACCAGTAGCGGGTAAATTATTCGATAAATATGGCATTCGTCCATTAGCGATAATTGGATTGGCAATTACGACGTATGCGACATATGAATTTACAAAATTATCGATGGATACACCGTATAGCGTTATTATGACGGATTATATTATACGTTCAATTGGTATGTCATTCATTATGATGCCAATTATGACGGCTGGTATGAACGCGCTGCCGATGAAATTAATTTCTCACGGTACAGCAACGCAAAATACGTCAAGACAAGTAGCGGGTTCAATCGGAACAGCGATTTTAATTACACTTATGACGCAACAAACGACTGCTCACGTAGCAGATTACGGCAACATGTTAACAACATCAAACCCAATTTTAGTTGATAAAATACATGGCATGGGGCAAAGTTTAGCGGCCTTAGCTGGATCAGCTCAAGCAGGAGACGCGATGAGCACACAACTATTATATGGACAAATTTCAAAGCTATCTGCAATTAACGGTATTAACGATGCCTTCTTAATCGCAACGATACTAGCAGGTATCGCTTGGGTGTTATCGTTCTTCTTACCATCAGGCAATAAACCAAATAGAAAAGCAGGGAATTAATTTCCCTGCTTTTTTTTGTCTTTTTAAAGAGTAAGATATAAAAGGTAATAACCACTTACAGAGCATAATCCTGTTATAAATAAAATCGTCCCCATAGAACGAATACTCGATATGTGTCTTCCGTTTACTATAGCTAATAGTCCAGCTAAAGAGAAGAGACCCCAATATAAAGTTCCTGAAATTGGAATCATCCCCTCTAAGTCTATTCCATAACCTATACAAATGATAGGAACAACGATAAGAGATATGCTAATTAAACCAGCTATAATAGTAAATGATTTACGACATTTCATACCAGCAATAATTAAAAAAATGCCGACGATGAATTCGCATAACATTAAAGTAAAAGCTAAAATCATCCAAATTAATATTCCGAACATTTCTGTATTACCTCCGATTTGTGGGTTTCGAAAAAAGTTATATAGAATCAATCACCTACAGACATGAGTACCCAGAAGATAACCCCTAATATTCCAATGGTAAAAATAATGAACCCCATATTACGTATACTTTTAATTTTTGCTTGGAATCCACTTATCCCTGCTAATAATCCAGTTAAAGAAAATAGGGTCCAGTAAAGAGCAGTTGGAATGGGGAATATTGTATCCATATTAATTCCTATACTTAAAAAAACAAAAGGTAGTGTGACAAAGGATAGGCTAAGTAGCCCCATTAAACCAACGAGTAATTTCCGATATTTAATTCCTGTTACTATTAAAAAAATACCACCAGCAATCCCGCATAGTAAGAGAAGTGGCGTGAAAAGCATCCAAATAACACTAAACATATGTAAACTCCTTTATATGAATTAAGTTATATTTTACTACATGAAGTTTATTTTGGATAATATTAATAAATATGTATAAATTGATGGAAATGAGAAGTGATTATACGAATTAATAAAAGAGGTATCGTGAGGATACCTCTTTCTAATTCAAGAATGCCAACATATTATTCATAATATGAAATAACATAGCTGGAATAATGGATTTTGTTTTTTTACATAAAATAGCCATTAATAATCCCATGAAGAAAGTAATGACCATTACGCCAAGTGAGTATGTATGAGCGATACCGAAGAAGAAGCTTGTTATAATCGCTGCAATCCAAAATGGAAAGCGTTCTGAGAAAAAGCGAAGTATAAAGCCACGGAAAATAAGCTCTTCAAAAATTGGTGTGAGTATTGCAAAGCCGAGAAGTAATAATATTTGATACTGCTTAAAGACATCTAAGTTTAGTGCGGAAGATTGCTGCTTTGTAGCGTCTTGGAACACATAATTTAACAAGATGTAATTGAGTAAAATGTTTATAGCGAAGAAAAGAAGTAAGTATACGTATGTACGCCATTCTTTCAGTGCTTTAAAGTTAAATGATTGTAGTAGTAATTTTTTTGCGGGTTCGAATTTAAAAATGAAGAATAACAACACGGCTAGCTGTAATACAATACTTGCAGTATTTACGATAGATTCATACAGGGCAATTTGTTTTTTATCTGTAAGACTGGCTGTATAAATTGTTAAGGGCATTGCGAGGAACACAGTAATAAGTCCGGTTCCGAAAAAAGCGAATACAACGGAGCTAATAAATTGTCCCCATGACATAGAGTATTTCTGTTCATTAGAAAGTTGTGTAGCGGGTTGCATATGTAGAATCACCTCTTTATATTTGTATATTTAATTATAAGGCATTTTGTTTTCAGGCGTAATATTTAAATATTACATATAAAGGTGTATTTTCCATAAAATAATAAAAGAGGTATCACCCTGTAGTGATGCCTCTTTCTCATTGATAACTATGTTCTGTCTTGTTATTCAATTTTGCTTGCTCTATTTGCAATTCACGCTCTACCAATCGATCTAATTGCTGAATTGCTTTAAGTGCTTTTTCATAAGAAATTGTTCGATAATGATGCGCTCCGCCCGGTTCTTCATCTGCTTCGTCTGCCCATTTAATAATATTTTGAAGAGACGTTCTTTCAATTTCTTGTTCCACTAAGAAAGAATCTGTATGAAGAAGAATTGCAATAGAAATTTCTTTTGCTAGTTTTGGATGTTCTCCTAATCTAATAAGTAATTTATGTGCTCTTTCAGCGCCTTTAATTGCGTGTATATCATTCTTTTTATATAAGTCATAATCCCATTCACCGCCTGTGTACCACGTATGATGTCCGATATCATGAAGGAAGCCAGCTTTTGTGGCAGCATCGACTGAGGCGTGATGCTTTTTGGCTAGGTGAAACGCATGGTAAGCGACAGCGATCGCGTGGACCATTCCAGAACGGTTTACGTATTTTTGTGTAATGTGGTGTTTAAAAATTTGTTCAAGCGTAATACGGTGCATAAAACATTCACTCCTTTTATCTTATGGTGTATATGAAGAAAAATCGATCGGTTTAAATGTATTTTGAACATTGTACTCCATCATAGTTCGTTAGTAAAGTAGAAATGTTTAGGAGAAGAAAAAATTTTTCTGCAAAAAAATCACCTTAGCTTATGCAAAGGTGATTTTCAAATTGCTTATTTTTTTAATCCTTGCTCTAGTGTTTCTAACATTTCGTGCTTTTCATTTTCATCAGCGTTTTTCCAAATGACTTCAAATAAAACGCCAAGACCTGGAAGCATTTTTTCTTCACCGCTTTGAATTGCATCGACGATTGTTTCTTGTAATTGATCTTGTGAATTTCCAGATACATTCGCTAATACAGCACCGCGTAAATTAAAACTCATTGCTTTCACCTCTTCTTCAGAATTGAAACTGACGTTAGTTTTTGTTCTTTTTTATGTAAATATGTATGAAAAATAGGCTATAATGATAAGACAAGAAGAGAGGGAAATACATATTATGAAAAACATTGATTCAGTACAAAATCCGCGTGTAAAGCAGTGGAAAAAGCTGCAAACGAAAAAAGAACGCGATAAAAAAGGTTTATTTTTTGTAGAAGGATTCCACTTAGTCGAGGAAGCTTTGAAGGCAGGAATTGTAACAGAACTTATCGTTTCAGATCAGACAGACCTTCCGAAAGATTGGACAGTTAATGATGTGGAAATGTATATCGTACCTGAGGCGATTGTCAAAATACTTCGTGAAACAGAAACGACACAAGGTGTATTTGCTGTTTGTGAGAAGCATGAGAAAGAAGTAGCTCTTACTGATGGGAAATTCCTTTTATTAGATGGCCTGCAAGACCCAGGTAATTTAGGAACAATTATTCGTACAGCTGATGCAGCTGGTATTCACGCCGTTGTGCTTGGAGAAGGTTGTGTTGATGTTTACAATAGTAAAGTACTCCGCTCTACACAAGGCTCTATTTTCCACTTACCAATTGTAAAAGGGAACTTAGAAGAATGGGTAGACAAGTTAAAAGAAAACAACGTTCCTGTATATGGGACAGCTCTTGAAAATGGAGTTCCGTATGGTGAAGTAACGCCGGCTGGCAGTTTTGCATTAATTGTAGGAAATGAAGGAAATGGCGTACGCCAAGAAATTCTTGCAAAAACGGATCAAAACTTGTATATTCCGATTTACGGCGGGGCAGAATCATTAAATGTTGCGGTTGCAGCAGGGATTTTAACGTATTATTTGCAAAGCCCGGTTGCGAACAAATAAAAAACTTCTTATAATAAGTTGAAGTACATTATATTAAAAGTTAAATAACGAAAAACGTTGATAGAGAAGAGTAACTTACAAAATCGCCATATAGGGAGAGAGTGCCGTAGACTGAAAGCATTCTTATGGTAGACGGAAGTGAATTCACCTCTGGAGTTGACGCCAGGACCATGTATATGTAAAGGCGTTCCGGTCAGAATTGATCGTTATAACTAATGAGTGGGCAGACTTGTTCTGTCAATTTAGGGTGGTACCGCGAATTTACCTCGTCCCTTTTTGGGAGCGAGGTTTTTTTATTTTTAAAATTAGGAGGGTTCCAAAATGGAAGCACGTTTAAAAGAGCTAAAGCAAAAAGCGTTAGAGCTTATTGAAGAAGCGAAAGAGCTAAAGGGCTTAAACGACGTACGCGTAGCGTATTTAGGAAAAAAAGGCCCAATTACAGAAGTATTACGCGGCATGGGAAAATTGTCAGCAGAAGAGCGTCCACGTATGGGAGCATTAGTAAATGAAGTGCGTGAAGCGATTCAAACGCGTTTAGATGACAAAATTAGTAACTTAGAAAAAGCAGTAATCGAAGCGAAATTAGCTACTGAAACAATCGATGTTACACTGCCAGGTCGTCCTGTTGAAACAGGTTGTCACCATCCGTTAACAGCTGTTGTTGAGCAAATTGAAGATGTATTCATCGGTATGGGTTATGAAGTAGCTGAAGGAACAGAAGTAGAAAAAGACTACTACAACTTCGAAGCACTAAACTTACCGAAAGATCACCCAGCGCGTGATATGCAAGATACATTCTACATTACAGAAGAAACGTTACTACGTACACATACATCTTCTGTGCAAGCACGTACGATGGAAAATAATAAAGAAAAAGGCCCAATCAAAATTATTTGTCCTGGTAAAGTGTATCGCCGTGATGACGACGATGCGACGCATTCGCATCAGTTCATGCAAATTGAAGGTCTTGTAATTGATAAAAACATTCGTATGAGTGACTTAAAAGGTACACTGCAAGTATTCGTGAAAAAGATGTTCGGTGAAGATCGTGAAATCCGTCTTCGTCCAAGTTTCTTCCCATTCACAGAGCCATCTGTAGAGATGGATATTTCTTGTATGATGTGTCATGGCAAAGGTTGCGGCACTTGTAAAGGAACTGGCTGGATTGAAATTCTAGGCGCAGGTATGGTTCACCCGAACGTACTTGAAATGGCTGGTTATGATTCAAAAGAATATCAAGGTTTCGCATTCGGTATGGGCGCAGAGCGTATCGCAATGTTGAAATACGGAGTAGATGACATTCGTCATTTCTATACAAATGATGTACGTTTCTTACAACAATTCAAACGAGCGTAAGGGAAGGAGAGGATAAATATGTTCGTATCATATCGTTGGTTACAAGAGTATGTAGATATTAAAGATGTAACAGCACAAGAACTAGCAGACAAAATCACGAAAAGTGGTATTGAAGTAGAAGGCGTTGAAGTATTAAATAAAGGTGTAAAAGGTGTTGTAGTTGGTCACGTATTAGAATGTGAAAAACACCCAGAAGCTGATAAATTAAGCAAATGCTTAATCGATATCGGTGAAGAAGAGCCAGTTCAAATTATTTGTGGAGCTGCTAACATTGCAAAAGGTTTAAAAGTACCAGTTGCAAAAGTTGGAGCTGTACTTCCTGGTAACTTCAAAATCAAAAAAGCAAAACTACGTGGTGAAGCTTCTCACGGTATGGTTTGTGCTCTTCAAGAGCTTGGTATTGATGGAAAGTTAGTTTCAAAAGAATACGCAGATGGTATCTTCATCTTCCCAAGTGACGCTGAAGTTGGTGCAGATGCACTTGAAATTTTAAACTTACACGATGAAATACTTGAGCTTGGCTTAACACCAAACCGTGCAGATTGCCTAAACATGTTAGGTGTTGCATATGAAGTAGCTGCTATTTATGGCCGCGAAGTAAAACTTCCAGCTATCGACTTACAAGAAACAGCAGAAAAAACTTCTGATTATATTTCTGTAAGTGTAGAAGCGAAAGAAGAAAACCCGTTATACATTGCAAAAATGGTTAAAAACGTAAAGATTGGTCCATCACCAATGTGGATGCAAACTCGTCTTATGGCAGCTGGCATTCGTCCAATTAGCAACGTAGTTGATATTACAAACTACATTTTAATGGAATACGGTCAACCGTTACATGCATTCGATTACGATAAATTAGGTTCAAAAGAAATCGTTGTTCGTCTTGCAAAAGAAGGCGAAAAAATTGAAACGTTAGATGATCAAGAGCGTACATTACAAAGCCACCATCTTGTAATTACAAACGGCACGAAAGCTTTAGCTGTTGCTGGTGTAATGGGCGGGGCGGATTCTGAAGTTACAAATGAGACAGTAAACGTTCTAATTGAGTCTGCATACTTTGCAGGTCAAACAGTACGTCGTACATCAAAAGACTTAGGTCTTCGTAGTGAATCAAGTGCACGTTTCGAAAAAGGAATCGATCCAACACGTACATTTGAAGCAATTCAACACGCAGCTGCTTTAATGGCGAAATATGCTGGCGGTGAAGCACTTGAAGGTGTAGTAGAAGCTGACAACTTACAAGTACAAGAGCGTACAGTATCTGTTACTGCTGAAAAAGTAAACCGTGTATTAGGTACAAATATTTCTGCGAGTGAAATGGGTACAATGTTCACAAACTTGAAATTCCCATTTACAGAAGTAGAAGGAACATTCCATGTAAATATACCAGCACGTCGTCCTGATATTACAATTTCAGAAGACTTAGTAGAAGAAGTGGGCCGTCTATACGGTTATGACCACATTCCAGTTACATTACCTTCTGGAACGATGACTCGTGGTAAATTAACATCAGCACAAACGAAACGTCGTAAAGTACGCCGCTTCTTAGAGGGTGCTGGTTTATATGAAGCAATTACGTATTCATTAACAAGCGCTGACAAAGCGAAACAATATATGGTTGAGCCAAACGAAAAGGCGCCTGTAGGTCTTGCACTTCCAATGAGTGAAGAACGTAGCCAACTTCGTTTAAGCTTAGTACCGCAATTATTAGAAGCAGTTTCATACAATGTCGCTCGTAAAAACGACAGCGTTGCTTTATACGAAGTAGGTTCTATCTTCTTACCGACAGAAGAAGGAGAACTTCCGAAAGAAGAACAACATCTTGCAGGTGTTATGACAGGTCTTGCTCTTCACCATGCATGGCAAGGTGAGAAGAAAGTAGTAGACTTCTTCGTTGTGAAAGGTGTACTAGAAGGACTATTCGACGTGCTTGGCGTTTCAAATCAAATCACATATGCACCAGCAAAACGTGAAGGTATGCACCCAGGCCGTACAGCTGACATCGTATTAGATGGCGAAGTAATTGGTTTCATCGGTCAATTGCACCCAGAAGCAGAAAAACAATTAGATGTGAAAAATACATTCGTATTTGAATTATCTCTTGTAAAAGTATTCGGTGCAGACGCTGAGGAAACTTACTACTCAGCAATTCCACGTTTCCCATCTATGACACGTGACATGGCTGTTGTAGTAACAAAAGAAACAAAAGCTGGTGAAATGAAGCAAGTCATTGCTGAAGCTGGCGGAGAACTTCTGAAAGACGTAACACTATTCGACTTATACGAAGGTGAAAAAATGGAAGAAGGCAAGAAATCACTTGCATTCTCTATGACTTACTTCGATGCAGAACGTACATTAACAGACGAAGAAGTAACAGAAGCACATAACCGTGTACTAACAACGGTAGAAGAGAAATTCGGTGCGGAGTTACGTAAGTAATTAGAAAATTGCCGGATTCATTCCGGCAATTTTTTTATTGGATTGGTTGTCGGACACTGTCGGTAAGTCGATATATTACAAAAATCGCTCATATATTTTCCGACACCTTGCATCTTTCTCTCGAATGTAGTACATTAATTTTAGTTTAACAAAATGAAAGACGATGATAAGGAAAAGTAGTATATACTATAATCCAAAGCGAGTCAGGGACGGTGAGAGCCTGATGAGGCGGTATATGTGAAGAACACCTTGGAGTTGCTAACCGAAATTGAATTTTGTATTCAAGAGTAGACTTAGACGGGAATCCGGCCTGTTACAAACCGGGAAGTATGTATTACATACGAGTTAAAGTTGGTCTTTATGACAAATTGGGTGGTACCGCGAAGTTTAACCTTTCGTCCCTTTATGGATGAAAGGTTTTTTTGTATTTAAATATATGAGCAAAGGAGAATTTCACTATGGAAAACACATTAGTAAAAAGTCTGTATAGAGATACAGAAAAGTATGCAGATCAAACAGTACAAGTATCAGGGTGGATTCGTAACTTACGTGATTCAAAAGCATTTGGTTTCATCGAATTAAACGACGGTAGCTTTTTCAAAAGCGTTCAAATCGTTTTCGATACAGAATTAGAGAACTTCAAAGAAATTGCAAAACTTCCACTTAGCTCTTCAGTTAAAGTAGAAGGTAAAGTAATTGCAACGCCTGGAGCGAAGCAACCATTTGAAATTAAAGCAGAAAAAATTGATATCGAGGGTTTATCAGATTCTGATTACCCACTTCAAAAGAAACGTCATACGTTTGAATACTTACGTACAATCGCTCACTTACGTCCAAGAACAAATGCATTCTCTGCAACGTTCCGCGTACGTTCTATCGCAGCATTTGCGATTCACCAATTCTTCCAAGTGCGTGGATTCGTACATGTTCACACACCAATCATCACTGGTAGTGATACAGAAGGTGCTGGCGAAATGTTCCGCGTAACAACGCAAGATTTAAATAACCTACCAAAAGGTGAAGACGGAAAAGTTGATGAGTCAAAAGACTTCTTCGGTAAAGAAACAAACTTAACAGTAAGTGGACAGCTGAACGCTGAAGCTTATGCATTAGCATTCCGTGACGTATACACATTCGGACCTACATTCCGTGCAGAAAACTCAAACACAACTCGCCACGCTGCTGAGTTCTGGATGGTTGAGCCTGAGATTGCATTCGCTGAACTAGGGGACGTAATGAACCTTACAGAAGATATGCTGAAATATGCAATGAAATACGTATTAGAGCATGCACCAGAAGAAATGGAATTCTTCAACAGCTTCGTTGATAAAACAGTTCTTGAGCGCATGAACAACGTAATTAACTCTGACTTCGGTCGCATCACTTATACAGAAGCAATTAAAGTGCTTCAAGAATCAGGTGCTGACTTCAAATACCCAGTAGAATGGGGAATTGACTTACAAACAGAGCACGAAAGATACTTATCAGAAGAAATCTTCAAACGCCCTGTATTCGTAACTGACTATCCGAAAGACATTAAAGCATTCTACATGCGTTTAAATGAAGACGGTAAAACAGTAGCTGCTACTGACCTTCTAGTTCCTGGCATCGGCGAATTAATCGGCGGAAGCCAACGTGAAGAAAGAATGGACGTTTTAGTAGACAGAATTAAAGAATTAGGTATGAACGAAGAGGACTACTGGTGGTACTTAGAACTTAGAAAATACGGCGGTACAAAACACGCTGGATTCGGTCTAGGTTTCGAGCGCTTCCTAATGTACATCACTGGTATGGCTAACATCCGTGACGTAATTCCATTCCCAAGAACTCCAGGTTCTTCTGAATTCTAAAATATGAAAAAAGGCGAGAGGATTTCCTCTCGCTTTTTATTTTACATATTGTATAGTTTATTCCCTCGTAGCAAAAAGTAACGCGAAGGGGTGAATATAAATGAGTAAAAAAGTGAAAAAAGATCATTCAAGATCGGGCCTAGGTTCTCCAGAAGTTGAAGGACAAGGAACGACGACACATGAAACAGGTTCTCATAAAGTATCTTCATCAAATAAGAAGCAGAAACGAAGCTAACATAACAAAGGAGAGTCTTAAGGGCTCTCCTTTGTTATGTGTTACATCTTATTATCGTTAATTTCTTTTGTAATCTTATTTATGTCTTTGTCTAATCGATCTAAATAGAAAAACCACAGTAAACTTATGAACACGTAATAGATGGCCATCACGCCAAGATTATCATATATATTTTCGAATGTGGATTTAGTAGTGAAAAAAGCTCCCCAAATGATAGAAATAGTGAGGTAAGAAAGTGGACCTACGAGGTGTACGAAAGCATATCGTACCTTTTTAACTTTTACAGCGTTCATATGAAAAACCTCCTTTTTCTAATCATACATTCAAGTTCTTCACAGAAGTGTTGTAGTTTTGCTGGATTATGTATTAACAAGCGTGCATCGTGTTTCCCGATAAATCTTCGAATCCGAAAGTTTAATAAGAAAGATCGACCATAACGTTCTATTAAATCGTTGAACGCTGGTTGTTCACTTAGTAGCTGAATGTTTTCTCTAATTTCGAACTGTCTTTCGTGTGGATCGCCTAGTAAAATATTTAGAATCATTTGTAGAAGTAGCAATGTAGATCTCCTCCTATGTTAGAATAATCTGTATATTATAATTATAACAAAACTATAAGGACAATAGTAGGATGAAACAAAAAACAGGAGTTTGTAGGCTCCTGTTTTTGTCGATACTATTTTAATAAGCGAAGCGCCTTCTCCGTATTAGCGAAATGCAGTTTCACAAACTCGGGTAATCGTTCTTTACCAAGCTTTTGAATTAATTTAGCAGCAGCGATATCAACTTGTTTACCAGCACCTTTCGGAAGTGGCATACCAGCTTTTTTACTTAGTTCGTCAAACTGTTTTACGAATGAGTAGCGAGCTAAAATAGAAGCAGCGGCTACTGCTAAATGGACGCTTTCACCTTTCGTAGCGAAATAAACATTTTCACGCTGTACCTGTTTTTGTTTTGCTAAATATTTGTAGTATGTATCAGGTTGTGTGAATTGGTCGATTAAGACGCCTTCAGGTTTTGTAGGTGCCATTTTCGCTAATAAGTTTGTAATAGCTTTATTATGTAGCAAGGCTTTTAACTTACCTTGGTTGTTTCCTTTATCAAATAGCTCGTTATATTTTTCATTATGAAGGACAAGAGAGCTATAAGGAACAACGTGTAGAAGTTGTTTCGCAATGGCAGTAATTTGATCGTCATTTAAGTTTTTAGAGTCTTTTACACCAAGTTCTTTTAGTAGTGGAATTTGCTTCGCATCCACATATACAGCAACGACTGTCATCGGTCCAAAGAAATCTCCCGTACCAACTTCATCAGACCCTACAATAGACATTGTACTGATGGAAGTAGGCGGCGCATAACGATGGGAATCGACAGATTTTTTTACAGCTGTTTTCGGCGCGTGAGAGACAGTTTGCCAACGAGAAGCTTCTGCTTCAGCGCGGCCTCCTTGGAACATTACTTTTCCAGATTTATACGCTGTAATCGTGCAAGATGGCACCTTAGCCATAAAGATACCGCCTTGCGGAATTTTCGGGCTAAGTGAATGTTTATATTGTTGTTTCATGTCTTCAATTACTGTAGAATTTGTTTGAATTACGATAGAATTTGACATAATGGTCGCCCCTTTTTTTATATTGTTATTTTTATCATATCGGATTGTTCTTTCTGTTTCCATATTATGAAGGTTCATGGTATGATAAACTTTAGGATTCTGTACGTGATTGGAGGCCGGTGAGTTGTCACAACAAAAGGGAAAGAAAAGTCGAATTAATGTAGAAATCTATGGTCAGCAATATTCAGTTGTTGGCGATGAAAGTACAAGTCATATCCGCATGGTAGCAGCGATTGTGGATGATAAAATGCGCGAACTCAATGCCAAGAATCCTTCGCTTGACACGAGTAGACTAGCGGTATTGACGGCGGTAAACGTCATACACGATTACATAAAATTAAAAGAAGAACATGAGAAATTGAAAGAAAGTATGACAAAAAAAGGAATGGAATAACATGATTGATATTATTATCATTTTACTGCTTGTTATGGGATTTTTCCTCGGCTTACGCAGAGGGTTTATTCTGCAACTTGTAAAGTTAACAAGCTTTATTATCGCATACCTTGTTGCATACTGGTACTGTAAAGATTTAGCGCCAGCACTTGCGAAATTTATTCCGTATCCATTTGATAAAAACGTATCTGTTCCAGAATGGATTGATGCAAATAATATTGAGACAGTATTTTATCAAGCGCTTGCGTTTATCATATTGTTTATTATTACAAAAATAGCACTTTCATTACTTGGTAATTTGTTAAATATGTTTGCAGAAATACCGGTTTTAAAGCAAGTAAATGCGTTTGCGGGGGCAATCCTCGGATTTTTAGAAGTATATATTGTTTTGTTTGTCTTAATTATCATTGGAAACATTCTTCCGATTGAACAAGTACAAACACCATTACAAAAATCATCAATTAGCAAAATAATTGTAGACGATACACCGATTCTATCTGAAAAGGTGAAGGAACTATGGCAGACAGGTAGCAGAGTATAACTTCTCTTTTTTCGGAAAGAGAAGTTTTTTTCTATGAAAGAAAGGCGGGGTAATGATGAAAGTAAATAAAAAACAAGTTATCAAATTATTAGAGACAATCGGGCTTTTTATGGAACTAAAGGGTGCGAATCCATTTAAAATATCTGCATTTCGTAAAGCGGCAGCAGCATTAGAAAGTGACGATCGTAGTCTTTCTGAGATTGAAGATTTCACAAAGATTCCGGGCATCGGAAAAGGAACAGCAGCCGTTATTCAAGAATATATAGAATCGGGAACATCTGAATTATTACAAGAACTTGAAAAAGAAGTACCGAGTAGCTTATTGCCGTTATTAAAACTACCAGGTCTTGGTGGTAAAAAGGTGGCTAAGTTATATAAAGAGCTAGGCGTTATTGATATGGAGACGTTAAAAGCTGCTTGTGAGGAAAATAAAGTACAAGCTTTAGTTGGTTTCGGTAAGAAGACAGAAGAGAAAATATTAGAAGCAATCGATCAAGTAGGCTCTCGTCCAGAGCGTTTACCAATTGCGATGGTATTGCCTATTGCCGGGGAAATAGAGGAGAAATTGTCGAATATTGCTGAAGTAATTCGTTTCTCTCGCGCTGGTAGTTTGCGCCGTGTTCGTGAAACAGTGAAAGATTTAGATTTTATCATTGCAACGACAGAACCAGCAACGGTACGTGAGCATTTACTACAATTCGATAATATGATTGAGGTAATCGCAAGTGGGGATACGAAAGTTTCTGTTCGTCTTCAATATGAATATGATATTTCAATCGATTTCCGCTTAGTAAAACCAGAAGAGTTTATTACAACACTTCACCATTTCACAGGATCAAAAGACCATAACGTAAAAATGCGTCAAATCGCAAAAGATAAAGGCGAGAAAATTAGTGAGTACGGTGTAGAGAACTTAGAAACAGGTGAAGTGAAAACATTTGAGACTGAAGAAGACTTCTTTGCTCATTTCGGTCTACCATTTATTCCGCCAGAAGTGCGTGAAGATGGAAAAGAAATTGAATTAATTAAAGAGTATCCGAACTTAATTCAGTTTTCCGATATACAAGGTGATTTACATATGCATACAACTTGGAGTGACGGTGCTTTTTCTATTGAAGAAATGGTACAAGCGTGCCGTGCTCGTGGATATAAGTTTATGGCGATTACTGATCACTCGCAATACTTAAAAGTAGCGAATGGTTTAACGAAAGAGCGTCTTCGTGAGCAAGCGAAAGAAATTGAACGTATGAATGAAAAGTATCCAGACATTACAATTTTACGCGGAATTGAAATGGACATTTTACCAGATGCCTCGCTTGATTTTGATGATGAAGTATTAGAAGAATTAGACTATGTCATTGGAGCGATTCACTCTAGCTTCTCACAAGACCGTGAAACGATCATGAAGCGTCTGCGTACTGCACTTGAGAATAAACATGTCACAATGATTGCTCATCCGACAGGACGTCTTCTCGGGCGCCGTGAGGGTTATGATGTAGATACAGATTTATTAATTGAACTCGCAAAAGAGACAAATACAGTTTTAGAATTAAATGCGAATCCGAACCGTCTAGATTTAAGCGCTAAATTATTAAAACAAGCACAAGATGCTGGTGTAAAAGTAGCGATTAATACAGATGCTCATACACTTGAAATGTTAGAAGATATGGAAACAGGTGTAGCAGCAGCACGTAAAGGTTGGATTCAAAAAGATAACGTGATTAACACATGGGATATTGAACGTTTATTAGACTATATTAAACGTAATAAGTAACGCAAGGGGGACCTGCAACATGTTAGAAAGAACGTTGCGTGTATTAGAATACAATAAAGTAAAAGAACAATTACTTGAACATACAGCCTCTTCACTTGGCCGTGACAAAGTGAAGCATTTAGTGCCGAGCACTGATTTTGAAGAAATTGTAGAAATGCAAGATACAACGGATGAAGCAGCGAAAGTTATTCGTTTAAAAGGTAGTGCACCATTAGGTGGTATTACGGATATTCGCTCAAATGTGAAGCGTGCAAAAATTGGGAGTATGTTAAGTCCAAATGAATTACTTGATATTGCGAATACGATGTATGGTAGTCGTAATATGAAACGTTTCATTGAAGATATGGCTGATAACGGTGTCGAGCTTCCGATTTTAGAAACTCACGTCGCTCAAATTGTATCTTTATATGATTTAGAAAAGAAAATTACAAATTGTATCGGTGACGGCGGTGAAGTAGTCGATAGCGCAAGTGATAAACTGCGTGGTATTCGTACTCAAATTCGTACTGCGGAAAGCCGTATTCGTGAAAAATTAGAAAATATGACGCGCTCTTCAAATGCGCAAAAGATGCTGTCTGACTCGATTGTAACGATTCGTAACGAACGTTACGTAATCCCAGTAAAACAAGAATACCGCGGCGTATATGGTGGTATTGTTCACGATCAATCAGCTTCTGGACAAACGTTATTTATTGAACCGCAAGTCATTGTAGAATTAAATAACGCACTGCAAGAAGCTCGTGTGAAAGAGAAACAAGAAATCGAACGCATCTTATTGATGTTAACAGAAGAAGTGGCAGTAGAAGCCGATAGCGTTTTATCAAACGTAGAAGTAGTTGCGAATCTTGATTTCATTTTTGCGAAAGCTTTTTATGCAAAGCGAATTAAAGCAACGAAACCAATCGTAAATAACGAGCGTTATATGGATTTAAGACAAGCTCGCCATCCGCTAATCGATCCAGAAATTATTGTGCCAAATAACATTATGTTAGGTAAAGATTTCACGACAATTGTTATTACAGGACCGAATACAGGTGGTAAAACAGTTACGCTGAAAACAGTTGGTATTTGTGTTTTAATGGCGCAATCTGGTCTTCACATTCCAGTAATGGATGAGTCAGAGATTTGTGTGTTTAAAAATATATTTGCTGATATCGGTGATGAGCAATCGATTGAACAAAGTTTAAGTACGTTCTCCTCACATATGGTGAACATCGTTGATATTTTAGAAAAAGCTGATTTTGAAAGCTTAGTTTTATTCGATGAATTAGGTGCTGGAACAGACCCACAAGAAGGGGCTGCACTAGCAATTTCGATTTTAGATGAAGTATGTAATCGCGGTGCTCGCGTTGTTGCAACGACGCATTATCCAGAATTAAAAGCATACGGATATAACCGTGAGCAAGTTATTAATGCGAGTGTTGAGTTTGATGTGAACACGTTAAGCCCAACGTATAAATTATTAATCGGTGTACCAGGCCGTAGTAATGCCTTTGAAATTTCGAAACGTCTTGGATTATCTGATCGCGTTATTGACCAAGCACGCAACCACATTAGTACAGATACGAATAAAATTGAAAATATGATTGCGAAGTTAGAAGAAAGCCAGAAGAACGCAGAGCGTGACTGGAACGAAGCAGAAGCACTTCGCAAACAATCTGAAAAACTTCATCGTGAATTACAACGTCAAATTATTGAATTTAACGAAGATCGCGATGAACGATTATTAAAAGCGCAAAAAGAAGGGGAAGAAAAAGTCGAAGCTGCAAAGAAAGAAGCAGAAGGCATTATTCAAGAACTTCGTCAATTGCGTAAAGCACAGCTTGCAAACGTGAAAGACCACGAGTTAATTGAAGCGAAGAGCCGTCTAGAAGGCGCAGCACCAGAGCTTGTTAAGAAACAAAAAGTAAACGTGAAAAACACTGCGCCGAAGCAACAGTTACGTGCAGGTGATGAAGTAAAAGTATTAACGTTCGGTCAAAAAGGTCAATTACTTGAAAAAGTAAGCGATACTGAGTGGAGCGTACAAATCGGTATTCTGAAGATGAAAGTAAAAGAATCTAACATGGAATACATTAACACACCGAAGCAAACAGAGAAAAAAGCAGTTGCAACGGTAAAAGGTAGAGACTATCACGTTTCATTAGAACTTGACCTTCGTGGTGAACGATTTGAAAATGCAATGGCGCGCGTTGAGAAATACTTAGACGATGCCCAGCTTGCAAGCTATCCTCGCGTATCAATTATTCACGGTAAGGGGACAGGAGCACTTCGCCAAGGTGTACAAGATTACTTGAAGAAGCATCGCGGTGTAAAAACCTTCCGTTACGGTGACATGGGCGAGGGAGGCCTAGGCGTAACAGTTGTCGAATTAAAATAGAAAACAACGAAACAAAGGGGAAACCATTATATGTTTATGGACAAACTTGCAAAAGTATTGTTAGCTTGTTGCGGAATATTTTTGGTGATTGGGGTTATTTATTTAGTTGTTTTTGCGAAGTGAAAAAGCGTCAATCGTGGCAGAATGATATTGCCATAGATTGACGCTTTTAATATATGTGAAAAGGAATAGAACATGAAAATCAACCAATACATAAGCGAAGCAAAATCATGCTCCAGACGTGAAACAGATCGCCTCATTAAAGCTGGACGCGTGGCTATTAATGGTGAAATATGTACGCACGGTGAACTTGTGAGCGATGGTGATGTTGTAACGATTGATGGGCAAGTTATTGTAAAAGAAGAGAAAGAAAAGGTGTACATAGCCTTTCATAAACCAGTCGGAATTACTTGTACAGCAGCTGATCATATTGAAGATAATATTATTGATTATATCAATTATCCAGAGCGAATCTTTCCAGTTGGACGATTAGATAAAGCATCGGAAGGACTTATTTTATTAACGAATGACGGCGGGATTGCGAATCAAATTTTACATGGTGATCATGAGCACGAGAAGGAATATGTTGTCACAGTCGATAAACCTTTTACGGACTGGTTTATTGATGAGATGTCCAGCGGTGTAAAGATTAAAGATGGAATGACGAAGCCGTGCAAAGTGACAAGAGTTGATCAATCAACATTTCGTATCGTTTTAACGCAAGGAATGAACAGGCAAATTCGTAGAATGAGTCGAGCTTTCGGGTTTACTGTAATAAAGCTAAAGCGAGTACGCATTATGAATATAGAGCTAAATGAGCTTGAAGTTGGAAAGTGGCGGAGCGTTACAGCTGAAGAGTTAGAAATTTTAATAGGGCAGTTATAGGGAGGGAAAATTTTCTCCCTATATTTTTTTGTCAGAAAAAATAAAACTATTGATTTTTTAAAAAATAGCCCATATAATAAAAAACAACAAGTTTCGACAAGATATTTTATAAAAGTAATGATGAGGACATGAGTTGTATTTTACGATTCTCAGAGAGGGAAGCCTTAGGCTGTGAGCTTCCTAATACGAAAAGACAAGCTTACCACCTCTAAACTTCAAGAGTGAACTGCATACATGATGCATTGTAATTCTTGGCGGATAAAACCGTTATCAATTTACACGAGCTATAAAATGAGCTTATTTCGTTATAAATTCATTTTATTAGAATAAGGGTGGAACCACGATTTCAACACTCGTCCCTTTGTTAGGGACGGGTGTTTTTTGCGTTCTTTTACGGGGAAGTATGCTTGAAAGAGGATATGTGACGGATTTTAATTCAGAATATTTTGTTAATTTATTATTTTAGGAGGTTAGTAGAAATGAAATCATCTTTAAAGTTTTCAGAGATGTTTGCAATAAGTTTAATGTTATTTGCACTGTTTTTTGGTGCAGGTAATATGATTTTTCCACCAGCGTTAGGGCAAGGTGCTGGAACGGACGTATGGATCGCGCTGTTTGGTTTTATCGTAACAGGCGTTGGACTACCTTTATTAGGAGTAATTGTTATAGCTTTAAAGGGAGATATTAATGAGCTAGCAGGACGTGTACATCCTATATTCGCACTTGTTTTTATCACTGCAATTTATTTATGTTTAGGCGTATTCGTAAGTGTACCGCGTACAGGAACAGTAGCTTATGAGATGAGTGTTGCACCGTTTTTACCAAGTGAGATAGCTGGTCAGTCATATCCACTTGTTATCTTTACACTTATTTTCTTTGCAGTCACTTTCTATTTAGCTTTAAATCCTTCGAAATTAGTGGGGCGTATTGGTAAGGTGCTAACTCCAATATTATTAGCTGTTATTGCAATTATCGTAGGTAAAGCACTTATTACACCAATTGGAGAATTTGGTGCACCGACAGAAGCGTATAGTGCTCCTCTCTTTAAAGGATTTATTGATGGATATTTAACTTTAGATGGACTTGCAGCACTGGTATTCGGAAATGTTGTAATTCATGCGTTAAAAGAAAAAGGCATTACAAATAAAAACAGTATTGCAAAAGTAACAATCTTTGCAGGATTTATTGCAGCGCTTGGTCTACTACTTGTGTATTTAGCACTTGCTTATCTTGGAGCTTCTAGTGTGTCACTTGGAATGGGCGCAAACGGAGGAATTATTTTAACAAATGTCGTGAATCATTTATTTGGTAGCTACGGAACTTTATTACTAGGGATCGCAATTACAGCAGCATGTTTAACAACTTCTGTAGGTATTGTTGCAGCTTGTGGTGATTACTTCTCTTCCTTATTACCAAAGCTTTCTTATCAAAAAGTCGTTTTCATTTTCTGTGTATTAGCATTTATGGTAGCAAACCTTGGGTTAACTCAGTTAAATGCATTAGCATTACCAATCTTAATCGCAATTTATCCAATTGGAATCGTACTTATCGTATTATCACTTGTTGAAAACTACGTTCGTCTTCCATTAGCGATGTATGTGGGCGGGATTGTAGGAGCATTTGCAATAAGTTTCTTTGATGGATTACACAATGCAAACCTTCAAATTGCAGCGCTAGCACCTATTTTAGATAAGATTCCATTATATAGTGTAGGAATTGGTTGGTTAGTTCCAGGCATAATTGGTATAGGATTTGGTTATATAGTTTCTAAGTTTCAAAAGCAGGAAATTGCTGTAGAAAAATAGAGAAAAGAGGCTTTCTATTATAGAAAGTCTCTTTTTTTGTAAAAAAAGCCGCATATAGAGAAATTCAGATATTAAAAATTTTATACGTAATATAGTTGACAAAAAATTTATGAGTAGGCTAAGATTGACTTAGTTGTGGAAATATTGGAAGGGAAGTGAGGGAAAAGGGGTTTCTATAACTATAGTGTTGTTGTGGGAAGAGGTGAAAGAAGAGGAGAAGAGATAGTTTATTTTTTTTGATTTGTATTGAGAATGATAATCAATAAATGCGTTTTATCATTTTTTCTCAGTTTCTATGCCTTCGTATAAGGAATAGGGTGAGATATTATTTTTAATATTAAATGAGAATGATAATCAATAATACTTATGTTACATAAAAGAATGCTAATTAAATAATAGGTAGAAGAGATTATTTTTTTCTTATAAATTGAGAATAATTATCATTTTCAAAAAGTGAAATGAAAGATAACCAAGGAGGAAACAAGAAAAATGAAAAAGGTTTCTGTATTACCCGCTTTTATTATAACGTTCGTATGTATGCTAGCTTTTCTTGTAATGCCATACGGGAATGCTTCAGCAAAACTAGCTGATGGTACTTACGATATTAATTACGTAATTCAAAAAGCGGAAAATGATTCAGCTTCAATGGCAAATGACTATTTTGAAAAGCCGGCAAAATTAATAGTGAAAAACGGTGAGATGAGAGTACAAGTTCCGATGAATCATAGTGCTTGGATTACAGAATTTAAAGCACCAGAGAATGGGAATTTTGTTGATGCGAAAGTTGTTAGTAAAGATGAATCGGCAGATAAAAGAACAGTAGAGTTTAAAGTAGATGATTTATCCAAACCGGCAGCTGTAAAAATTCATGTTGTTGTACCAAATGCAAACTATGACCACCACTACACAATTCGTTTTGCTTTTGATGCAAATGTAAAAGCTGTAGGTGGCGATAACGGCGTAGCTGCTACAACAAAAAATAATGATCAAGCGAAAACAGATACACAAGTAAAAGAAGAGAAAACAAAAGTAGAGAGTAAGGAAACAGCTAAAGAAGTGAACAAAGAAACAAAAAATGAAAATGGAAAAGCTGAAAAAACAGATAACCCAAAAACAGGCGATGAAGCACGTATTGGATTGTTTGTAGCGTTAATTCTTATTTCAGGTGCTTTCTTAATTCGTAAAGTGAAGTTGAGTAAATAAATCTTTTGAAGGGTGATGAATATATGTTTAAACAATTTAAAATGATTATTGCTGTATTTGCTGTTTTATTTACGTTTATCGCAACACTAGGTTTACAAGATGCAAAGGCTGCTACAAAACTAGCTGATGGAAAATATAATATTGCTTTTACTGTATGGAAAGGCGATAAAGATGAATCGTCTAGAATGAATAGTTATTTTGAAAGCCCAGCAACATTAACAGTTAAAAATGGAAAACAATATGTTTCATTTAAAGTGAAAGATAGTGCTTCTATTAAAAGTTTCCAAGTAGAAAAAGATGGTCAATTTGTAGAAACAAACGTGTTAAGTGAAAACAAAAAAGATAATACTAGAGTAGTAGAATTTGAAGTTGCTGACTTGTCAAAAAAACTAAATGGAAAGGTGAAAATTAATATTCCAATTATTAATTATAATGCTTCATATGATATTCGCTTTGTATTTGATGGGAGCAGTATTAAATAATTTTCAAAAGGGAGAGTCGTTCCATTGAACAGGTATACAAAAATTATTGTTGCTATGTTTTTAATGATATTTACATTCGTATCAACATTACAACCACTTGCAGTTCAAGCAGCTACCAAGTTGGCTGACGGTGAATATTCAATTGGGTTCAAAGTTTTAAAAGATACATCAGATGAAGAATCGATGATGAATCAATATTCAGTAAGCCCAGGGACTTTAAAAGTGAAGGATGGGAAAAAGAAAGTATCCTTTACATTAACGAATAGTTCATGGATTACGAAGTTTGAAACAGAAAAAGCAGGTAAGCTAGTTGCGACAAATGTAATTAGTGAAGATAAAGAAAAAGATACAAGAGTAGTAGAATTTGATGTAGAAGATGTAGAGAAGGTATTAAATGCAAAAGTAAAAGTAGATATTGATTTTTTAAATTATCATCATGAGTACGACGTTCGTATTGCATTTGATCAAAATAGTATTACACCAATTCATGTAGAAAAACCAAATGAAAAAGAGGACCCAGCTAATAAGCCAGATCCAAATGAAAAACCGGATCCAAGTCAGAAGCCCGACCAAAAGCCTGACCCAGATCAACAACCAAATTCTAACACAATTACAGATGGTGCGTACAGCATTCCATTTAAAGTGTTAAAAGATCAAACAGATGAAGAATCTAAGATGAATACTTACATGGTAAATCCAGGAGTATTAAAAGTAGAAAACGGTAAGAAAAAAGCAATTGTAACATTAAAAAGTAGCTCATTAATTAAAAATTTCCAAACGGAAAAAGATGGCGCATTTGTTGATGCAAAAGTAGTGAGTGAGGATAAGGAAAAAGATACAAGAGTAGTAGAGTTTGAAGTAAACGATTTATCTAAAAAACTAAATACAAAAGTATTTATCGAAATGGCATCAAGAAATTATAAGCAAACGCATGATGTACAACTTTTATTTGAACAAGATAAACTTGAACAAATTAAAAATGAAGAGAAACAACCAGAAGTAGAAAAACCAGAAGCAGAAAAACCAGAAGCAGAAAAACCGGAAGCAGAAAAACCGGAAGTAGAAAAACCGGAAGTAGAAAAACCAGATGAAAATAAAAAACCAGATGCTGAAACAATTAAAGATGGTGAATACAGCATCAATTTCAAAGCATTAAAAGATCAAACAGACGAAATTTCAATGATGAACACATATACAAAAAGTCCAGGTGTGCTAAAAGTAAAAGATGGTAAGAAGTATGTATCATTTACGTTAACGAACAGTTCTTGGATTACAAAATTTAAATTTGAGAAAAATGGTTCGTTTGTTGATACAAATGTAATAAGTGAAGATAAAAAAGCTGATACACGCGTAGTGGAAGTAGAAGTACCAGATTTATCAAAAAAGTTAAATGCAAAAGTAAAAGTAGATATCGATTCAATGAATTATCACCATTTTTACGATATTCAATTTGCATTTGATAAAGGTAGCATTAAGCCGTTAGATAGCCAAGGCGGAAACGACAACCAAGGCGGAAACAACAACCAAGATGAAAATAATAAACCGAGAGTAATAGTTGATTCGAAAAATTTAGTAGATGGCCAATATGATATTACATTTAAAGTATTAAAAGATAAAACAGATGAGATTTCAAAGATGAATGACTATGTTGTAAATCCAGCGAAATTAATCGTAAAAGATGGTAAAAAATATATTGAGATGACGCTGAAAAATAGTGCGTGGATTACGAAATTCCAAACGGAAAACAAGGAACTATTCGCTGATGCGAAAGTAGTAAGCGAAGATAAAAATGCAAATACGCGAGTAGTACAGTTTGAAGTAGAAGATCTATTTAAAAAATTAAACGCAAAAGTAAAGGTAGACATCGATGAGATGAACTACCATCATTTCTACGATGTACAAATTCAATTTGATACAAATAATATCGGCGCGTTAGGAACTATTAAAGAGGAACCGAAAAATGAACCGAAAAATCCAGTGACTACACCGAAAGTAGATAATGTAAAAACAGTAGGTACTCCTGATTTTAACCGAAATGCAGATGGTCAGAAGAAAAAAGAAGATACAAAAAATGATTCAAAAAAAGAGAAAAACTCAAAAACTGCAGATACAGCACAACTTGGTTTATACATGGTGTTACTGCTAGGTTCACTTGCTTTACTAGTTCGTAAATATAGAGCAGGTAGATTGTAATTTTTGGAGTCTTGATGCATGTTCGCGTGCATCAAGACTTGTTTCATATTGTATGGAAAGGAGTGGTGATTGAGAGTGAAGAAAATTGCAAGTGTACTAATGGCTATCATTTTGTTAATGGGTATAGCCGGGTGCTCATCACCAAAAAAAGAATCAGCAAAGCAGGTAAAGAGTGAAAGTAAAGAGCACGTTGTTGCAACAACAGTGGCTGTTACTGAAATTATGGATGCGTTAGAAGTAGATTTAGTCGGCGTTCCAACAAGTTCTAAAACTTTACCGAAGCGATATAAAGGTTTACCTGAAGTTGGGAATCCAATGAGTCCAGATATGGAAAAGGTAAAGTCATTAAAGCCTTCAGAAGTGTTATCTGTGACAACACTTGAATATGAATTAAAGCCAGTTTTTGATGGTGTGGGTATGAAAGCAAACTTTTTAGATTTAACGAGTTTGAAAAATATGCAAAGTTCTATTAGCGATTTAGGTAAGAAATATGGGCGTGAAAAACAGGCCGAAGCAGTAGTAACTAAATTAGATAAAAAGGTTGCTAGCATTCAAAAAGAAGTAAAAGGAAAGAAAGAACCGACAGTGCTTATTTTATTAGGTGTGCCGGGAAGTTATTTAGTAGCAACAGAGCATTCTTATATTGGAGATTTAGTGAAACAACTAGGTGGTAAAAATATTGTGCAAGGTGAACAAGTAGAATATTTAGCTTCTAATACAGAGTATTTAAAGAAAGCTGATCCAGATATTATTTTACGAGCAGCTCATGGTATGCCTGATGAAGTTGTAAAAATGTTTGATAAAGAATTTAAAACAAATGATATTTGGAAACACTTTGCTGCGGTTAAAAATAACCGTGTTTACGATTTAGAAGAGCGTTTATTTGGAACGACAGGTAATTTAGCAGCAATTGAAGCATTAGATGAATTGAAAAAAATGATGTATCCGTGATGCATTTTAATATAAAGGAAGAGTAGAATGAATAAAAAAACTTGGAGTTTCCTCATTGTTACTGCATTGCTTATTGTTATGACATCATTGTCAGCGATGAAAGGTAGTTTAGAAGTAGGTATTGTTGAACTTGTACAAGGGATATTTACAGGTGGAAATGAAGATGTTGAAGTCATTAAAGATTTACGTTTTCCGCGTATTATTATTGCGTTGTTCACTGGAGCGGCTCTCGCTGTTTCAGGTGTGCTTTTTCAAGCTGTTATGAAAAATCCACTCGCTGATGCTGGGGTAATCGGTATATCTTCAGGAGCAAGTTTTATGACACTCGTTATTATTACGTTGTTCCCGCAATTCTTTTTCTGGACACCCGTATTCGCCTTTTTAGGTGGTGCGCTTGCATGTTATCTCGTTTATTCGTTTTCATGGAAATCAGGATTAAGCCCGCTTCGCATTATTTTAATTGGTATTGCCATTAATGCAATGTTTACTGGATTAAATGAATCATTCGTTACGATTTGTGGATATTTTATTAAGAGTATTAAGCAAACGACGACTTCTAACATAACAATGAAGACGTGGGGCGATGTAGAAATAATGGTGACTTATGGAACGATTGGTCTTATTCTTGCTCTGTTCGTAGGAGCTTGGTGTAACTTATTATCGCTACAAGATAAGACTGCGAAAAACTTAGGCTTGCACGTGACGAGAGTTCGTCTTATTATTTCTGCCATTGCAGTACTCTTAGCGGCAGTATCAACAGCGATTGCAGGTGTTATTGCTTTTGTAGGATTACTAGTTCCGCATATTTCAAGACAATTAGTCGGTTCAGACCATAAAGTATTAATTCCATTTTCTGCTCTTGCAGGGGCGTTATTAATTTTGACGGCAGATACGATTGGAAGGTTAATTGTGCCACCTAACGAAATTCCAGCAGCAACAATTATGGCGGTTATTGGTGGTCCATTCTTAATATTCTTGCTTAGAAAGAGTGATAAAGTTTATGGAAATTAAAAATGTAACCTTTTCATACGATAACGTAACAAATCGATTAAAGTCTGTTAGTAGTGAAATAGAAATTGGGAAAATTACAACAATCATTGGACCGAATGGATGTGGGAAATCAACATTACTTAGTGTCATGTCTAGAAACCACGCTCCTAGCAGTGGAGAAGTAATACTTGATGGGAAAGCGATTAGTGAATATAAACCGAAAGAGTTTGCTAGAAAACTAGCGGTTGTCCATCAACAAAATGAGGCTCCAGCAGATATTACAGTGGAAAAGCTAATAAGCTTCGGGCGTATGCCATATAAAAATATATTCTCTTCGCAAACAGATGAAGATAGAGAAGCGATTGAGCGTGCGCTAGTATGTACGAATTTACAAAGTAAGCGTGATAAGCCAATTTATGCTTTATCTGGTGGAGAGAGGCAGCGAGTTTGGATCGCAATGACATTAGCTCAAAATACACCAATGCTCTTCTTAGATGAGCCGACCACATATTTAGATATTTACTATCAGCTAGAAATATTAGAGTTAGTGAAAGAGTTAAATGAAGTGCATGGACTAACGATTGTAATGGTATTACATGATATTAATCAAGCCATTCGTTATAGCGACCATATTATCGTTATGAAAGATGGAGAAATCATTACGAAAGGTAATCCTAATGATGTAATAACAGAAGAAATGGTTAAAGCAATATATGGTGTAGATGTCATTGTAAAGCAGGATGAAGATACCGGATTGTACATGGTACCTATGGGAATCTAAAGGATGAGCATAATCCGTTTTGAGGTGATAATTTGAATAGTAAGAAAGGACGGAAAAAGAATTCTTTTTTTCAACGCATACTTACAATTGTGTTTTTAGGAATCTTTTTCTATTCAATGTATGAGTTGGGCGGGATTTTCATGGATTATTATGAAAATCGTAAAGTAATGGCTGAGGCACAACATATTTATAAAAGAAGTCCAATGGAAGAAAAATCAGAAGATGGAGAGGTACGTAAACAGTTTCAGGATCTCCAGAAAATTAATCCAGAGATAGTCGGATGGATTACGATGGATGATACACAAATTAATTATCCAATCGTTCAAGCAAAAGATAATGATTACTATTTATTTCGTAATTATAAAGGTGAAGATATGAGAGCGGGAAGCATTTTTATGGACCATCGTAATGATGTGAAATCTCAAAATCGAAATACGATTTTATATGGCCATCGTATGAAAGACGGTTCTATGTTTGGTAGTTTAAAAAAGATGTTGGATGAAGACTTTTTTATGTCTCATCGTAAATTATATTACGATACATTATTTGAAGGATACGACGTGGAAGTTTTTTCAGTATACACGACAACAACGGACTTTTATTACATTGAAACGGATTTTGAAAATGATGCAGCATATACATCGTTCTTAAAGGAAATTCAAGAAAAATCACTGTACAAAACGGATACGGAATTGACGGCTAATGATGAAATCGTAACACTTTCTACTTGTGATTATGCGCTTGATCCAGAGGCTGGAAGGCTAGTTGTACACGCAAAATTAGTAAAAAGAAATTAAAGAAAAAAGTATAGAATATGAGAAGTGATAGATAACGCTTCTCATATTCTATACTTTAAAAAAGGACTGTTTTTACTGTGCTGCAGCCATTGGCATACGTACAACTTTTACATCATAGTAAGCAATTTTATTATCAAGAATATATTCTGGCATTCCGCCTTGATGTGAGTGAGCATCTTTAAATGCAGCGCTCTTTGTCCAACCTTGGAAATCTTCTTTTGCATTCCAGCGAGTGCTAATTGTTACTTCATCATAATCAACTGTATTTTGCGTTAAAAGAACTTCTAGACCTAAAAAGCCTGGCATCGTTTCAACTTTACCTACTTTATTAAAACGCTCAATTAATTTATGTCCATTTCCCTTTGTAATTTTAGCTGTATTTGTAACAATAATCATGTTTATTCCTCCTATAAATGTAGCTATATTTTCAAGAACTCATACACATTAAATGATAATGAAAATCATTATCATTGTCAATGATAAATGTGAAATATATAAGTTTTTTTCTATTATTTTGGACAGTGAGATTTTCATTTCAAAACGTAGTAAATATGTGGCGGTTAAGTGCGAGAATGAGCTAGTTGTACTAGCAAAGCAATAATATGGTATAGTGAAACGAGGCTGTTTTTTCAGTCTCGTTTTTTAAATGCTTCCTGTAGAGAAAGCATGCAAATGGAAAGGAAGTTATTATATGCGATCAGAAGTAACTGTAAAAATAAAACCGAAATTTATAAAAGAAATTAAAAGTGGATATCCGCTTATTTTAAAAGATGCGATTCAAAATTTAAATGATGTTCGTGAAGAAGGAACAATCATTAAAGTAGTAGATGAGAAGAACCAATTTATCGGAAAAGGCTATTATGGAAAACAAAATAAAGGATACGGCTGGATTTTAACGAGAAAAGAGAGTGAACAAATTAATCAATCTTTCTTTGAAAGTAAAATCAAATCTGCCTTACATAAACGAAAGCAATTTTACAAATCAAGTGATACGACAGCATTCCGTGTGGTGAATGGTGAAGGTGATGGTCTTGGAGGACTAATTATCGATTATTATGATGGCTACTACGTAGTAAGTTGGTATAGTGAAGGGATTTACACTTTCAGAGGCGAGATTATAGCCGCTCTTCAAAAAGTAGCAAACTTTAAAGGTATTTATGAGAAAAAGCGTTTTGATACGAAAGGGAAATATATTGAGGGTGATGATTTCGTAGCAGGAGAGCGCGGCGAGTTCCCACTTATCGTAAAAGAGAACGGTGTAAACTTTGCGGTTTATTTAAATGATGGGGCAATGGTTGGGGTATTTTTAGATCAACGTAACGTTCGAAAACAAATTCGTGATAAATATGCAAAAGGAAGAACAGTGTTAAATATGTTCTCTTATACAGGTGCTTTCTCTGTATTTGCAGCGCTTGGCGGAGCGAGTAAAACGACGAGTGTTGACCTTGCAAATCGTAGTTTAAGTAAAACGATTGAGCAGTTTAGTGTAAATGAAGTTGATTATGAAGCGCAAGATATTATTGTAGAAGATGTATTTCTTTACTTCAAATATGCAGCGAAGAAAAAAATGAAATTTGATATGGTCGTACTTGATCCTCCAAGCTTTGCACGCTCAAAAAAATATACATTTAGTGCAGCAAAAGATTATAAAAATTTATTAAAAGAAACAATTGCTATTACAGAAAATAACGGTATTATCGTTGCTTCTACAAATTGTAGCGCATTCGATATGAAAAAGTTTAAAGGCTTTATCGATACAGCCTTTAAAGAAATGAATGGCAAATATAAAATATTAGAAGAACATTCTTTACCAGAAGATTTCCGTACCATTGATCAATTTAAAGAAGGAGACTACTTAAAAGTAGTTTTCATCGAGAAAATTAAAGGTTAATAAAGAAAAGGAGCTCGAGTTTACTTGAGCTCCTTTTCTTATTGAACGATATTTTGTACTCTGCCGACTTGCCCGTCCTGCAATCGCACTTTAATGCCATGCGGATGGGAAGGGGAGTTTGTTAAAATATCTTTTACAATTCCACGTGTTAATTTGCCTGTTCGTTGATCTTGTTTTAATACAATATCAACTTCAAGACCGGGGGCGATATTAGAACGTTTTTGTCCGTTCATTTATACACCTGTACGTCTACGTTGGTTGTTTGTTTTCTTTGTTTGTTGGTTTTGTAATTTTTTTGTTTCTTGGCTTTGATTTTTTGCATTTTGACCATTTCCATTTCCTTGCTTTTTCTTAGCAAGTTGTTCACGCATTAAATCAGCTAAGCTTACTTTTTTGTTTTCTGACATGATAAGTCTCCTTTATATAAAGTTAATTATGAACAATCGTAGTGAATTTCATCATATCATTGTTAAGGAAGGAAGGGAAGTTGGTTTGAAAATTCATATAATTGTTTCCAGTCTGTAGTAGTTACGATACAATTGGATTGTTAACGTTTGTAAAAAGGGGATAGACATATGTCACATCATATTTTATTAGTTGAAGATGATATCTCAATTCAAGAGATGGTGGAAAAGTATTTAATAAAGGAAGGCTTTCAAGTTACGATTGCGTCTGATGGAGAAGAAGGCGTGAACACATATTTAAAAGGTTCATTTGATTTGATTATCCTTGACATTATGATGCCAAAGCTAGATGGCTTAGAGGTTGTACGAATCATTCGAGAAAAAAGTGCAGTTCCGATTTTAATGATGTCGGCAAAAGATACAGATGTTGATAAAGCTGTTGGATTAGGACTTGGAGCAGATGATTATATTTGTAAGCCGTTTTCTATGATTGAATTGGCTGCACGTGTAAAAGCAGGTATTCGGAGGTCTACGAAATACTCGGCTACAGAAACAATAGAAAAAATGATTCAAATTGGTGATTTAACAATTGATCCAATTAATTTTACTGTAGAAAAAAACGGGAAGCCTCTCAAACTTACTTTAAAAGAATTTGAGATTTTAAAGCTATTCGTAAAGAACCAAAATCGTGTATTTACGAAAGCGCAAATATATACGTTAGTTTGGAATGAAGAGTATTACGGTGACGATAACGTTATTAATGTTCATATGAGAAGATTGCGTGAGAAAATCGAAAGTGATCCATCTAATCCAGAATATATTAAAACGCTATGGGGCATCGGCTATAAGCTGGAAGTGATGTAATATGATCAATTTGTTAATAGGTATTATTTTTATATTGTTATGTGTTATTTATATGCAATATAAAATGAGAAAAAATAGTAGTAAAAATTTACGATACACATATGAAAAGTTAGAAAGTATTGTAAATGAAAAAACAGGTGAGACGTTACTCGTTATGACAGATGATCTAGAATTGCAAAAATTATTAGTGGCGATTAATCAATTATTAGATGCAAAACAGAAAACGAATGCAGATCATGCAAAAGTAGAAATTTCGATGAGAAAAATGCTTTCAAATATTTCGCATGACTTGAAAACACCACTAACAGTTATTCTTGGATATACAGAAATGTTAAATAAGGATAAAACGATAAATAAAGAAGAACAACAAATATTACTTGAGAAAGTGCATACGAAAACACTAGAAGTGATGGAATTAATTCATAAGTTTTTTGATTTAGCGAAATTAGAATCTGGTGACAAAGCAATTGAAATGACAAAAGTAAATATGAATGAAGTTTGCCGTGAGAAGATTTTATCATTTTATGATTTAGTGACGACGAAAGGTTTTCAGGTTCATATTGATATACCAGAAAGAAATATATATGCACTTGGAAATGTAGAAGTATTAGGTAGGGTATTGAATAATTTAATATCAAATGCAATTACATATGGAGACGATGGAAAGGCACTCGGTATGACGTTAAGAGATGATGACACGGGCGTGTATATAGATGTATGGGATAAAGGAAAAGGGATTGATGAATCTCATATTGATAAAGTGTTTGAGCGTATGTACACACTTGAAGATTCAAGAAATAGATTGTACCAAGGAAGCGGTCTAGGATTAACGATTACGAAACGGCTTGTGGAAGCGATGGACGGAAAAATTCATCTTTCTAGTAAACCGTATGAAAAAACAATTTTTACAATTGCATTAACAAAGATACAGTTTTAGCTTGTAGAGCAGTAGATTCTACAAGCTTTTTTTCAGCGTAAGGAATTTGTAAGAAACGGGTAAGAAAAAAGAGATTTCCGTTGTCTATTATAGAAATATAGAGTATTGCGAAAGGGGAAAGTAACATGACATATATATTAAAAACAAACCAGTTAACGAAAGTGTTTAAAGGGAAAGAAGTTATTTCCGGTGTTAACATGCATGTGAAAAAAGGAGAAATTTACGGTTTTTTAGGACCAAACGGTGCTGGTAAAACAACGATTATGAAAATGATTACAAATTTAATAAAACCGACGAGTGGTGATATTGAAATCTTCGGTGAGAAATTAACAGATACATCTTATGAAGTATTAAAAAGAATGGGGACAATTATTGAATACCCAATCTTTTATGATAAATTAACGGCGAAAGAAAACTTAGACCTACATTGTGAATACATGGGCTACTACGATAAAAATGCAATTGACCATGCTTTACATTTAGTGAAACTACAAGGGGTAGATAATAAAAAAGTAAAAGATTTTTCATTAGGAATGAAACAACGACTCGGTATTGCAAGAGCAATCGTGACAAAGCCAGAATTGCTCATTTTAGATGAACCAATTAACGGTTTAGATCCAATTGGTATTAAAGAGTTACGAGACTTATTTAAAATGCTCTGCAAAGAATATGGCATTACATTATTAGTTTCTAGTCATATTTTAGGTGAAATGGAACTAATGGCCGATACAATTGGTGTGATTCAAAATGGAAAACTAATAAAAGAAGTTTCAATGAAGAGTATTAACGGAAAACAAACAGAGTACATTGAAATCACTGTTCCTGATGTGAAACGTGCAGCTTATATTTTAGAAGATAAACTTGGTATAAAAAATTACAAAATAATGAGTGGAACCATGATTCGTGTGTATGATACGTTAACGTCTCAGCAGGCCATTTCAAAAGCACTTATTATGAACGATGTGGAAATTGAAAGTATTAATAAGAAACATAGTTCCTTAGAAGAATATTTCTTAAATGTAATGGATGGAGAGGGCATTCATGCTTAATGGATTGTTAGTGAATCTACTAAGTGGATTGATCGTAATGTTCATAAGTGGGATTTTATATTATAGAAAACCTGAGCGGAAATGGTTGTTAATTCTAATAGTAATAGGAATGTTAAGCTTCGTTACTGCTGGAATTAGAATGTTAGCAGCATAAAGACAGTTATATAAAGAATGGAGGAGTGGCTTGTATGCTTAGATTAATGAAGCTCGAATGGAAGAAACATAAATTATCTAGTTACTTTAAAGGGGTAGCAATTTGTATTATAGCAATTTTCGCTGCAGTAAGCCTTATGGCGTTGGGAATGAAAGCCGAGGGAGACGTGCTCTTCTTTGACTTCACGCAACAAATGGTTTTAATAAACACTTTTATTAGGATAACATTCATTATTTTTAGTTCGGTCATTTTATCACGTTTAGTAATTGATGAGTATAAGAACAAAACAATGCAACTACTATTTATGTACCCATTGCAACGAAAAATGCTAATGAGAGCGAAATTAACAATTGTTTTTTGTTTTTGTTTTGTGAGCACGATTATCGCTACTTTCAGTATCAGTTTGCTTGTATATTTTGTGAGTCCAATGATGGGACTGATTGAAACACCAGCTACGATAGGTGAAATAATATCTATCGTTCCAACTACTTTTATAAGTGCATTTATGATATCTGGTATAAGTTTAATTCCTTTATTTTTTGGGATGAGAAAGAAATCGACACCCACAACAATTACTTCTGCAGTAATAATCGGAATGCTAATTAGTAGTAACTTTGGTCCTGGAAACGGTCAAGTAAGTCTGTTTAATTTTATAGCTATCCCAATAGTGCTCTGTTTATTAGGAATTTTCATCAGTTATCTTTCATATCGTAAAATCGACAAGATCGATGTGGCGTGAAGCAAGCTTAAAACAAAAACGAACTGGGGTATGAATAGTGAAAAAAATGATAGTAATTGCAATATTATTCATTACAATTGCTAGTGTAGTTTTTGGTATTAAGGTATTTCAGGGGAAAGATTTTAAGAAAGAGAAGTCTTTTGAGATAAATAATATAAAAGAAATAGAAGTAGACAATGAAAACTGGAATCTTGAATTTTAAAATACAGACGCTAATAAAATAGTAATTTCCGCTCAAGGTGAACAAGCAGATAAAGAGATAGATCCCGTCAAAATAGAAAATGATGAAAATAAAATTGTGATTAAGCAAAAACAAAAGATGAACAGATTTTTTAATGGTTTCACGTTTAGGAAGAAAAATAGTATATCTATAGCTATTCCGAAGAAAGAAATAGATAAACTTGTAGTAAATAATAAATCGGGTGATGTGAAAATAACCGATATAGTAGTAAAAAACATCGTGACAAAAGGCAAATATGGAGATGAAATGATTACAGGATTATCGGCAGAGAAGGGTGAATTCACATCCGAAAGTGGAGATTTAATGTTAAAAGATAGTTTATTACAAGAAGTAAATATAACTTCCACTACTGGCGATAATTATGTGAAAAATGTAAAAAACGAAAATATGAACATCACTTCAACATTTGGGGAAGTATTACTGAAAGATATGACAGAAGGAAAATCATTATTTATAGAAACAAAATCAGGGGATATTGGCGTACGGTATAAAGGTGTCCCGGCATCATTGAAGCTTATGGCTAAAAGTAATTCGGCTGACGTAATAGTGGATTTAAAAGGACTTAAGAAAGATAAAAATACAGAGAAAATAAAAGTGGGAACGATTGGTGATGCAAAAAACGAAGTGAAGATTTTAAGTAAAACAGGAGCGATTTATATCGATTAAATTTTAAATGAAAGGAGGACTATCATGCTACGTCTTATGAAGCTAGAACTGAAGAAATTTAAGATTGGATGGTATGTGAGGGGCGCAATTATTGCAAATATTGCTATACTGGCATTACTGATCTTTATGAGCATCGTTTCTCAAATAGAAGGAGATCCAGAAATAAGAGATCCGCAGATGATTTTGTTAATGGCTAGCACAATAGTAAGAGCAACATTTATTATTTTTGGTAGTGTATTAATCGCAAGGTTAATAATTGGCGAATATAAAAATAAGACAATACTACTCATGTTTTCTTATCCCATTAACCGAAAGAAAATGATGGCTAGTAAGTTGGCTATTACAGCGATAGTAACATTTATAACAGTTATTGTATCTAACATTTTAGTAGTAGGAATTTTCTTTGGGATAGATAGTTATTTTTCAATTCTTCCTCATTCATTTACAGTAGATCAATTGATGCAAGAAGGAATAAAACTAGTTCCTTTAGGCATTGCAACTGCGGGGATGAGTGTAATCCCATTATATTTCGGAATGCGTAAACGTTCAGTGCCAACTACAATTGTTTCATCTCTTATCGTTGTCTCAATTGCAATGAATAGCAACCCAGAGTTTCCTACAGCAACTTTACTTCCCCTTCAACTAGTACTCGCAGCAATTGGAGTTGTGATTGCATATTACGGCATTAAAAATATAGAGAGGGAAGATCTAACAGTATGACAAGAATACGTAAAAAAGAGTTGGCGTTACACCAACTCTTTTTTGTATATGTATGCTTCGTTACTACTTTGTAAATTTGGAGTGTTTGCTTAAATATGCTTGTACTCCTGGAGAAATATTAAAGTTATTAGGACTTTTATATTCGATAGTAAACTCTCCGTCTTTATTTGTTTCAAAGGCGATTGCATAGCTATTCATTTTAGCATCGTAAGAAGTATTTTTGACTTCTGCATCTAGATTAAAATATTTTGTAATATACTCTTTTGATTCCGTAATTGCTGCTTGTTTTCCCCAAGGGGTACCATAATAGGTGAAATAAAGAGATACACTAATAAATCCAATAATAGAAGTTAATAAAATAGTTCCCAGAGCTATTTTTTTATTTTTTGTATTCAATTTGGTTACTCCTCTTCGTAATATGTATTCATTTTAACCTATATATTCCATAAAACAACCATTTAAAAAAATAGTTTCACATGAAACAAGTTACAGAAAAAGACAAGATGTGTAAACAACTTGTCTTTTTGTCGTTACATTTTAGGAGCTTCCATTCCAGCCGCAGCCCACTCTTCTTTTGCGGGGCCGTACACACCAGGAACTGTTAAGCCAGCTTGGCGCATTAAAACTGTCATTTGTCCGCGGTGGTGATTTTGATGATTAATGAGTGTCATTAAAAATATAGAATTCGGCATAGGGCGGCCAAAGAAGTCATTAATAGTAGCTAAGTCTTTATCAGTCCATTTACTTTGAAGTGTTTCAACAAAAGCCGCGTTCACTTTACGGTATTCATCTGCAATTGTTTTTGCAGAAGTTGGAACAGGATAATCTTTCGTTGCTCCTTCAAACTTTAGCCCTGTGCCAGATAGTATAACAGGAATTGCCGTCACGATATGCCAAGCAACTCTTCCTAAGGTCCAATGTTCAGGTGCAATTTCTTGTGATAAAGATGCATCGGTTAATGAATCAAGCATTTTCTGAGTAGACTCAGCCTCGTATGTCCATGATTGCAAGAAGCCGTCAATTGTTTGGTACATAGTTATCCCTCCTATTTTTGTTCATAGATTAAATTCGTGAGAGATAATATAATCCCTGTTCCACAAGAAATAATTAATTAAGCATTGCTACAATATGAAAACAATATTAGACCGTAAAGGGGGAAGTGAATTTCTTTATATAAAGTATAAAAATAATAAAGAATATACATTGTTAGGAAATGCTGATGATTACAGAGAGCTATTTCAAATAATAGGTGGATTGAAAATAGCAAGCGGAATAGAACTAAGGTTACAGGATAAGAAATTAAAGAGACAGTTAACTTTAAAACGAACTGTGTTCAATATAATCATGTATTCACTTGTTATATATATTATGTACAAAGCTTATATTAATTTTATGCTGTAATAGGAAAAGACGGCTTCACATATATGAATTCGTCTTTTAATTAACTTTCTTCCCACTTTTCCTCATCAACCATAAGAAATAAGGTGTTCCAAGTATAGCAACTTTTTTCGCCGGTTTATCTAATTTTGTTTCCCCTTCAGTATGTTTAATTGTTATAGTTTGCTTTTTATCTTCTATCGTTGTTACCTTTTTCTCCTCTTTTTTGCTGTCCGCATTCAACAGCGAATAGAAGAACAACCATGAAAATACTAAGAATTTTCTTCATCTTCTTTCCCAAAATAAGTTTTTTATTCGTAATTATATTTTTAAAATTTTGCTGAAAAATAACGAATTATACGGATATCGTTATGTAAGATTAAAATCCATATGTGTATGAAGAATTTAGAAAAGGAATTTCATTTAACTAGAGAGGCGAAAGTACAAGCAAAAGGAGATAGTATCGCATGTAATAATTATTAGAATGTACGGGATAAATCTATATTTATCTCCACTGAATAAAGCTTTCGGTCTGATTTGATAAATGTTTTTTAATTTCTTACTTGTACTTATAAGATTGAATTTGAAGGAAGGAATCAACATGTCTTCATGGCTCAATAATACAAATGGATATTGTAGTTGTAATAATCAAAATGGTGTACATGTTGATTCGTGTTGTTTTAGTTGTGATGGGACAGTCCCTAAGCTTGGTCCAACAGGTCCAACGGGTTCAACAGGATCAACAGGTTCAACAGGATCAACGGGAGCGACAGGTTCAACAGGTCCAACGGGAGCGACAGGTTCAACAGGTCCAACAGGATCAACGGGAGCAACAGGTTCAACAGGTTCAACAGGCTCAACGGGAGCAACAGGCCCAACGGGAGCGACAGGAATAACAGGAGCAACAGGCCCAACGGGAGCGACAGGAATAACGGGAGTAACAGGTCCAACGGGAGCAACAGGCTCAACGGGAGCAACAGGTCCAACAGGTCCAACGGGAGCGACAGGTTCAACAGGTTCAACAGGTCCAACGGGAGCGACAGGCTCAACGGGAGTAACAGGTCCAACGGGATCAACAGGAGCAACAGGTCCAACGGGAGCGACGGGATCAACGGGAGCAACAGGTCCGACGGGAGCGACGGGATCAACGGGAGCAACGGGTTCAACCGGTTCAACCGGTTCAACCGGTCCAACAGGATCAACGGGAGCAACAGGTCCAACGGGTTCAACAGGTCCAATAGGAGCAACAGGTCCAACGGGTTCAACAGGTCCGACGGGTTCAACAGGTCCGACGGGAGCAACAGGTCCAACAGGATCAACGGGAGCAACAGGTTCAACAGGATCGACGGGAGCAACAGGTCCAACGGGAGCGACAGGTTCAACAGGTTCAACAGGTCCAACGGGAGCGACAGGTTCAACGGGAGTAACAGGTCCAACGGGATCAACGGGATCAACAGGAGCAACAGGTCCAACGGGTTCAACAGGCTCAACAGGTCCAACGGGAGCAACGGGAGCAACGGGAGCAACAGGTCCAACGGGTTCAACAGGTCCGACGGGTTCAACAGGTCCAATAGGAGCAACAGGTCCAACGGGTTCAACAGGTCCGACGGGTTCAACAGGTCCGACGGGAGCAACAGGTCCAACGGGAGCAACGGGTTCAACGGGTTCAACAGGAGCGACAGGTTCAACAGGATCAACAGGTTCAACAGGTCCGACGGGTTCAACAGGTCCAATAGGAGCGACAGGTTCAACAGGTCCAACAGGATCGACGGGAGCAACAGATCCAACGGGTTCAACAGGATCAACAGGTCCGACGGGAGCAACAGGATCAACGGGAGCAACAGGTCCGACGGGAGCAACAGGTCCAACAGGATCGACGGGAGCAACAGGATCAACAGGTCCAACGGGATCAACGGGTTCAACAGGTCCAACCGGAGCGACAGGAATAACAGGAGCGACGGGAATAACAGGATCAACGGGAATAACAGGATCAACGGGTTCAACAGGTCCAACGGGAGCGACAGGTTCAACAGGTCCAACAGGATCGACGGGAGCAACAGGATCAACGGGAATAACAGGATCAACGGGTTCAACAGGTCCAACCGGAGCAACAGGTACAAGTATCACGGCGACATATGCATTTGCAAATAATACGTCGGGAACAGCGATATCTGTAGTTCTTGGTGGAACGAATGTCCCGCTTCCAAATAATCAAAACATCGGTCCAGGAATTACTGTTTCTGGTGGAAACACAGTATTTACGGTTGCAAATGCTGGTAATTATTATATTTCATATACAATTAATATAACGGCTTCATTATTAGTCAGTTCACGGATTACAATTAATGGAGGGGCACTTGCTGGGACGATTAATGCTCCTGCGGTAGCAACCACATCATTTAGTGCAACAATCATTACAACTCTTGCAGCAGGAGATGCTATTAGCTTGCAATTATTTGGTTTGTTAGCTGTCGCAACATTATCAACAACTACTCCAGGAGCAGTGTTAACGATAATAAGATTAAGTTAAACTATAACTCTCTTACTCTTTTAAGATTAAGAGAGTTTCTACATATAATAAGAAGTTAATGAAGTAAAGCATAGTTATACAAAAGTCAGAATATTATGATTGTAACGCTATGGTGACTATAATATAATGAAAATAACCATCATGAATGAACATTCATTTATTTTTATGTATTTGAAGGGGGAATGAAGATGGAAAAACCATGGTTGAAAAGTTATCCAGAGGAAATTCCGAGTACGATTTCTTATGATATTCAGCCGCTTCATAGATATGTAGAACAGATGGCTTCTCGCTACCCAGAAAAGAAAGCGCTTCACTTTTTAGGGAAGGATATTACGTTTTCGGACTTCCATGATAAGGTGAAGAGGTTTGCAAATTATCTTCAAAAGCTCGGTGTGGAAAAGGGTGATCGAGTTGCTATTATGTTGCCGAATTGTCCGCAAGCTGTAATTGGTTATTACGGCACATTACTTGCGGGAGGTATCGTAGTACAAACAAATCCACTGTATACAGAGAGAGAATTAGAATATCAGCTTCATGACTCGGGAGCAAAAGTAATTCTTTGTCTCGATTTAGTGTTTCCAAGAGTAACGAATGTTCAATCTGCTACAAAAATTGAGCATATTATCGTAACTCGTATTGCGGACTTTTTACCATTCCCTAAAAATCTATTGTATCCATTTGTGCAGAAAAAACAGTCAAATTTAGTTGTGAAAGTATCAGAGAGTGAAACGATTCATCTTTGGAATTCAGTAGAAAAAGAAGTGAATACGGATGTTGAGGAGCCTTGTGATCCTGAAAATGATCTAGCTCTTTTACAGTACACAGGAGGAACAACCGGATTTCCGAAAGGCGTTATGTTAACACATAAAAACCTCGTCTCTAACACGTTAATGGGAGTTCAATGGTTATATAATTGCAAAGAAGGAGAAGAAGTCGTTCTTGGGGTTCTTCCATTTTTCCACGTGTACGGCATGACGGCTGTTATGAATTTGAGTGTTATGCAAGGATACAAAATGGTCCTTATTCCAAAGTTTGATATGAAAATGGTTTTTGAAGCGATTAAGAAGCATAAAGTGACACTATTTCCAGGGGCACCAACTATTTATATCGCTCTTTTAAATAGCCCACTTTTAAAAGAATACGATATTTCTTCTATTCGTGCTTGTATTAGTGGATCAGCACCACTGCCAGTAGAAGTACAGGAAAAGTTCGAAACAGTTACAGGTGGTAAACTAGTAGAGGGATATGGTTTAACAGAATCCTCTCCAGTTACACATAGTAATTTTTTATGGGAAAAGCGAGTGCCAGGTAGCATTGGAGTTCCGTGGCCAGATACAGAAGCAATCATTATGTCACTTGAGACTGGTGAGGCATTACCGCCAGGAGAAATAGGGGAAATTGTAGTGAAAGGTCCTCAAATTATGAAAGGATACTGGAATAAGCCAGAGGAAACAGCGGCTGTATTGCAAGATGGCTGGCTCCATACAGGTGATGTTGGCTACATGGATGAAGATGGATTTTTCTATGTAAAAGATCGCAAGAAAGATATGATTGTTGCGAGTGGATTTAATGTGTATCCTCGTGAAGTTGAAGAAGTATTATATGAGCATGAAAAAGTGCAAGAAGTAGTGACAATTGGAGTTCCAGATCCGTACCGAGGAGAGACAGTTAAAGCATTTGTTGTGTTAAAAGAAGGTACGGAGTGCTCTGAGGAAGAATTAAATCAGTTTGCACGTAAATATTTAGCGGCTTATAAAGTGCCGAAAGTATATGAGTTTAGAGATGAATTGCCGAAAACGACAGTAGGGAAAATTTTGCGCCGTGTTCTAATAGATGAAGAGAAGAGAAAGAATGAGGATGAGCAAACGGGCTAAGGCCCTTTCTTTTTGAAAAAATAGGATTGACACTTTTCTAAATAGTCAGTATTATAAGAATATGAATGACTATTCATTCAGTCATCTTCTTGAAGGGGACAGTAAAGTGAAGAAAAATAGACCGAAATACAATCAAATTATTGATGCGGCAGTCATTGTGATTGCGGAGAATGGGTACCACCAAGCGCAAGTTTCTAAAATCGCAAAGCAAGCTGGGGTAGCTGATGGCACGATTTATTTATATTTTAAAAATAAAGAAGATATATTAATATCCTTATTCCAAGAGAAGATGGGAGAATTTGTCGAAACAATTCGTCAAAAAACAGCAGGAATTGAAAGCGCTGTATCGAAGTTATTCATGTTGGTAGAAACGCACTTCTTGCTGTTGTCGCAAAATGATCCTCTTGCTATCGTTACGCAATTAGAGCTGAGGCAGTCCAATCAAGACTTGCGCCTTAAAATAAATGAAGTATTAAAAGGCTACTTACAAGTTATGGATGAGATTTTAGAGACTGGTATAAAACAAGGTGAATTTCAAGCAGATTTAAATGTTCGCGTGGCAAGACAAATGATCTTTGGAACAGTGGATGAAGTTGTGACCAATTGGGTAATGAGCGATCATAAGTATGATCTGGTCGCACTTTCAAAAACGGTACACGGGCTACTTATTGCAGCTTGTGGTTATCGTCAATAATGGGAGGGATCATGTTGAAATTCCTATCTGTAAGAGTTGAAGATCATATCGCGGTGGCGACGTTAAATCACGCACCAGCGAATGCGATGTCTTCACAAGTTATGCATGACGTTACTGAATTAATTGATCAAGTGGAAAAGGATGATAACATTCGTGTTGTTGTTATTCATGGTGAAGGACGTTTCTTCTCAGCGGGAGCAGATATTAAAGAATTTACATCTGTTACTGAAGCGAAGCAAGCAACAGAATTAGCACAGCTTGGACAAGTTACGTTTGAGCGTGTTGAAAAATGTTCAAAACCAGTTATTGCGGCAATTCATGGAGCGGCACTGGGCGGCGGCCTTGAGTTTGCTATGTCTTGCCACATGCGCTTTGCAACTGAAAGTGCAAAACTTGGTTTACCTGAATTAACACTTGGATTAATTCCTGGCTTTGCAGGTACACAGCGCTTACCACGTTATGTTGGGAAAGCGAAAGCTTGTGAAATGATGTTAACAAGCACACCAATTACTGGTGCAGAAGCATTAAAGTGGGGACTTGTTAACGGATTGTTCTCTGAAGAATCTCTTTTAGATGATACGCTTAAAGTTGCAAAACAAATTGCTGGAAAAAGTCCAGCAACAACTCGTGCTGTACTAGAGTTATTGCAAACGACAAAATCGTCTCATTACTATGAAGGTGTACAACGTGAATCACAGATTTTTGGTGAAGTATTTACGAGTGAAGATGGAAGAGAAGGTGTAGCTGCATTTTTAGAAAAGCGTAAACCTTCATTTAGTGGCAGGTAGTTCAATTATTTTTTTAATATAAATTAACAGAAAATTAAAATTGATAGAATCTTTCTGAAAAACAAGGGGGTAAATGGAATGAACATCTACGTACTCATGAAACGAACATTTGATACAGAAGAAAAAATCGTAATTAAAAACGGTGCAATTTACGATGGCGAAGCGGAATTCATCATCAACCCTTACGATGAATATGCAATTGAAGAAGCAATTCAAGTAAGAGACGCACAAGGTGGAGAAGTTACAGTTGTAACAGTCGGTGGCGAAGATAGTGAGAAAGAACTTCGTACTGCATTAGCAATGGGCTGTGATAAAGCTGTATTAATTAATATTGAAGATGACGTAGAAAATGGTGACCAGTTCACGACAGCAAAAGTGCTTGCTGAATATTTAAAAGATAAAGATGCAGATTTAATTTTAGGCGGAAACGTTGCAATTGATGGTGCATCTGGACAAGTAGGACCACGCGTAGCTGAAGCGTTAAATATTCCGTATGTAACGACAATTACAAAACTTGAAATTGACGGTACAAATGTGAAGATTGAGCGTGATGTTGAAGGTGATACAGAAGTGATTGCAACTTCATTACCAGTTTTAGTAACAGCACAGCAAGGTTTAAATGAACCGCGTTACCCATCGCTTCCAGGTATTATGAAAGCGAAGAAAAAGCCGCTAGAAGAATTAGAATTAGATGATTTAGATTTAGAAGAAGATGATGTGGAAGCAAAGACAAAAACAATTGAAATCTATTTGCCTCCTAAGAAAGATGCAGGAAAAGTGTTACAAGGCGAGCTGCAAGATCAAGTAAAAGAACTTGTATCGTTGCTCCATACAGAAGCGAAAGTAATCTAATAAAATACGAAATTATATATGCAGGAGGGAAAATCTATGGCTCGTAAAGTATTAGTAATGGGTGAAGTTCGTGATGGATCGCTACGTAACGTTTCTTTTGAAGCGGTAGCAGCAGCAAAAACAATTGCAGAAGGCGGTGAAGTAGTAGGTCTTCTAATTGGAGACAGCGTTGCCTCTTTTGCAAATGAATTGATTCATTACGGTGCAGATCGCGTTGTGACAGTTGAAAATGATAAATTAAAATCATATACATCTGATGGTTATGCACAAGCGTTTTTAGCTGTACATGCTGAAGAAAATCCAGAAGGTATTGTCTTTGGACATACAGCACTTGGCAAAGATTTATCACCAAAATTAGCAGCGAAGCTTGAAGCTGGTTTAATTTCTGACGTAACTGCTTTAGAGGTTGAAGGTGGAAATGTTATCTTCACTCGTCCAATTTACTCTGGTAAAGCATTCGAGAAGAAGATTGTAACAGACGGCATCTTATTTGCGACAGTGCGTCCAAATAACATTGCAACTCTGGAAAAAGATGAGTCTCGCAGCGGTGACGTATCTTCTATTACAGTTGATGTGAAAGATTTACGTACAATCATTCAAGATGTTGTCCGTAAAACGGCAGAAGGTGTGGATCTTTCTGAAGCGAAAGTTATTATCGCTGGTGGACGCGGTGTGAAGAGTGAAGAAGGCTTTAAACCATTAAAAGAGTTAGCTGACGTACTAGGCGGCGCTGTTGGGGCATCTCGTGGTGCTTGTGACGCTGAATACTGTGATTACTCATTACAAATTGGTCAAACTGGTAAAGTTGTTACCCCAGACTTATACATTGCATGTGGTATTTCTGGTGCGATTCAGCATTTAGCAGGTATGTCTAACTCAAAAATAATCGTTGCGATTAATAAAGATCCAGAAGCAAGTATCTTTAAAGTAGCTGACTACGGTATTGTCGGTGACTTATTCGAAGTTGTACCTCTTTTAACAGAAGAGTTTAAAAAGTTAAAAGTACATTCATGATTTTAGTACCCTTGAGTTCCAAGTGAAGTACCCCTATATATAGAAAAAGGTGAGAGATCCCCTGTCTCTCATCTTTTTAGTATTTAATCCGTATTTTTATATAGTATAAAGGAACATTTTTTTGTTACAATACATAACGATACATATTATTCGCCACGTATATAAGTTAATGATATACTCTTGGTAGAATATACTTGAAGGAGGAAATAAAATGGCAATTGTAAACGCAAATGACCAAAGCTTCGCAGCTGAAACTAGCGAAGGTGTTGTATTATTAGATTTCTGGGCACCTTGGTGTGGACCTTGTAAAATGATCGCTCCTGTATTAGAGGAAATCGATGCAGAACTAGGCGAAAAAGTAAAAGTAGTAAAAGTAGACGTTGATGAAAACCAAGAAACTGCTCGTCAATTCGAAGTAATGAGCATTCCAGCTCTTTTCGTATTAAAAGACGGTAAAGTAGTTGATCAAGCGTTAGGTTACAAACCGAAAGAAGCGTTAGTAGAATTAGTTTCTAAACACTTCTAAAATAAAAAAAGCTACCATTTGGTAGCTTTTTTTATTTTCTTTTTTACAGTCTTTCCGTTACAATAAAAGAACGTATGTTGGGTGTTTGGGCATAGTATGTTTTCAAGGGAAAATAAAAATGCTAAGTATGTAGAAATGGAGGGAGACGAGTGCACGAACATTTGAAAGAGAAGTTGGCTATTTTACCAGATCAACCTGGTTGTTATTTGATGAAAGATAAGCAAGGAACGGTTATATATGTCGGAAAGGCAAAAGTGCTTAAAAATCGTGTGCGCTCGTACTTTACTGGTTCACATGATGGGAAAACACTGCGGCTTGTAGGAGAAATTGTTGATTTTGAATATATTGTAACTTCTTCGAATTTAGAAGCACTTATTTTAGAGTTAAATCTAATTAAAAAATATGATCCGAAATATAATATTCAATTAAAAGATGATAAAACATATCCTTTTATTAAAATTACAGCGGAGAAGCAACCTCGCTTACTCATTACTCGAAACGTAAAAAAAGATAAAGGGAAATATTTTGGTCCTTATCCAAATGCACAATCTGCTCATGAAACGAAAAAACTGCTAGATCGTATGTATCCACTTCGGAAATGCACGAATATGCCAGATAAAGTTTGTTTGTATTATCATATGGGTCAATGTTTAGCGCCTTGTGTGAAAGAAGTGACGGAAGAACAAAATAAAGAAATTGTAGATGAAATTATTAAGTTTTTAAATGGTGGACATAAAGAAGTTCGTTCAGAACTAGAAATAAAAATGTATGAGGCCTCAGAGAAACTAGAGTTTGAACGTGCAAAAGAGTTGCGTGATCAAATTGCTCATATTGATGCGATTATGGAAAAGCAAAAGATGATTATGAGTGACTTAGTGGATCGTGATGTGTTTGGATATGCAGTGGATAAAGGATGGATGTGTGTTCAAGTTTTCTTCGTTCGAAAAGGAAAGCTAATTGAACGTGATGTTTCTATGTTTCCAATTTACGATGAACCAGAAGAGGGTTTTTTAACGTTTATCGGCCAATTTTATGAAAACAGTAGTCATTTTAAGCCGAAGGAAATTGTCGTTCCAGGAAGTATAGACTCGGAATTAGTAGAGCGCTTTTTAGAAGTGGAAGCGACGCAGCCGAAACGTGGTAAGAAAAAAGACCTTGTAGAATTGGCAAATAAAAATGCGAAGATTGCTCTTGAAGAGAAGTTTTACTTAATTGAACGTGATGAAGAACGAACGATTAAAGCGGTAGATCATTTAGGGAAGCAGCTTGGGATTGAAACGCCATATCGTATTGAAGCGTTTGATAACTCAAATATTCAAGGAACAAATCCCGTTTCTGCAATGATTGCTTTTATCGATGGGAAACCGGCGAAGAAAGAGTATCGAAAATATAAAATTAAAACGGTTCAAGGACCAGATGATTATGAGTCTATGAGAGAAGTTGTGAGGCGCCGTTATACAAGGGCGCTTAAAGAAAATTCACCTTTACCTGATTTGATTATTATTGATGGAGGAAAAGGCCATCTAGCGGCTGCAAGTGATATTTTAGAGAATGAGCTCGGATTATATATTCCGATGGCAGGTCTTGTAAAAGATGATAAACATAAAACCTCCCATTTAATTATTGGGGATCCACCGGAACCTGTGATGCTTGAGAGAAATAGCCAAGAATTTTATTTATTGCAGCGTATTCAAGATGAGGTGCATCGATTTGCGATTACATTCCATCGTCAATTACACGGGAAATCTGTTATTCAATCAGCATTGGATGATATTCCAGGAATCGGTGATAAACGGAAAAAGGTATTGTTAAAACATTTTGGTTCATTAAAGAAGATGAAAGAAGCTTCTATAGAGGAATTTGTCGAAGCGGGTATGCCGAAAAATGTCGCGGAGACGATTTATACGTATTTAACAGATAAGAAGACGTTGTAGTTTACAACGTCTTCTGTTTTTTGGTATAATTTCTGAAGATTTAAAATAAATGCATCTGAATGAAAATACAAAAAAGTCAACTAAACTGATATGTCTAGTTGACTGTAGGTAATGCTTACACTTCAATGAGATCTTTTATATCCCATTTTACAAGAAATGTAATAGAGTCAGAACGTTTTTTCTTTTCTTCGTATGACTCTGCAACGACGTTCCGTTGCTTTTGGATTTGTTCAGCGATGAATCCGGCTTCTAGTTGATAAGAAGAATGTCGTTTTTGTTTTTGACGTTCTGCGATGAGTGTGCCTTTAAGTTGGAACTGCATTTCACGACGCTTATGTTCAACAATGCTTAAAGTGCCCCAGCCAGCCTTTTCAAAGAACTGAATGACTTCTTCAATTGTTTCTAGCGGATATTTTCTTGCAAGGTTTCTACCAGACCAGTATAAAATACCATCTAAATCGTTGCCGATTAAATCAGGTAGTAATTCTTCACGTAGCAATTCATAAGCGAAGGCGTTCAATGAAACATCTTCTAAAGATGTTGTATCGATTGTATTTTTACTCACAATATTCCCCTCTTTCTATAGGGATTATTATATAACATTTCACATTTATAAAAACAGATTTTTCTTTAGGAAAATCTGAATATATAAGAAGAAAAAAAGAATTGGCAAATTATATGCAAATTATGTATACGTTTTCTTGACGCTTCGACAAAAATAGGAGTAAAATGAACTTGGTATCAAATTATGCTGAAATATTTCGAATAATTTTTTCAGTTTTTCTTATGCCAATAGTGAAAAAACATTATTGTCATAAACTAATCTGAAAACAGCAGTCAAACATTCAAGGGGGGTAATGGGGACATGAAAGGCCGCGAGTATACGTTTCGTAAGTGGCACTCATTAATGGGGGTCATCCCGGTTGGTGTCTTTTTGACGCAACATTTAATTGTAAACAACTTTGCAACACGAGGAGCAGAGGCTTTTAACAAAGCTGCAGGCTTTATGGAGCTCCTTCCATTCCGGTATGCGCTAGAAATTTTCATCATCTTTTTACCGATACTGTACCATGCTATATATGGCTTATATATTGCATTTACAGCTAAGAACAATGCGGTTTCTTACGGTTATTTCCGTAACTGGATGTTCGTTTTCCAAAGAATTTCAGGTATCGTTACGCTGATCTTCATTTCTTGGCACGTCTGGGAAACTCGTATTCAAGCAATGTTAGGTAAAGAGGTAAACTATGATATGATGGCAGATATTTTAAACAATCCAGCTATGTTTGCATTCTACTTAGTTGGTGTTGTTTCAACAATTTTCCACTTTGCAAATGGACTATGGACATTCTGCATCAGCTGGGGAATTACAGTATCTCCACGTTCACAAAGAATCTCTACTTATGTAACATTAGCTATTTTCTTAGGTTTATCTTATGTAGGTGTGAGTGCATTATTAGCGTTCATCGATCCACAGCTAGCAAACCAGTAAGGAGTGGGAGAGCATGAAAGGGAAACTTATAGTAGTCGGCGGTGGCTTGGCTGGCTTAATGGCAACGATTAAAGCGGCAGAAGCAGGAGTAAATGTTGAACTGTTTTCTTTAGTACCAGTAAAACGTTCACATTCTGTATGTGCTCAGGGCGGAATTAACGGTGCCGTAAATACGAAAGGTGAAGGGGATTCTCCATGGATCCACTTTGACGATACAATTTATGGTGGGGACTTCTTAGCGAACCAACCACCAGTTAAAGCAATGTGTGAAGCAGCACCTGGTATCATTCATTTAATGGACCGTATGGGTGTTATGTTCAACCGTACGGAAGAAGGACTTCTTGATTTCCGTCGATTTGGTGGAACGCAACATCACCGTACAGCATTTGCTGGTGCAACAACTGGACAGCAATTACTTTACGCATTAGATGAGCAAGTACGTCGTCACGAAGTAGCAGGACTTGTAACGAAATATGAAGGTTGGGATTTCTTACGAGCTGTTGTTGATGATGAAGGTGTGTGCCGAGGAATCGTTGCACAAGACTTACAAACTATGGAGATTAGAAGTTTCGGAGCAGATGCCGTGATTATGGCAACAGGGGGCCCTGGTATCATTTTCGGAAAATCAACAAACTCCATTATCAATACAGGTACAGCAGCTTCTGCTGTATATCAACAAGGCGCATATTATGCAAACGGTGAGTTCATTCAAATTCACCCAACGGCAATTCCTGGAGACGATAAATTACGTCTTATGAGTGAATCTGCACGTGGTGAAGGTGGACGTGTTTGGACATATAAAGATGGTAAACCATGGTACTTCTTAGAAGAAAAATATCCGGCTTACGGAAACCTTGTACCTCGTGACATCGCAACGCGTGAAATCTTTGATGTTTGCGTAGAGCAAAAACTAGGTATTAACGGTGAAAACATGGTGTACTTAGATCTTTCTCATAAAGATCCAAAAGAACTAGATATTAAACTAGGTGGAATTATTGAAATCTATGAGAAATTTACAGGGGATGATCCTCGTAAACTACCGATGAAAATCTTCCCAGCTGTTCACTATTCAATGGGCGGACTATGGGTTGATTATAAACAGATGACAAATATTCCAGGTTTATTTGCAGCAGGTGAGTGTGATTATTCTATGCACGGTGGTAACCGTCTTGGTGCAAACTCACTATTATCAGCAATTTATGGTGGTATGGTAGCAGGACCAAACGCAATTGAGTATATGAAAGGTCTTTCTAAATCATCTGATGCTGTTTCATCTACTGTATATGAGCAAAATGAATTAATCGAAACAGAGAAATTTAACAATATTTTAACGATGGATGGTAACGAAAATGCGTATGTTCTTCATAAAGAGCTTGGAGAATGGATGACAGATAACGTTACAGTAGTTCGTGAAAATAAAAAATTATTAGAAACAGATGCGAAAATTGAAGAATTAATGGCTCGTTACAAACGTATTAACATTAACGATACAGCAAGATGGAGTAACCAAGGTGCTTCATTTACACGCCAACTTGCAAATATGTTTGAGTTAGCACGTGTTATTACAATTGGCGCATATAACCGTAATGAGAGCCGTGGGGCGCATTACAAACCTGAATTCCCAAATCGTGATGATGCAAACTTCTTAAAAACTACGATGGCAAAATTTGAGGGAGAAGGAAATGCACCAGCATTCCATTACGAGGACGTTGATATTTCGTTAATTAAACCACGTAAACGTGATTATTCTTCAAAACACGATGTAGCTGCTAAGGGTGAAGAGAAGGGGGATAAACAACATGTCTGAGAAAACAATCCGCCTCATCATTACGAGACAAGACGGGCCAGATGCGCAAGCGTTTGACCAAGAGTTTGAAATTCCATATCGTCCGAATATGAATATTATCTCAGCACTTATGGAAATCCGTCGTAATCCTGTTGATTCAAAAGGGAACCAAACAACTCCGATTGCATGGGATATGAACTGCTTAGAGGAAGTATGTGGTGCATGTTCGATGGTGATTAACGGAAAACCACGTCAATCATGTACGGCACTTATCGATCAATTAGAGCAACCAATTCGCTTAAAACCGATGAAGACATTCCCGGTTGTACGTGACTTGCAAGTTGATCGTAGTCGCATGTTTAATGCTCTAAAACGCGTTAAAGCGTGGATTCCAATTGATGGTACGTATGACCTAGGTCCAGGACCAAGAATGCCTGAGAAAAAGCGTCAATGGGCTTATGAGCTTTCAAAATGCATGACATGTGGTGTTTGCTTAGAATCATGTCCAAACGTAAACAGTAAGTCTGACTTTATTGGACCAGCACCGTTATCACAAGCTCGCTTATTCAACTCACATCCAACGGGTGAAATGCATAAAGCAGATCGCTTACGTGCAATTATGGGAGATGGAGGACTAGCAAACTGTGGTAACTCTCAAAACTGTGTGCAATCATGTCCGAAGGGTATTCCTTTAACAACTTCAATTGCGGCATTAAACCGTGATACAACAATTCAATCGTTCAAAGATTTCTTTGGTAGCGATAATAACTATTAATAAATATTGCCTCTTCATATCGAAGAGGCAATATTTATAACTTTATTTTTCTGTTTATTCTGTTTATTTAAAGGTGAAAAGGGGAGATAACAATGAAGAGGATTTCTTATATTGAAGACTTTGAGCAATGGGAAAGTGGTTTTTCGTTTTACAACCCTGTAAAGGTTCGTTTTGGTGAAGTAGATATGTTTGGACATGTAAATAATGTCGTTGCTTTTACTTATTTTGAAGAAGCTCGTATTGCGTTGTTTAAAGAACTTGGATTTATGCAAGAGTGGACACATGCATCATCAGAAACGATGATCGTTGTTGCGGATTTACAATGTAATTTTATTAAGCAAATATATTTTGATGAACAGCTGAAGGTGTATGTAAAGGCAGGATCGGTCGGGAATTCTTCTTTAGATTTACATTATATGGTGAAGAATGCAGCAGGAGAGGTTTGTTTAGTAGGTCGTGGAATGATGGTTCAAGCGTCGAAAAAAACAGGAAGAGGCGAACCATGGCCTGAAGAATGGAAGAAGAAATTACTACAATAATAGAGTGAAAGAAAAATAAGAGAGCAATTTGCTCTCTTATTTTTTGTCTTCCATCGCTTCTTCTAATGTTAAGTGATGTTTATATAGGTATGTAGCGTATGGATTACCAACGTAGCGTAAGTGCCATGGTTCATATGCATATTCTGTTGTATCTGTTTTATCTTCTAAGTAACGAATGACAAAGCCGAATTCATGAGCGTGTTCTGCGACCCATTTTCCTTCTGCTGTCTCTCCGAAGATAGGCTCTAATTGAAATTTAGCTGATTTTGAACTAATATCCATTGCTAAACCCGTTTGGTGTTCACTTGTACCAGGAATTGCGCTTACCGAATTAGCTTCGGCTTTTCCTTGGCGTCTAACGTATGTATCATGCAACGATTTTTGGCGTTTGTATGAACGATAACCAGATACAGCTGTAAGATCAAGCCCTTCTTTTTTCGCAGCTTTAAACATGTTTTCAAGTGCCTCTGCAGCATCTTTTCGCAGCAATGTTTTTTCTTTATCTTTTGGACTAATAAATGGTACATTTGGTCTCGTTAAGTCTTCAGGAATGTATCCATCTGGTAGTTTTCGATGTTTATTAATTAAGACAAGATTAGATTTGGGATTTGTTACCACTGAAAAGTCATTGTCTATTTTCTTTGCATTATGATCAGCTTTTGGAAAAGCAGGAATCTCTTCTTTTTTATGGTTATTATGCTTTTGACTTTCGACAGCTTTTGCTTCATTATGTAGTGGTGTTTTAGAACCAAAGTAAGCGAAAGATGTGATCCCGATTACAATAGTAGTGGCAGAAATAATTATTATCTTTTTCATGATGCCTTGTAATCACAGTCCCTTCTTAATAAAATGTGTAATGTTTTTTTTATTATAAATCTAGTTTGTTGGAAAAGGAATATAAGAGTCATAACGTAATAGAAATGCAAAGAAAATGTCAGAAAATGTGTGAATTTGTAGTATTTTTTTATATAATTCATTTCTTATCTTTCATGAAATGCATTTTTTATGTAATATATATACATAAGAAGATGTAGCGATTATCGAGAATAGAGAACTTCTTGTATAGACTGGGAGTGAATGGGAATGGATTTTGCAACAATTATTGGACTTATTTTAGGATTTGTAGCAGTGATAGTAGGGATGGTCGTCAAGGGCGCTGACATAACAGCCTTATTAAATCCTGCCGCAGCATTAATTATTTTTATCGGTACATTTGCTGCAGTATGTATTGCATTTCCGATGAATCAACTAAAAAGGGTTCCAAAACTATTTAAAGTTCTTTTTGGTTCAAATAAAAAGGATTTAAGTTATGAACAGTTGCTAGAATTATTTGTTCATTGGACATCTGAAAGTAGAAAATACGGTATTTTGTCTTTAGAGCAACAATTAGACAAAATTCAAGATGAATTTCTTTTGCGCGGTATGAAATTTGTGATTGATGGCGTATCCGCAGAAGATTTGGAGCAGATTTTGGAATCTGAATTAGAGGCAATTGAAGAAAGACATGCAAAGGGAGCTGCTATTTTTTCACAAGCTGGTACGTATGCACCGACATTAGGAGTTTTAGGTGCTGTTATCGGTCTTGTAGCTGCGCTTGGTAACTTAACTGATATTGAAAAGTTAGGTCATGCTATTTCGGGTGCGTTTATTGCAACGATTTTTGGTATTTTTTCAGGTTATGTATTATGGCATCCATTTGCAAATAAGTTAAAGCAAAAATCTTCAGCTGAAATTGAGAAAAAACGTTTAATCATTGATTGTTTATTAATGTTACAAGAAGGTACATATCCGTTTATTATGAAGAACCGCATTTTAGGTGCACTTTCTGCAACTGAGCGTAAAAAGCTAGAAAAAGGAGCAGAAAAAAATGCGGAGTAAGAAAAATAGAAGAGGCAAAAAGAAAAAACATGATGAGCATATCGATGAAACATGGTTAATCCCATATTCTGATATGTTAACGTTGTTATTTGCATTGTTTATCGTTTTATTCGCAATGAGTAGTATAGATGCTGCGAAGTTTAAACAGATGGCAGTTGCTTTTCGAAGTGAATTAGCTGGGGGAACAGGTAACAAAGAATTTTTAAGTGATCAAAAGCCAAATGATGAAAAAGAATTATCAGCAAGTAGCCTTGAGGCAGAACAAACAAAAAAACAAGAAGAAGCTAGAGCTAAAGAAAAAAAAGAGATGGATGAATTGAAAGCATTACAAAAAAAGATTGATCAATATATTAATGAAAAACAATTATCCTCTTCTTTTCAAACTAAATTAACTGAAAAGGGATTAATGGTGACAATATTAGAAAATATACTGTTTGATTCGGGGAAAGCAGATGTGAAATTAGAATCTTTAGGGATTGCAAAAGAGATGTCTAGCTTACTTGTTTCAGCGTCACCTCGTGAAATTACAGTATCGGGTCATACGGATAATGTCCCTATTGCCAATGCGCAGTTTGCGTCGAATTGGGAATTAAGTACGCAGCGGGCAGTTAATTTTATGCAAGTATTACTGCAAAATAAAGAATTACAACCAGAAAAATTTAGTGCGATTGGATACGGAGAATACCGTTCAATTGCTCCAAACGATACACAAGAAGGAAAGGCAAAGAATAGACGTGTGGAAGTATTTATCTTGCCTTTAACAGAGAAAGTAAAATAAAAGAGGATGGCGAATGCCATCCTCTTTTATTTTACTTCAAATGATTTTAAGTTGTCGCGACGGATTTTATCTTTTTCTGCATCTGATTTTTTGAAATCATAATCATATAAAGCGCCTTCCCAATCGCCATACATTGGATTCGGGAAAATAATGAATTTCTCACCAAATTGTGCTTTTGAATCTGCTACTGTTTGGTTACGATCTTTTACAGATTTTCCATCAAAACCTGTGAAATCAGATAAGTTATCACCGAAGAATAAGACAATATCATGAGTTTGAGAAACGAGTTCACGGCGTTTTTCTTTTCCTTTTTCTTTCGGATCTTGTAGTAATATATGTTCTTTCGTTGCTTGAGGAGCACCTACACGCTCAAGATTTTTAATTGTCGCATCTAGTTGATTCGTTTTACGATTTGAGATGTAGTAAATATCTACACCTTTAGACTCTGTATATTTTAAGAAATCAATTGCGCCTGGAAGGGCTTCAGCCTCAGCTTTGTTAATCCAATCATCCCATTTGTAAGGATAGCCTTTGCCTGTTTTTACGCTCATTGCTTGATGAGGACTGTTATCTAAAACAGTTTCGTCTAAATCAAGCACGATAGCAGGTTTTTTCTCTGTCCCTTTTGCAAGAATTGCATCAAGCTTTAATTGACCAATGTTGTACCCTTGGTAGTAAAGTGCTTTCGTTTCACCGGCTGTTTGATACCATAAATCAGCCATTAATTGTTGTTCTGTTAATTTTACTTTCTCTTCTTTTGCCACTGTTTTCTCTGGTGTTCCTGAACATGCTACAAGTGATGTAGATAGAACCGCTACAGATAATAAAGTGGTAATGCCCCTCTTCATCTTCATATGTATCCTCCTTGATGTTAGAAAATCATTTTATATTATATATTAAAATATAATATTTTTATATGAACATTTGCATATTGTCTTTTGTATATATAGTAGTATGTCCTATATTAGAAAGATGAGCAAAATAATAATAGTTGTTTTGACAATTTTTATTGTCGTAATGACAATTATAATTGACAAAAAGAACTTTGTTATTTACAATTTTAACTAAATAGAACAAATGATGGATTAATGACGATGTTTACATATAAGAGGATGAAGCGTGGTGCTATATTTTGTCTTGAATAAACATAGTCTTTGAAAGAGAGTACGAATGATACTAAAGGGGAGGCTTTATACTTGAGTTTACAAATTCAAAACTTAACGAAACAATTTGGGGAATCAAAAGCAGTTAACGGTTTGCAAATTTTGTTACCAAAAGGTGAAGTACTAGGGTTACTTGGACGAAATGGTGCAGGGAAAACAACAACAATCAAAATGCTTCTCGGATTATTAACGCCTAATGAAGGTTCGATTACATGGGATGGAAAAGCATTTGGAAATAGTGGTGTAACAATTGGGTATTTACCAGAAGAAAGAGGTCTATATACAAAAAGTAGAGTAATAGATCAGCTGCGATATTTTGGTAGATTAGAAGGAATGTCGAAGAAAGAAGTAGATCATGCTATTGATCACTGGTTAGAGCGTTTAGCGATACCAGAATATAAATTTAAAACGGCTGGAGAGCTTTCAAAAGGGAATCAGCAAAAAATCCAATTAATTGCTGCTCTTCTTCATAATCCGGAACTTCTCATTTTAGATGAACCATTCAGCGGTCTTGATCCAGTTAATGCTGGGATGTTAGCTAGTATTATTGAAGAACAAGTACAGAGCGGAAAGACGATTATTTTATCAAGTCATCGTATGGAACAAGTAGAGGCTTTTTGCCAACATGTATGTATTTTGAAAAAAGGTGAAGCAGTCGTAAAAGGACAGCTAAGTGATATTAAGAAAGAATACGGTTTCCGTAATTTAACGATTGAAGATACAGTAGAGAATGAAAAGGGATTAGAAGCTATACATGTATCGTATGAAAAACAACAAGGCCTTCTTTATGTGAAAGTACAAGACGATGCGGAAGCTCTCAAGATTTTGCAACAGTTGCAAGAGCAAGGTGTTAGCTTACGACAATTCAAAATGTTAGAGCCGACGTTAAACGAAATCTTTGTAGAGAGGGCGAAATAACGATGCGTAAATTTTCTCACGTATTTTCATTTTATTTTAGGGAAGCATTTTTATCTAAAAAATCATTAATTACGAGTGCGATTTTATTTTTAGTTGTGTTTGGGATTTTTGCATTTAATCATTTTACTTCAGGCGATGATAAAAATAAGGATAAAGATAAAATTGCAGTTGTAGTAGAGAGTTCCACATATAAAGTACAAAAAGATGAGCTAAATAAGCTATTGCCATCAGCAAAAATAACAATTGGTTCAAAGGATGATTTTGATAAACTGCATAAGCAAGTAGAAGAAGGCGATTTAGATGGTCTATTCCATGTGACGGAAAAGGATGGGGCTCCATCGATTACATATATGTATAATGGATTTCCAAGCCAAGCAACTTCTGCAATTATGGCAGGATATTTAAAGCAACAATATACGATGGTGACGATTGCCAAAAATAATGTTTCACCAGAAATTGCACAGCAATTACAAACAGAAATTCAAGTAAAGCAAGAAGCGATAAAAGATCGTACATCTTCTTTCGGAATTGCCTATTTCTTTACATTTGCTTTATATATGTTTATTGTAGCGTTCGGAAATACAATCGCAATGAATATTGCATCTGAAAAGGCGTCACGTGTAATGGAAGTAATGCTTCCGAAAGTGAAGCCTCTTACGATGATGTATGCGAAAATTTTAGCGGTTGTTTCAACGGCGTTATTGCAACTTGTCATATTGGCGTGTGGTTATCTTATTCCATATTTGTTAGGTTGGGTCGATTTAGAAAGTGCCTCACTATTTGGTATTCCAATTGACTTTACGAAATTAGATGTAAAGGTTATCAGCATGTTTCTTGTTTATTTCATTACGGGATATTTACTTTATGCGATGATGTATGCTGCTGCTGGAGCTGTCGTGTCTAAGACGGAGGATTTACAAGCTGTATCTTTCCCGGTAATGATTTTAATTATGGCTGCATTCTTTATTAGTATTAAATCATTAAGTGATCCGAATAGTACTATCGTCGTTGTAAGTTCTTACGTTCCCTTTTTTACACCGATGGTTACCTTCTCACGTATTGTAGCTGGTGAAGCAGGTATGCTAGAAATTACGATAACATTAGCAGTCTTATTGGCGACAATTGCGGTATTAAATGCTGTTACAAGCCGCATTTACGTAAACGGCGTAATGAATTACTCAGATAAAGTGAAATTTAAAGATTTAGCGAAATTTATAAAGCGTCAATAATGAGAGAAAAGCATGATTTCCTATTGAAATCATGCTTTTTCTTTATGTATAAATTAAAAATAGTATATAATGATAAGAGTCGTCTTTTAATAGAATGAATAAAAAGGAGGGTGTGCAGATGGGGATTAGTAGTCGTTTTACAGTAGGTGTTCATATGCTGACATTACTTGCGATAGATCGAAACTCTCGCTGTACCTCTGAATGGATTGCCGGTAGTGTGAATACAAATCCAGTTGTGATTCGTCGCATTACAGGAATGTTGAAGAGAGCAGGACTTGTTGATGTACAAGCTGGTAAAGGTGGTACGACACTTGCTCGAGATTTAGAAGAAATTACATTACTTGATGTATATAAAGCAGTGGAAGTTGTAGAAGAAGGACAGCTATTTTCCTTCCATGAAAATCCCAACATTGAATGTCCAGTAGGAGCTAATATTCAATCAGTATTAGAAATTATTTTAATGCAAGCGCAAGAAGCGATGGAAAACGTACTTGCAAATGTAACGGTAGATCAATTAGTTACAAATTTAAAGTCTAAAATGAAAGAATAAAAAAAAGCGAGCTTCCTCATAATGAGGGCTCGCCTTTTTTTATTCAGAAATATTGAAAATTCTATTTTTCAGTATTTAAAATGAATTTACCTACGATAGCTGCGAAGATACCACCAAGAATTGGTGCTACGATGAATACCCATAGTTGAGAAAGTGCTTCTCCACCAACAAATAAAGCTGGTGCGATACTACGAGCTGGGTTAACAGATGTTCCAGTTAACGGAATTCCTAATAAGTGAATTAAAACTAATGTGAAACCAATTACTAGTCCAGCTAAAGAAGAACTTCCTTTTTTACCTGTTACAGCAACGATAACTAAAATAAATACGAAAGTTAAAATGAACTCAACTAAAAATGCTCCAGATAAACCAAGAGTTCCGAAACCATTTTGTCCTAAATTATCTAAAGGTGTTTTAGCAGATTTTAAAATTGTTACTAACGTTGCAGTTCCTAATAAACCACCTAAAATTTGAGCTAATACATAATAACAAAGTTCCATAGCGTTCATTCGTTTGTTGATGAACATAGCTACTGATACTGCTGGGTTAATGTGACATCCAGAAATTGTTCCGATGCTATATGCCATAGCTACAATAGATAGACCGAAAGCCATAGCGATTCCTAATGTTCCAATTCCTTCAATTCCGCCGCCAGTGACGGCTACTCCAGTTCCGAATAATACAAGTACAAATGTACCAATAAATTCAGCGATTGCTTTTTTTAACATAATTTACCTCCTATTAATGCGCATGAAACGTATTATAACATAAGTTTTAGTATAAAGAGCCAATGAAATACTATTCTGATAAGGCGAAATAGGGGGACAATAAAAAAGAGTATGGTTCTGGTCATCTCCCTGTCAAGTAGACAGTAATAAAAAGAGTATTATGCCACGGCCTTTTCCCGATATTCTATCGGGGAAAGGCCGTGAAGTTTTTCTTGGAATCTTTCTGTAT